>JAAZKA010000043.1 GCA_012800055.1 Clostridiales bacterium
AAAAGACGACAGCGTACCTGCCTGTTCCGGAAGAGGCGACAGCAAACCACATACCCCCACAAGCGCCGTGTACATCATCGAGACGCACGCCTGCGCGGGATGGCTTCCGGCGCATGATTCGCCGCCTCCGCGTTTATACCAGCGGAGGCGGGGTTTGTGGCTTTTTACGTTTCGGATGCGGCTTCCTCTTCCGCATTGTCATGCTTCGCCTTTAGGTTCTCGATAAAGTTCTGGACGCGCTGTAAAATGTCGGGAATCAGATCAACCGCGCGGTCAAGCGCCGTCGACGCCGGCGCGCCGATCGTCATCAGCCGCACGTTCCCGTCCGGTGCAATCACCATGAACGCAATCGGCGTGATGTTCACACCGGCACCCGCGCCGCCGCCGAAGTTTGACTTCCGGTCGGTCGTCGTCACATCCGGCTTCTCCGTCTGCTTCTCGCGACCGCCGAAGTCCGCGCCTCCCGTCGCAAAACCGAAGCTTATCTTCGAGATCGGGATCAGCATCGTACCGTCCGCCGTCGTGATCGGCGTTCCGACAATCGTGTTCGCGTCCGCCATCTCGCGGATTTTTTCCAGGCTCAGTCCCATCATTTCGTTGATCGGATGCTCTTCCATGTTTTATATCCTTTCCTTCCGCTTTTGTTTTCCTCTTTGACCTTGGTCTTGGGTCTGTAGTATAGATATGCAATCAGAAATGCCAGCCCATCCAGAATCAACGAACCCAGACAGGTTGTGAGCTGTACATCAAGCCCCACGCGTGTCCATGACACCGAGAAGTCCGCGTCCACCCGTATCGAGCAGTTGTGTACATCGAAGGTTTGGTACAGCAGCGGTGTCAGAATCGAAAGCGCCGCGCAGACCGCCCCGTATTCCTTAGCCGTTTTGTACGCGTCATCCGTACCGATTACCATGAACGCGTTCAGCGATACATGCATCGACCGAAACGGCGGCCGCTTTGTATGCTGTACACTCTGCAGCAATGCCGTTATGCTCTGAATGTGTTCCGACAGCGGCTTCTTCGGTTTATCGGGCTTCTTTTTCGCCGGTTTCCGTTTTTTAATTTTCGGAGGTCTGAGCTTTTTCGCAGGCTTCCTCGGCAGCAGGACATGCCGCAGTCCCGCTGCACGCAGCGCAACCTCAACGTTGTACGATGTACTCTCCTGTCCGATCTCCGTCAATATCCGTTTGTCCGTGACCGAAGCCTCGATACCGAAGCGGATCAGCATCAGCAGCGTGAGGAACCCGCAGATGCCCAGGGTCACCCACAGCGCGGTCACGGCGATGCCTCCGCCGGTATTTCCGACGCTTCCGTACTCGTCTCGACGGTGTTCGCCGGCAGTTCCTCACCTTCCGGCAGCGGCGGCAGTTCCTCGACTGACGTCACGCCCAGCATCCGCAGCGCGTTCGCCGTCAGCCGGTACAAGATCGGACGCCCTGGTACTTCCAGACGTCCCGCTTCCTCCGCAAGTCCCTTGTCGCATAAGGACGAAAGCGTGTACGTGCTGTCCACCCCGCGGATGCGCTCAATGTACGCGCGTGTGCACGGCTCCCGGTACGCGAGGATTGCCACCGTCTCGAGCGCTGCCTGCGACAGCGAAGGAGGCCGGCGTGTCTCAAGCGTTCGCCGTACCAGATCCGCGAATTCCGGCGCCGTCGCAAGCTGGTATGCATCACGCATCCGAGAAAGCCGTATTCCCGCACGCTCAAAACTCAGACGGTCGGAGAGTTCTGTCAGCGCAGTCTCGACGATTTCCTCCGGTGCGTCCATCGCTCCTGCCAGACGCTCCAGACTGACCGGTTCACCCGCTGCGAACAGGATCGCCATCAACGCCGCTTCCATCACATCTCACTCTCCTTGTCCGTGTTCCCCGTACTTTTCGTGCTTTCCGGCTTCTCTTCCCCAAATGACAGCGTCTGGGTTCCCGTACTGTCCGACAGATGCACGCGCCGGTCGTTCATCAGCTCCAGAACCGCCAGAAACAGCGCTACCAGCTCCGAACGTGACCGTGCGCCCCGGAAAATCTCCGTCAGCTCGACCGACTTCTTCTGCAGCAGCAGCGTCAGCACCTGCGCGATCTTTTCCTCCACCGGGACCGGCTCACGTCCGACGACACCCGCAAAGCTCTCCGCCTTCGGTACCGCCACCCGCCGCGCACGTTCGCCCATCAGACGCAGCGCCCGCAGCAAATCCTGCGGTGTATGGTGATACTCGGCCGGGATGTCCGACAGCGGCGACGGCGGCTTCGGGATGCGGTCGACGCCGATTTCCGTGAGCGGGCGCAGCAGCTCTGCCTGACGTTTGATGCGCCGGTAGAGGAGAAGCGCCTCGGCCAGCTCCGCGCGCGGGTCCTCGGCTTCCTCCTCCGCAGGCTTTGGCAGCAGAAGCTGCGTTTTGATGTAGATCAGCTGCGCCGCCATCACGATGAAAGACGATGTGATCTCCATATCCAGCTCGTGCATCTGCCCCAGATAATCCATGTACTGCTCAAGGATCAGCGCCACCGGTATGTCGGTAATCTCCACCTTGTTCTTCGCAATCAGGTGCAGCAGCAGATCGAGCGGCCCCTCGAAGACCGGCAGCTGCTGTCCTTCACCGGGGACAACAAACGCCGGCTCCATGACTACAGCAGTATCCATCGCACGATTTTCTCGATTCCCGTCATCACCCAGCCGCGTGCCCAGTTCAGCGGTATCGTCAGCACACCCAGGTATAAGAGTACCAGCAGCCCGATTTGAATGTAGCGTTCATACCGCATCAGCCACCAGTACCATTTGGGCGGCAGGAACAGTCCCGCGACTCTTGAGCCGTCCAGCGGCGGGATGGGCAGAAAGTTGAATACCGCGAACCCGACGCTCAGATTCCCCAGTACCATGAGAAATGTCGCCATCGCCCGCAGAAAAACGACTCTGTCGGCGTAGAGCATGATGACGTAATAAAAGAAGACGCAGATGAAGCCTAAAAGCAGGTTCGTCAGAGGCCCTGCCGCCGCGACGAGCGCCATATCCCGCCGCGGATGCTTGAAGTTGCGCATATCCACCGGCACCGGCTTCGCCCAGCCGAAACGGAACAGCACCATGCAAATCAACCCGATGGGGTCGAGATGCCGCAGCGGGTTGAGAGTCAGGCGGCCGGCGTTTTTTGCGGTCGGGTCTCCGAGTTTGTAGGCGACAACGCCGTGCATCAGCTCATGGAATGTCAGCGCGATGATGACCGCGCAGATCGTTATGATAAAATCGAACAGATTGAAGTTTTGAAAAAAAGATGTCAGACCCACGGATACACCTCGGTTTTCGGGAGCCGTACGTCCCCAAAATACGGGCAAGGTCACGCGTACACTTCCCCTGCATTCATTATACCCTCTTTATCCGTATTTTGCAATGGACATTTTGTGAATCGTGGACTTTTTTTCTATTCAGCCTTTCCTTTATCGATTATAGCTCCATGCACCGTTTTTTCCACAGCCGCTCATATTCCGCGTGTGGTACGATGCGAGCCGCAAGGTCGATGGGGGAGCGGATACCGTCCTCATCACACCAGCGTACGTTGGTACGGTAAGAGGCAAGATCGAGCGGGTCGGTGTCGCGGCAGACGGGCAGCTCTGTCCACCCGGCCAGGTACGCGGCAGCCGTACGGGTATGTCCGTCGGTCATGACGGTGCGGCCGTCGATGGAAATCACGGGGATGGGGTCGAACCGGGATATGTCCGCCGGGTCGAACCACTCGCGCACCAGCCGCAGTTTGCCCGCGCTGATGTAAAGCTGCGACGGCTGCAGCGACGCAACGGGCAGCGTGAACACGGTGGACGGCTCGGGTCTGACGCGGCGGCGCGCGATGAACTCCTGTCGTGTCAAACGGTAGTGATACTGCCATTGGCCTTTCTGCGGCTGCGGCAGCGGCTCGGCCAGGACACGCGTGAAGCCGTTCTTCTCCCAGACACGCCGTGAGCGGTGGTTATAATCCTCGCAGAAGCAGTGCAGCACGTCGACATGCTCCCCGTTGAATGCAAAGTCGACGAGCATTCTGACCATCTGCGTACCGATGCCGCGGTTCCAATACGCCTTCTCGCCGATTGCCATGTCGATGCGCCGGACATCACATGCAGGCGGGTACATTGCGCGGACGTCCGGGAGGTTCATCTGCTGCAGCCAGCACTCACCGATAGGGACGCCGTCGGCCTCGATGAGAAAACAATGCGCAGCCTGCGAGACGCTGCCGTAGATTTGGTGCACGGCCTCCGGCGGATAGGAGAGATCGCGGTCGTCGGTATCGCCCTCGGTCCAGTAGAGCACCTCCGGATCGGCGTTCCAGCGGTACAGATACGGCAGATGTGCATCGCACAACGGACGCAGGACGATGGGAATGTCACGGCCTCCGTAGAGCGTGACGTCGTGGGTATGTATGATGCTCATTTTATCCCCTCCATGTAATCCTCGCCCCACCGGTGCAGGAATCTGCAGATGAGGTCGGACTTGTCGTACAGCTTGGAGCTGTTCAAGTTTCCATACCGACGTGCAAAATCTGCCGTGGGGATGGTGTGGCTGGCGGTCATCCCGGGGGTCGTACCGTCGCGGTAGGCGCGCATCACCGCGTCGACGCCGTCGCGCCGGAGGTTCCCGAGCCGCCACCACGGCGCCGGTTCCGCGATGTTCGGGTAGACGTCGAAGTCTGCGTCTACAAACAGGCACGGGAAATTCGCGCTGATGTTCGGCGGCGAATCGTCCGCATATAGCTTCGGGAGCAGTTCACACTCCGGCTGTCCGAGCAGGTCAAGCCCGTCGCGGCTCAGAGCGATCAGCTCCGCCGGTATATACCGCAGATCGTCCCGCTCGATGCGTTCGTCTTCGAGTTCGTATCCGCACCCCTCGGGATCTATGCCGCCGATGAAGAAGCTTCTGATGCGGCACTCCCGGATCAGCTTCAGAAAATCGGGGAGCTCCGGCAGACAGCGTTTTGTGAGGAACAGCTGCCAGCGCGGTGTGATGCCGACCGCCTGACAGCGGCGGGAGTGTTGCCGCCCACCGTGCGTAGGGTGCATCGCGTGCGAGCCGCCAGGAAGACAGCAATTCGAAGCGTTCGGCGCGTCCGGGGTCGGACAGTTCCTGCTCCAGCGCCCACAGCTCCCGGTAGTCGTCGCGGAAGTCCGGCTCGCGCCACCAGGTGAAGAACCCCAGCTCCGCGATGCCGCGATCGCGTTCGTCACGCCATCCCCGGAACGCGGCGGCGATTTCCCGCATGTCGTCGATACTCATGTGTCCGTTGCGGTGCGCTCCCAGCCAGCAGTGCCGGCAGCGGTTCGGACAGCCCGCCATATCCGCCGCGACACCGAGATAACGCATGTCAAAGGTGTTCATAAGATATCCTCCGTATACGAAAATAGGACGGCTGTACCCAGCCGTCCGCGTGTCAAGCAAACAAACAGGGCACCGACGAAACCGTCAGTGCCCATCAAAGCTCATACCCACACCGGTCTATGACAACACTTCATAAGCTCAGCCCTGAGCTGAACCTTTGCCTGCCATATGACCGGCGAACTCGGAAGAATTTTTCCGTATTAAGCTCCGCACAACGTCTCGCCGTTATCCAATTCTACGGAGCAAAGCATCCTGGTTGATTTGAAGACACCCGAAACGAACATCTTTCTAAACCTCCATTGCGGGATCAGTATACCATACACGCGCCTGTTTGTCAATCCCCGTCAAAAGAAACCACGGCGCTGTCCATGTGCGCCCCCATTCATTGTGGATTTATCCCCCGCGGATTAAAACAATCTGCGGCCGGCGCTT
Source organism: Clostridiales bacterium (assembly GCA_012800055.1). Taxonomy (GTDB): domain Bacteria; phylum Bacillota; class Clostridia; order Oscillospirales; family QAMX01; genus JAAZKA01. The sequence goes on from JAAZKA010000043.1 coordinate 5,787, forward strand.
GTCGCAAGTCCGATAAATTCATCGTGTCCGCGGCGACCATTGTACCAGAGAATCCATTCATCCTTCTCGGGGTTCCAAAGAAACGAGGGCTTATAGCAGGCGTCCGCGTCCCAGCTGTCTGCGTCCGGCGAAATAACCGGGTTGCCGGGCAGACGCTGCCAGTTTGTGATGCCGTTATCGGAACGTGCCGCGCAGATTCTGGCCTTGTCAATGTTTTCATACCCGATATAGAACATCAGATAGCCCATATCATCGGTTTTCATCACCTGACAGCCGCCGACCCGGTCCTGTTCATAGACATTGCCCGGCGCTGCGGTAAAAATCGGGTTGATCTTCGCCTTCTGCCAGTTCAGACCGTCGCGGCTCTCCGCATAGGCCAGCACATTCGGTTCATATGTCTCACCGGCGGCATACCACATCCGGTAAAGCCCGTTTTCATACAGCACGCAGGGATTCATCACGGATTCCTTTTCCCAGCCGCGTTCCGGAATCAACACCGGTTCAGCAGAAGACCTTTCGAAGCGGATGCCGTCTTCGCTGACAGCGCAGCCGATGAAGCTGTATCCTCTGGCTTGACCGGTGTACCACATTTGATATTGACCGTCGATCTTCAGCACACAGTTCCGGTTGAGGTTATCCTCCCAGCCGGTCCGGAGATCGGGCGACAGCGTGATGATCGGGTCGCACCAGTGAATACCATCCGTACTGAAGGAAACCGCCAGTGATTTTTTCTTTCGCCATGAAAAATCCATCCGATAACGATCCTTCTCCTTTGTCACGTAGACATCGAAGCAGGTGCCGAGCGTCTGACTGCCCAGAACAGGATTGCCTTCATATTTAATAAACATGGCGAATCAATCCTCGTCGTCATAATAGTGTGTATTGTTGCTGCGCCCTTCCGGCGAACGGCGCTTCGGACGTTTCCTGCGCTTTGTATTGACAATCCGCAGCAGTGCCGACAGCAGCACGAAGACAATCAGTATTGACGACCCGATGATCACAATCAATTTGCGTATGCTGAACGGCGCACCCGGCTTGACGGCGGCGGTCGTGGAAGCGGTCGTGGCAGCAGTTGTCACGGTGTTGT
>JAAZKA010000044.1 GCA_012800055.1 Clostridiales bacterium
CGGCGGGGATCTCCCGCCGTGATACAGACGAGAGATTCCCTCAAAAGGTACCGTAACCTGCGGGTGCGGATGAAATCAGATAACCGGAGGTAATAATAAATGGCATTCACAGCGAAAGATGTACAGAGGCTGCGCGAGATCAGCGGCGCGGGCATGATGGACTGCAAGAAGGCGCTGACCGCGTCTGAGGGTGATTTCGACAAGGCGATCGACTTCCTGCGCGAGAAGGGTCTCGCCGCCGCGAAGAAGAAAGCCGGCCGTATCGCCGCCGAAGGTATTGCGTACGCCACCGTCTACGACTGCTGCGGAGACGGCGTCATCGTCGAGGTCAACTCGGAGACCGACTTCGTCGCGCGCGCGACTCCCTTCCAGGAGTTCGTGACCGGTGTCGCGGCCGCTGTTCTGAAGAATAAACCCGCCGACATCGAGGCGTTCCTCGAGACTCCCTTCAATGACACGCTGACCGTTGCGCAGACGCTGCAGGAGAAGGTTCTCACCATCGGCGAGAACATCCAGATCCGCCGCTTTGCGCACATTGACGGCGGCGAAACCATCCAGAACGTCGCGTACGTCCATATGGGCGGGCGCATCGCCGTACTGGTGTCGCTGAACGTTTCCGCGAACCTCAAGGGCAATGAGACCGTCATCGAGCTGGGCCGCGATATCGCGATGCAGATCTGTGCGATGAACCCCTCCTACCTCGACCGCGAATCCGTGCCGGAGGATGTCATCGCTCATGAGCGCGAAATCCTGATGGCCCAGACCCTCGAGGAAGGCAAACCCGAAAAGGTTGCCGCCCGCATCGTCGACGGCCGTATCGGCAAGTTCTACCAGGAGAACTGCCTTGTTGATCAGGCGTTCGTCAAGGACTCCAAGCTCACCGTCGCGCAGCAGATTGCCGAGGTTGCCAAGACCGTCGGCGGCGAGATTTCCGTCGCGCGCTACATCCGCTTTGAAAAGGGCGAGGGTCTGCAGAAGCGTGAGGATAACTTCGCCGAGGAGATCGCGAAGCTTACGAAGTAAGACTTTTGGACATGTACCGGGCGCCCTGTGACAAAACATCACGGGGCGCCGTTTTTATCCTGCGTTTCTGTACACAGGTGACATTCTGTGCAGCGATATCTTGCATCGGACGTACGGGGACCGATCGGGAAGGCGGACCGAGGCGGAAGCGCATCGGAAATCTGCCGGCGCGATGCCGCGGGAAGGCTTGAAACGTCAGCCCGGCATGACATGGGAGTATTGGACCGGATGTGCTCTGAGTAGAATCGTGTAAAACCCCTTTACAACCGCGGCGAAATGCGCTATAATACCCCTGTACAACTCTGCTCCCATTCCACATCAGGGAAGCGCCCCATATGAAAATCAGAGAAGCGCAATAACAATCAAAGAGGGAATATACCATGAAAATGGGTATCGTCGGACTTCCGAACGTTGGTAAGAGCACATTGTTCAATGCCATCACCAACGCCGGCGCCGAGGCTGCCAACTACCCGTTCTGCACCATCGACCCCAACATCGGCGTCGTCTCCGTACCCGACGAACGTCTGGATCGCCTCGCGGAGATGTACCACCCCGAGAAGTATACCCCCGCGGTCATCGAGTTCGTCGACATCGCCGGACTCGTCAAGGGCGCGTCGAAGGGTGAGGGACTTGGCAATAAGTTCCTCGCCAACATCCGCGAGGTCGACGCCATCGTCCATGTCATGCGCTGCTTCGAAGACGACAGCGTCATCCACGTAGACGGCTCCGTCGACCCGCTGCGCGATATCGACGTCATCAACCTTGAGCTGATTCTCGCCGATATGGAGACTCTCGAGCGCCGCATCGACCGGACGGCGAAGCTGCTGAAGGGCGATAAGAAGTATCAGGCCGAGCTCGACCTTTTCACGGCGCTGCAGAAGCATCTGGAGGACGAGAAGCCCGCCCGCGCGTTCGTCTGCGCACCCGACGAGCGTGCAATCATCACGAGCGTCAACCTGCTGACGGACAAGCCCGTTATCTACGCGGCCAACCTCGACGAGGACGGCTTTGCAGATTATGTAAACAACGAGATGTATCAGAAGGTCGCCGCGCGGGCAAAAGCGGAAGGCTCGGAAGTGCTGCCGATCTGCGCAAAGCTCGAGCAGGATATCCTTGACCTGCCGCCGGAGGAGCGCGGGGAGTTTCTCAAAGAGCTGGGCATCACCGAGTCCGGGCTGTCCAGACTGATCAAGGTCAGCTACCGCCTGCTCGGGCTGATTTCATATCTGACCGGCGGGCCGAAGGAGGTACGCGCGTGGACGATCGAGCGCGGCACCAGAGCGCCTCAGGCCGCGGGGAAAATCCATACCGACTTCGAGCGCGGCTTCATCCGTGCCGAGTGCGTATCGTTTGATGAGCTGATGGCGTGCGGCTCGATGACGGTCGCGAGGGAGAAGGGGCTGGTACGTTCCGAAGGCCGCGACTACGTGATGCGCGACGGCGACGTGGTGCTGTATCGGTTCAATGTGTAAGGGGTTTGCGGCACGCCTGAAAAAAGAGCATACGGACGCGCCTGAAAAGGAACGTGTCCACATGCTCGACCTTGTGCGCGGGCTGATGATTCTGCTGATGGCTGCGCGGCATCTGCTGTACGACCTTGTCTACCTCTACAGCTGGCCGGAGTGGATCGAAAACAATATCTTCATACGCATCGCGTCGCCGTTCGGCGCGGGACTGTTCATCGCGATGTCCGGCGCGACCGCGATGATCTCGCGCTCCAATGTCAAGCGCGGCTTGCGCATCCTGCTCGCTGCCGCAGCCGTGACGGGCGTGACGTACCTGTTCGAACCCGAAACCGTCATTGTCTTCGGCATCCTCCACTTCCTCTCCGTGTCGAGCCTGTTGTACGCGCTGTTGAAACCTCTGCTCGACCGCATCCCGCCGCAGATCAAGCCGGCGGTTTACAGTGCGGGACTGGTACTGTCGCTGCTTTTGCGCAGCGTCCTCACCGGCGGTGCGTGGTGGCTGCTGCCGCTGGGGTTCCCGCCGGAGAACTTCTGCACGCTCGACTATTTCCCGCTGCTGCCGTGGTTCTTCGTGTATCTGCTGGGGACATGGTTTGGGGAGCCGGTGTTCAAACGGAAGCTTCCGGAGTGGTTCTACACGGCCCGCGCGCCGTTTCTCGAGACGTGCGGACGGTGGAGCCTGTGGATCTATCTGCTGCATCAGCCGGTCATCCTGCTGATCGTGGAAGGTTTGCGTATATTTGTGTAAAGGAACAAGAAGATGGACTGGAGCCGGGCGAAAAACATCATCATCGGGATGCTGCTGCTGGTGAATGTATTCCTGCTGGGGATGTACGGGTATCTGCGCTATACGGAGGACCGCATCTGGAACGAGTCGGTCGCGGGCGCGGCGGCGTATCTGGAGCGTCAGGGAATTGCGCTGGACACGTCGTTGATTCCGCGCGAGTCGCTGCGGCGGGGCCTGCGGGTGATCGTGCGCGACCGTGCCGCGGAGTCAGCCGCAGCGCATGCGCTCCTCGGCGACGCGGAGGTCACAGGCTCCGGCGGCAATGACCGCTACCGGAGTGCTGTGGGCAGCCTGTCATGGCTCTCAGGCGGGACAGTCGAGGCGCAGCTCGCGGCATCGGTGCTGGACGGGGAGGGCAGCGTACAGGAAATGCTCGGACACGCCGGCATTTCCGCGGCTGTATTCGATACCGACAGCCTGACGCAGCAGATCGACGGGCTTCCGGTGTTCAACTGCACGCTGACGCTTACAAGGGACGCGTCGTCCTGTGCGCTCCAGGGCCGCTACTGCTTCGGTACCCCGCAGGCGGTCGATACCGGCGTCGAGATGGAGCTGCCCGGTCTGCTCATCGCCTACGCGTCCGCCATGCGCAGCTTTGCCATCGAGCGCATCACCGCCCTCGATCCCGGATGGGTCGTCCAGACGCTCCCCGGCATCGGCGTGCGTCTCATCCCCGTCTGGCGCATCACCGCCTCCGATACCGTCACCTATATAAACGCCCTCGACGGCTCCGTCGTACTGGAAGCATAGGGCAAGTGAAGAGGTCGGAAAGCTCTGCGGGAAATGAAACCGCAGAGCTTTCTGAAATCATCATGGCTGAATCCGCAGAGTTCACCCGCAATACCGCGCGCTCCGGGTCAGCTCGGCACCGGCGGATGACAGCGCGGTCAGATCGTACGCGCGGGTGTCGAGCGCGAACCACGCCTGCGCACGCTCCGGGAGACTTGCGATCTGTGCCGGCTTTGTCAGCACCGGCACCTGCGTTACATTCCGCAAAACCGTCCTTCCGCATCCGTTCAACGCCAGAACGCGCAGGAAGGGCGGCTTTTCATATGCGTATGTCTTCGGGATCCCCAGGTATGCGCTGAGGCATGCACGCCGGATGCGCGCGTGACTCACTCGCTTTGTTTTCGCCAGGTCGTACGCCTCCCGCAGCGACCCGGCATCCCGCAGCGCACGGTACAGCCGATGCTCGAAGCCTTCGCTGATATCCGTGTCCGCGAGCTGCTTCGCGGTCAACCGCCGCAGGTACAGAAGCATCGCCGCGTCCAGATCGGCCATCGCAGGCGGCGCGGCTCCGGCAAGCTCCCGTGAAAGCCA
>JAAZKA010000045.1 GCA_012800055.1 Clostridiales bacterium
ATCGGGCTGGTTGTCCAGAAAGATCATCTTGCGCAGACGCTGGTCGCCGCCGCCGTGACCGCCGGACGCCTTCGTCACCGCGTAGTCGGTGATGTTGTCGTTGAGGTCGAACACCTTGATGTGGTTTGCCGGAGCCTTCGCGAGAACGCCTGTCTCGTAGTTGACCGTCTCGATGCGGCCTTTCGAGCCGTTGATCACGCAGGTCCAGCCTTCGTACGGCGTCGTCGCGTTGAGCGAGTAGGACAGCACCGCGCCCTTATCGTACTGCACGGTTACGGCCATCGTATCGTAGATATCGATGTCCTTGGCATAGATGCAGTTGTCCTTCATGTAGCCGTCGTATTCCTCGTTCGCGCCGTAGAAGTCCTTCTCAAAGTCGGTCATTTCGTAGCAGAACTCGCACTCCCGGGCGTGCGGGCACTGCGAGCAGCGCTTCGGGATGGCATCGCCAAACGGATAGTTTTTCGCGCCGTACAGACGCAGCTGGCCGAAGCCGGAGACCTTCGACGGACGCTGGCCGATGAACCAGTTGACGAGGTCGAAGTGGTGGGTGGACTTGTGGACGAGCAGTCCGCCGGATTTCGCCATGCGGGCATTCCAGCGGTGGAAGTAGCTCTTGCCATGGGCGCCGTAGGCCATGTTGCGGGTCAGCAGCCACTCAAAATGGACGCTGTAGACGTCGCCGATCTCGCCGGACGCGACGATCTCACGGATTTTGGTCATGAACGGCGCGTAGCGGTAGTTGAAGGTGACGGTCACATGGCGGCCGGTCTTCTTCTCTGCGGCGAGGATGGCGCGGCAGCGGGGCGCGTCAATGGTCATGGGCTTCTCGGTGATGGCATCGCACCCAAGCTCCATCGCGCGGATGACGTAGTCGGAGTGGAACGCGTCGACGGTGGTGACGATGACGCGGTCGGGCTTGACTTTGGCAATCATGTCGTCAAAGTTCTCGAACGCCGGGAAGACATTGCCGGTCAGCTCGGCAAACTTCTTCGCGCGGCCGAAGTTGATGTCGTAGACACCGAGGATTTTACAGTCGTTCGGGAAGTCTGCGAGCATGGGCCTGGCGAACATGTAGAGCGCTCTCTGAGACGCGCCCGCGAAGACATAGGTTTTCATCTGCAATAAAACTCCTTATATGTTGTTACGGGACGTTCATGTCCCGGGATGCGTATGAACAGGCGTCACATCGTGTAGTTGTCGAAGTATCCCTGCACGAGGACGATCGGCGTGCCCTTGTCGCCGGAGCCGGAGGTCAGATCGCACAGGGAGCCGAGAAGATCCGTCAGACGGCGCGGCGTGGTGCCCTGCGACGCCATCTTGCCTTGGAGGTTTTGATCCTTGTTTTTGATGGACTTCTTGATTGCCTCGCGCAGCGCGTCGCCGGAAAGGTCTGCAAAGTCGTTGTCGGCCAGATACTTGAGCTTCAGCTCGTTGGACGTGCCCTCCAGTCCCGCCGTATACGCCGGAGATACCACCGGGTCGGCAAGCTCCCAGATCTTCCCGACCGGGTCGCGGAACGCGCCGTCGCCGTAAACCATGACCTCGATGTGCTTGCCGGTTTTCTCGTAGAGCGCGTCCTGTACCTCGGCAACGAAGCCGTCCATATCGCGCGGGAACAGCTTCACGCGTTCCTCGGTCGCCTTATTCGAGCCGTAAAGTCCGTAGAGCGGGTTGTAGCCGGAGCCGTCCACGCTTTCGCACAAAATGTCCGCGAGCGTAAAGACCTTTGCCGCACCCGCAGCCCTGAGCTTGCGCACCGTCCGCGCGCGGGTGTGGATGTCGCAGCACAGCACATTCTCCGTCGCGCGCAAAATCGACTCGGGACGATTGGCCAGGATGATTTCGCAGTGTGCGCCGGCGTCCTCGATGATTTTTCGGTAGTACGCGATGTAGTCAATCCCCGTGAACGGATGCACCGATTTGCCGAACAGTGCATAGAAGCGGCCGTCGGTCAGCGTTTCCTTCCACGGGTCGATGCCGTGTTCGTCAAGCGCCTCTTCCGATACCAGATGGTTGCCGACCTCATCGGCAGGATAGGACAGCTGCAGCACGATCTTGTGCGCACCCATCGCGATGCCGTGCAGCACCACCGCAAACCGGTTGCGTGACAGGATCGGAAACAGCACGCCCAGCGTCGTATCGCCGTCGAGCTTCCTGCGTATGTCCTCGGCGATCTGTCCGATCGTCGCATAATTCCCCTGCGCGCGTGCCGCGACCGCTTCGGTCACCGCCACCACGTCTCGGTCCCGCAGCGCGAACCCTTCCGCCTCCGCTGCCGCCAGTACACTCTCCACTACGATGTTTGCCAGGTTGTCTCCCTCACGGATCACCGGTGCGCGGATTCCCCGGGCCACCGTTCCGACCATTCTCTCCATAACTCTTCGACTCCTTTCCTCTTTTGGAACATATCATTATACCATATCCCGCGCGCTGCGTAAAGACCCCATGCTTTTTTATAACTTATGTATTAATTCACATCCGCACACAGGTCGTACAGCAGCGCCGCCGTCTTATCCTCCGCGATGATCACCGCGCACACCGTCCCGCTGACCCACACCTTCGCCGCCCGTACCTGCGCGTACATCCCCAACGACGTCCCGCGGTACGTCTGCGCAAGCCGCTCGAGCCGCTCCTGTATCTTCGCCTCGACTTCCTCCCGCGCGTGCGCATCTGCCGCGTCGAATACCGCCAGCTCGAACGCGTCCAGCGCATATGCGGCCCGGTACACCCGCGCGTCGTGCAGCATGTCCTCGCCGATGTCATACAGCGCCGCCGTGTCCGCAAGGTCACAGCGCGTCGTCTCCGGCAGCCCTTCCGCCTCCAGCAGCGCTTTACATAATATCTCCACGCGGTCAGGCCTTGCCGTCTTCACCGCGGGCGTCTCCGGTTTCGGCGTACATCCACACAGCAGCACCGGCAGCAGCATGCACAGAACTATTATCCTCATTCCGCGTTCTCCTTTGCATCAACGGCTGATAACAGACATATTTGGGAAGCGATATCAAAGAGGAACTCCCGATGACACGGACACATACGGCCAAGACGGCGTGCCGTGTCCGCTTATCCTTTCACAACCGCCCGCAGCACCGCCGCCGCGACGTCTTTGCCGACACCCGATCCCGCGCCTGCATGCTCCGCAATCACCACGAACGCCACCGGATACTTCTCGTTCGCCGAGAACCCGACGAACCAGGCGTTGGACTTCTCACCGTCGACCTGTGCCGTACCGGACTTTGCGCAGATCTCCAGCCCTTTCGGGAAGCTGCCGTCACCGTAGACCGTCCGGGTGTTGTTGCGCATCAGCTCGGTGAGCGCGGCAGCGGTCTCCGGCTTGACCAAAGGGGTGAGCACCGTCTTCCCGTCCGGCAGCAGCTTCGGCTCCGCGGCGCTGCCGCCGTTTGCCGCCGCGCCGAGAAAGCGCAGCATCGACGCCGGACACACCAGGTCGGTCGACTGC
>JAAZKA010000046.1 GCA_012800055.1 Clostridiales bacterium
AGAGCACGCTGATCATGCTCGTCTCGGCGTTCGCCGGATATGAGAAGACGATGGCGGCGTACAAAGAAGCCGTGCGGGAGCGCTACCGCTTCTTTTCGTTCGGCGACTGCATGTTCATCAGCTAGGGGGACGTATGTTTACAGTCATCAAAACGGAAAACCGCGCCCGCCGTGGGCGCTTCACCTGTCCGCACGGCACCGTCGAGACGCCTGTGTTCATGAACGTCGGGACGCAGGGCGCGATCAAGGGCGCACTCGATGCGTTTGATCTGGAGGCGATCGGCTGCCAGATCGAGCTGTCCAATACCTACCACCTGCACGTTCGTCCCGGTGAGGAACTGATCCGGCGGCGCGGAGGTCTGCACCGCTTCATGAACTGGAGGCATCCGATCCTGACAGACAGCGGCGGGTTTCAGATTTTCTCGCTGGCGTCTCTGAGGAAGATTACCGAGGAGGGCGTTGCGTTCCGCTCGCACGTAGACGGCCGGGCGATTTTCATGGGGCCGGAGGAGAGCATGGCGATTCAGTCGGCTCTGGGATCGGACATCGCGATGGCGTTCGACGAGTGTGTGGCAAATCCGTCGCCGAAGGAGTATGTGCGCGCGTCGGTCGAGCGCACGTCACGGTGGCTCGAGCGCTGCAAGACCGCGAACGCTCAATACAACGCGCGGGAGGATGCGCCGAACCCCGGCCAGGTGCTGTTCGGCATCAATCAGGGCGGGACGTTCGACGACCTGCGCATCGACCATATGAAGCGCATTGCGGAGTTCGATCTGCCGGGCTACGCGATCGGCGGTCTCGCGGTCGGAGAGCCGGCGGAGGTGATGTACCACATCCTCGACGAAGTACTCCCCTATGCGCCGTACGACCGTCCGCGCTACCTGATGGGCGTCGGGACACCGTCGAACATCCTGGAGGGTGTGGCGCGCGGCATTGACTTTTTTGACTGTGTGATGCCCGCCCGCAACGCCCGACATGGGCACTTGTTTACCCACGAGGGTGTTATAAACCTCAACAACCTCAAGTATGCCGAGGACGACCGCCCGATCGATGAGGGCTGTGACTGTCATACATGCCGGATGCACTCACGGGCGTACCTGCGGCATCTGTTCCGCTGCGGCGAGATGCTTGCGTGCAGGCTTGCGGTCATACACAATCTCTACTTCTACAACCGTCTGATGCGGGACATCCGCGACGCGTTGGATCAGGACCGCTTCGAGAGCTTCCGTGCCGCGTGGACGGATGTCCTCTCAAGGCGTATCTAATGACGGAAAGGTGAGAAATATGCGTATCTTTACAGACTTTACAGGCGGAAATATCCACGTCCTCGAACAGACCGGCGACGTTGTCCGCATCGAACCGGAGCTGAGGGATACGATGGGCGTCTGGTTTTACTGGGCGTTTGCGGTTGAGGGTGCGGCAGGTCGGACGCTGATGTTCGACATGGCGCCGCTCAAATGGGTCGGACCGTGGGGACCCGCGGTCAGCTTCGACCTCGTGCACTGGCGCTGGCTCGGCGGCGGCGATCACAGCCGTTTCACCTACACCTTTCCGTCCGACGAGCCGGTGTACTTTGCGCATGACCTGCTGTATCATCCCGACCGCTTTTTCAGACTCGCGGAGCGGCTGAATCTGCCGGTGCAGACGCTGTGTACAAGCGAGCGCGGGCGGAAGGTGCCATGCGTACGGCTGGGTGAAGGCAGCCCGGCTGTTCTGCTGAGCGCGCGGCATCACTGCTGCGAGGCCACGGGCAGCTATGTGCTCGAGGGCGTACTCGAAACGCTCACGAAGACGCCGTTGCCCGGGAGTGTGCTGGTCGTACCGTTCGTAGACTACGACGGCGTACTCGACGGCGATCAGGGCAAGAACCGCGCGCCGCATGACCATAACCGCGACTACATTGACGCACCGATCTACGCGAGCATCCGGGAGATCAAAAAGGACGCCGTCGCGCGTGGACTGCAGTACGCGTTCGACTTCCACTCGCCGTGGCACTGGGGCGGGATGAACGACTGTGCGTTTGTCGTACGCTCGAGCGGCGAGATGTTAAAGTGTCAGCAAGCGTTCGGACAGAAGCTCGAACAGCTGCTGACACCGGACGCGCTCCGTTACCGGACGGCTCACGATCTCGACCCGGAGACCGACTGGAACAAGAGCGCGCATATGAAGGGCTGTCTGCGCGGCTTCATGTCCACGCTGCCGGAGATGAAGCTTGTGCTGACGCTGGAGACGACCTACTATGGGGAACCCGACAACATCGTAACGCAGGAGAATCTGGTTGCCTTCGGACGCTGCGTCGGCCGCGCGATCTATCAGACCGTCACAGAATGCTCTCAATAAAGTCGCGGACGCGGGGATCCGTCGGGCGCTCAAAGATTTCCTCACGCGTGCCGGACGCGATGATTTTGTGATCGGCCATAAAGAGAATCTTATCGGCGGCTTCCCGCGCAAATCCCATCTCATGCGTTACGACCACCATCGTCATCCGGTCATCGGAGAGCTTGCGCATAACCGCCAGCACCTCGGCGGTGAGCTGTGGGTCGAGCGACGACGTCGGTTCATCAAATAACAGAAGTTCCGGATCCATCATCAGCGCGCGGGCAATTGCCACGCGCTGTTTTTGTCCGCCGGATAACGATGTCGGGAACACATCCTCCTTATCCGACAGTCCGACCTTCCTGAGAAGTTCCCGCGCGCGCGTCTCGGCTTCTTTCCGGTTCTGCTTCTTGACAATCACCGGCGCGCAGACGAGATTCTCCAGCACCTTCATATGCGGGAACAGGTTGAAGCTCTGGAAGACCATGCTCATCTTCGAGATCGCCGCGCGTGCCTGGACGTCGGATACATAGACGCCGTCGGTCATCAGCGGCGCGCCGTCGATCGTGATCGTACCGCCCTGTGCGCGCTCGAGGTTGATCAGGCAGCGCAGCATTGTGCTCTTCCCCGATCCCGATGGCCCGATCACCGCGACAGTCTGACCTGCCAGCACATCGAAGCTCACGCCGTCCAGAACGGTGAGCTTCCCGAAGCTTTTCTTCAGTCCGCGTACGGACAGCATCACTTGTTCAGCCATATGTCTTCCTCCTTACCGCGCGAGGTCGACATAATTCGACCGCTTTTCCAGCCACGCGAAGAATTTGGTCACCACGAAGTTCATCAGCAGATAGAACACCGCCGCGACGATGTAGGCGCTGGCGTCGACCATGCGGTTGACGGACGCCTTGGCGAAGTAGAGGATTTCCGTGACGCCGATGGCGGTGACGAGCGCGGTATCCTTGACGAGCGTGATCACCTCCCCGGCGACGGTCGGAAGCGTAACGCGGATGAGCTGCGGAAGTACAATGTGCACGAAGATCTGGCTTTTGGAGAAGCCGAGCACGCGTGCAGCCTCGTATTGTCCCTGCTCGATGGTCAACAGTCCGCTGCGGAAGATTTCGCAGAAGTAGGCTGCGTAGTTGAGCGTGAACGCGACAACGGCGGCGGTCATGCGGTCCATCGTGAGGTAGGAGCCGATGACGGGGATGAAGGTGAGCCCGTAATAGAAGAAGAAGAGCTGCAGGAGCAGAGGCGTACCGCGCATGATCCAGACGTAGCCGGAGGTGATGCCGCGCAGCAAAGGATTGCGGCTGACGCGCAGAAAGGTTAACCCGAACCCCAGCGGGATCGACATCACGAGCGTCAGGAAGAACAGCGTGAGCGTGTATCCGATGCCGTCGAGCAGGACGCGGGCAATATCGACAAATTTTATAATCATGGGATGTACTCCTAATCAGAATCCATAAAGCCGGGAGAAACAGAAAACGAAGGCGGGAGCATGAAGGCCCCCGCCCGCGTGTTACGTAAAGACAGCGTCAGTTGTTCTCCATGATGTAGCGTCCGGCAACCTCGTCGACAACGAGCGCGGCAATACGTCCGGCCTTCAGGTCGAGGAATGCGGTGACGTTGTCGGTGTACTCGGTGATGGACTTGACCGAAGCATGGACAGCGGTGTTCTTCTCGAGCGCTTCGAGAGAGGAGGAGCCCTTCTGCAGTCCGACGACCTTACCCTTCAGATCGGCGAGCTTTGAGCCTTTGAAGGTGTCGCCGACGATGACAACCTGGCGGTTGGCGATGTACGCCTTCGGGATGAACATCGAGTCCAGACGCGCTTCGGTGATGGTCATGCCGTTCCAGATGCAGTCGATCTTGCCGGTGGACAGTTCGAGTTCCTTGGAGTCCCAGTCGATGGGCTGGATAACCAGCTCAACACCCAGACGCTTGCAGACCTCGGTGGCCAGGTCGATGTCGAAGCCGACGACGTTGTTGTCCTTATCGCGGAAACCCATCGGCGGGAAAGAGTCGTCCAGGCCGAGGATGAAGGTACCGCGGTCGAGAATCATCTGCAGCGAGCTGTCACCGTCGGGAATAGCGGTGTCTTCAGCGTAGGGGGCGTCATGCATCAGGATGTCCGCGCCGAACCACTTGGTGGAGATGGCGGCGGCAGAGCCATCGGAGTACATCTCATCGAGGATATCCTGGACAGCCATGCCGAGAGCGATGTCTTCATTGCGGAAGCCGATGCCGTATTCTTCGGCATCGAGAGCCTCCTCCATGACGGTGAAAGTTTTGTTGGCGCGGACTGTGTTGCAGCCGGCCATACAGAGGACGAGCGCAAAAGCAAGGAGCAGCGCAAGAGTTTTTTTCATACGACATACCTGCCTTAAGATTATTACGGTGGCAGTATATCATTTTAGCATGATAAAGCGCAACGAGAGTAAAGCGCCCGTTTTTCAATATATCTCCTTTGTGCGCCATATTTCATGCGATATCTCACGTTTACGCAGATTATCGACTTTTATCGATTTCTCTTTACTTTTTTCAACGAGTGCGGTATAATGGTATCCATAAAGATTTTTGAAACGGGGAGGCACGGGACTGATGGACGAAAACATGGAACCTCTGGGTCAGGACACGGAAATATCCTATGACAAGCTGTTTCGCAGCTCGATGTTCGGCTTCAATAAGGAAGATGTCCTGTCGTATCTGAAGCGAATCGCGCGGTCCAAGCGCAAGGAGAGCGAGCGCTACGCGTCGCATATCCGGATGCTGGAGACGCAGGTTGAAGAGCTGAAGCGCACAGCATCCGAGCTGTCCGAGTCACAAGCCGGGCAGTCAACCGGACCGTCGGCGGGCGTGCTGGCGTCGGAGAACGAAGCGCTCAGGTCGGAGAATGACGTGCTCAGGCAGCGTGTGGAGATAATCGAGAAGGAGCTGGCGCAAGCGAAGGCGATGTCCGCCGAAGTGACGGAGTCTGCAGAGGCGCCGATGCCTGTCGAGGTGCCTGCTGCGGTGACGGAAGATGATGCCGAGGCGTATGAGACGCGCATCGAGCAGCTGAAGGAGCGGTATCGGAAAATCGAACGGTGTCTGGGGCCGACCGAACAGAACCGTGCGGATCCGGCGGAGAACACCGCGCTCGGGGAGAAGCTGAACACATGCGAGGCAGAGGACGCGGATGACCGGGTACGGCTGCTGGAGGAAAAAGTGCGGGCATACGAGCTG
>JAAZKA010000047.1 GCA_012800055.1 Clostridiales bacterium
GTGCCGACCGCATCATCAACACGCGTACGGAGAATCTCGCGGACGTGCTGCGCGAAGAACTGGACGCCGGGACGCCGGTGAACCTCGCGATCGACTGCATCGGCGGCGAGGAAATGGGTGTATGTCTGCCGTACCTGGCGCACGGCGGGCGGTGGATCATGATTGCGGCGCTCGGCGGAAATCTGACGACGGTCGACCTCAAAAACTTGTACGTGCGCGGCATCCGGCTCATCGGCAGCACATTGCGCAGCCGTCCGCCCGCGTTCAAGGCCGACCTCATCGCGCGTGTCGCCCGCGACGTCTTCCCGAAGCTGAAGTCCGAGCTGCCGCGCATGGCGCTCAAAACGCTCCCCATCACCCGCGCCGCCGACGCCCACGAGCTGCTCACACGCGGCGGCAATGTGGGGAAAGTGGTGCTTCAGGTGAAGGGCGAAGAGTGACCGCCGCGGCGGGCAGGAACGGGGCGCGGCGTTCCGGGTTACATAACACAGGCGGTTTGCCGAGCCGTTGATATTCCGAAAGAGGAAAACCGCTTGCAAAACGGGGAAACCTATGGTATACTGAAACTGCAATCCAACACGAAAGGAGCACCGTTATGACAAAGCTGCGCGATCATTTCTGGATTTGGGGACATCCCGAGGGCCGCTACAACAACCTGTACGGCAACACGAAAATCTCCCGCATGACGCCGATGGAGGGCGCGCTCTACTTAGGTGCGCGCAACGTGTTCATGGTCCCGGTGGGAATCGACGTGAACCGGCGGCAGTACAACAAGAGCTTCACGACCCTGCGGCAGACGGGCTGGGAGATCTGGAACGCCGGTAGTGATCCGTCGGTCATCGAGCCGCTGATTGAGGAAGCGCGTGAGTTTGCGAACATCGGCTGCGGCGTGTTCGACGACTTCATCCGCGGCGGGAAGTACAAAGAAATCCCGCTTGAGAACATGTACAAGGTACGCGACCGGCTCCACAACAACGACGTGAGGCCTTTGGACATGTGGATGGTACTCTACACGCATGAGTTTGGTCTGGACGCTGCGGCTGACGCGGAGTTCCAGCCGTACATCGGGCCGTTCGACGGGATCATCCTGTGGACGTGGAAAGAAAAGGATATCGTACTGTTCGAGGAGAAATACAAGATATTTAAGAAAATGACCGAAGGCAAGCGCCGGATGTTCGGGTGCTATCTGTGGAACTTCGGTGAGAGCAAGCAGGCGACGAGCAAGGCGGTGAAATGGCAGCTCGACCGCTACCGTGAGCTGATTTTCGCGGGCGAGGCGGAAGGCGTCGTGCTGCACACGAACACGATGGCCGACCTCGACTATCCGGCGTACGACACCGCGATCGCCTGGATGAACGAGCACGGCGACGAGGAGATCGACCTGCCGTAAAAACGGAAAGCGCATGAATGAAAGGCGCCCCTTTTAAAAGGGGCGCCTTTTGTGGTCTCTGAAGGAAGGGGAAAGGAAGAGAACATATTATAATATAGTTATTATATAAATTCGGGGGAGAGAAACAAACAATTCATAGTTGTGTGGCATATAAATACAAAATACCTCTTGAAATAATTGAATGATTATGATATAATTACTACAAAAGCATGATGAAGCACGTCTCATGCAATCTCGGAAAAAACGCGCGCTTTTCAAGACTACAGTCCTTTTCGGAGGCGAACGAGAGCGCGGGGGAAAACACAGGAGGAGAACGACCATGGCGAATTCCGGTACGCAGACCTATTCAGCCCCGTCCGGCTCGGGAACGCCGCGCAGGAGCATCGGGAAACGCATCGCAAAGGAGTTCAGGGAGAACGCATGGCTCTATCTGATGTGCCTGCCGGGCGTGCTGACGCTGCTTGTATTCTGTTACCTGCCGATGTTCGGATTGGTGCTGGCGTTCCAGAAGATGGATTACACCAAGGGGATTTTGGGCAGCCCGTTTGTAGGGCTTTCGAACTTTAAGTTTCTGTTTACATCGACGGACGCATGGATCATCACACGCAATACGGTGTGCTACAACATCGTGTTCATCATTGTGAATATGTCGCTTTCCATCGGCTTCGCGCTGGTGCTCAGTGAGCTGCGCTCGAAGACATTCGCCAAGACGATGCAGACAATCATCATGATGCCGCACTTTCTGTCATGGGCTGTTGTCGCAATCATCGTATTCGCGTTTTTAGCGCCGACAAACGGCTATATCCCGTCGCTGATCTTTCAGCTCACCGGCCAACGCGTCAACTTTTATATGAGACCGTCGTTCTGGCCGGGCTTCCTCGTGTTCCTCAACGCCTGGAAGGGAATCGGATACTCGTCGGTGGTGTATCTGGCGTCCATCACGGGTATCTCGCGTGAGTTTTATGAGGCGGCGATGATCGACGGAGCGACCAAGGGACAGCAGATCAAGTACATCACCCTGCCGCATCTGCGGGCGATGATCTCCATCATGCTGATTATGAGCATAGGGAGCATCTTCCGCGGCGACTTCGGGTTGTTCTATCTCGTGCCGATGGACAACGGCAAGCTCTACAGCGTTACGCAGGTGATCGACACCTATATCTACCGGGGGCTCAAGGAGCTGCAGAACGCGAATATGACCGCCGCCGCCGGTATGTATCAGTCCGTCGTGGGGTTCATACTCGTCATCGTGTCGAATAAGCTCGTGAACAAAATCGACCCGGATTACGGTATGTTTTAAGGAGGAAGCGGGTTATGACAAAGATCAAGAAGAATGATTATAACCGTCTGCAGGCCATCAGCCAGGGCTGGAACATTCTGTTCAGCGTGCTGATTCTGCTGCTTGCGATCACCATCGTCGTGCCGTTTCTGCTCGTCATTTCGATCTCCTTCACCGACGCGCTTGCCATCGCTAAAAACGGCTATCGTCTCATACCCGAGAGAATCTCCCTGCTGGCATATGAGAGCCTGTATAAAGCCGGCTCGCAGCTCGTCGATTCCTATGTCATCACCATTTTCTATACCGTTGTCGGCACTGTATACAGCCTGTTTATCACCTCGATGTTTTCCTTCTGCATCGCGCAGAAAAAGTTCACCGCACGCCGCGCAATCACCTTCTTCGCTTTCTTTACCATGCTGTTCTCCGGCGGACTCGTTCCGTCGTATATCATCAACGTGCAGATTCTGAAGCTGAGAGATACAATCTGGATTTTTCTGCTGCCCGGAGCGCTGAGCGCGTGGTATGCAATCATCCTGCGCACGTTCATCCAGTCGTCCGTACCCGACGCGCTGTTCGAGGCCGCGCGCATCGACGGCGCCAGCGACATCCTCATCTACTTCCGCATCGCTCTTCCGCTGATGAAGGCGGGAGTCGCGACGATCGGACTGTTTACATGCGTCGGGTTCTGGAACAACTGGTTCACCGCGATGCTTTATATCGACAATCCCAAGCTGATCCCGCTGCAAACGCTGCTGCAGCGCATCCAGAACAACATCAATTTCATCAAGTCCAACGCGCAGTTTGCAGCGTCCGTCGAGGGAACCGAGATGCTGCGCAATATGCCCACCGAAAGCGTCCGGATGGCGATTACCGTCATCGTAACGCTGCCGATTCTGTTCGTCTACCCGTTCTTCCAGCGCTACTTCATCCAGGGGCTGACCATCGGGTCGGTCAAGGGCTGAGTTTCCCGGGCGCTTCCCGCGGGTCCGCTCAAAGCCGCATGAGCGCAGGGCCGCTGCGGAGAAGATTCACATAAACCAAGTTCATAAGGAGGTTTCATAACGCATGAAAAAGTCTTTATGCGCGCTTCTTTCCATTTTGATGATTTTGTGCATGCTGTCTGCGTGCACAGGCGGAGAAGAAAAGACGACCACCGCCGCAGCCACCACCGCCGCAGCCACCACCGCCGCAGCCACCACTGCCGCCACCACCGCTGCCGGCCCCGCAGGCCTCGACGAAGTAACCATTAAGTGGATGGTCAACCTCAACTACAATAAAACAGCTGAAGCGAAAGAACGTATCAA
>JAAZKA010000048.1 GCA_012800055.1 Clostridiales bacterium
AAGGGTGAGCAGGAGACGTAGGTCAGGCCGACCTTGTGGCAGAACTCGACGGATGACGGGTCGCCGCCATGCTCGCCGCAGAAGCCCAGCTTGATATCGGGGCGGGTTTTTCTGCCCAGCTCGCATGCCATCTGAACGAGCTTGCCGACGCCGGTCTGGTCAAGACGCGCGAACGGGTCGTTTTCGTAAATCTTCTTGTCGTAGTAGGCTTCAAGGAACTTGCCGGTATCGTCGCGGCTGAAGCCGAAGGTCATCTGGGTGAGGTCGTTTGTACCGAAGGAGAAGAAATCTGCCTCTTTCGCGATCTCGTCGGCGGTAATCGCGGCACGCGGGATTTCGATCATCGTACCGACCTTATACTCGAGCGTGATGCCGGAGGCGTCGATGATTTCCTTCGCGACACGGTCGACGATGCCGCGTACGAAGCGCAGCTCCTTACGGTCGCAGACGAGCGGAACCATGATCTCGGGGACGATGTCGTAACCGTCGGACTTCTTGACGCTGACGGCGGCCTCGATGATGGCGCGCACCTGCATCTCTGCGATCTCGGGGTAACTGACGGCGAGACGGCAGCCGCGGTGGCCCATCATCGGGTTTAACTCATGGAGCTCGGAGATGGTGCTCTTGAGCGTGGAGACGGCCAAGCCCATATCGGCGGCGAGTGCTTCGATATCAGCCTGTTCGGTCGGCAGGAACTCATGGAGCGGCGGGTCGAGCAGGCGGATGGTGACGGGACGGTTTTCCATTGCACGGAAGATACCCACGAAGTCGTCACGCTGCATCGGGAGCAGCTTATCGAGCGCGACACGGCGCTGCGCCTCGTCCTTGGAGAGAATCATCTCGCGCATGGCGGCGATGCGGTCGGCCTCGAAGAACATGTGCTCGGTGCGGCACAGGCCGATGCCCTCGGCGCCGAACTCGACGGCCTGGCGGGCATCCTGAGGCGTATCGGCATTGGCGCGGACGCCGAGCGTACGAATCTGGTCAACCCAGCTCATGAAGCGGGCGAAGTCACCGGAGATTGTGGCCTCGGTGGTCGGCAGCTGACCGGCGTAGACGTTGCCGGTCGAGCCGTCCAGCGAGAGGAAGTCTCCCTCGCGGTAGGTGGTCTCGCCGATCATGATGTAACCGTCATTCTCGAAGAAGCGGATGGCTCCGCAGCCGGCGACGCAGCAGCGTCCCATGCCGCGCGCGACAACCGCCGCGTGGGAGGTCATACCGCCGCGGACGGTCAGTACGCCCTGTGCGGCCGCCATGCCCTCAATGTCCTCGGGCGACGTCTCCAGACGTGTGAGGATGACCGGCTCGCCCTTCTTGGCAGCGGCGGCGGCGGTCTCGGCGTCAAAGTAGATGCGTCCGCACGCGGCACCCGGCGACGCGGGCAGTCCGGACGCGATGGGCTTGGCAGCTTTCAATGCTTTCGGCTCAAACTGCGGATGCAGCAGCGTGTCGAGCTGCTTCGACTCGACCTTGAGGATGGCCTCCTCGGGTGTGCACATGCCCTCGTCCACCAGGTCGACGGCAATTTTCAGCGCGGCCTGGGCGGTCCGCTTGCCGTTGCGGGTCTGGAGCATGTACAGGCGTCCGCGCTCGATGGTGAACTCCATGTCCTGCATATCGCGGTAGTGCGCCTCCAGGCGGGAGGCGATGTCGGCGAACTGGGCATAGATCTCGGGCATGATGTCGCGGAGCTGGTCAATGGGCTGCGGGGTACGGACGCCGGCAACGACGTCCTCACCCTGGGCGTTCATGAGGAACTCGCCGTAGAGCTTGCGCTCACCGGTGGAAGGATTGCGGGAGAAGGCGACGCCGGTGCCGGAGGTGTTGCCCATGTTGCCGTAGACCATGCTCTGGACGTTGACGGCGGTGCCCCACGACGCGGGGATATCGTTCATGCGGCGGTAGTATACGGCGCGGTCGTTGTTCCAGGAACGGAAGACGGCACGCACGGACTCAAAGAGCTGAGTACGGGGGTCGGTGGGGAAATCGAAGCCCTTCTGTTCGCGGAAGTACTTCTTATATAAGACGACGAGCTTCTTCATATCGTCGGCGTCCAGCTCGGCATCGAGTGTAACGCCGCGCTCGTCCTTGACCTGCTGAATGAACTGCTCGAATGACGCCTTGGGGACACTCATGACGACGTCGGAGAACATTTGGATGAAGCGGCGGTAGGAGTCATAGGCGAAACGGGGGTTTTCGGTGAGTTTCACGACGCCCTCAACAACCTCGTCGTTGATGCCGAGATTGAGGACGGTGTCCATCATGCCGGGCATCGAAGCGCGCGAGCCGGAGCGTACGGAAACGAGCAGCGGATTTTTGGGGTCACCGAAGGTCTTGCCGGTGATCTGCTCCATCTTGGCGAGGTGTTCGGAGATCTGCGCTTCGATCTCGGGGGCGATGGTCTCGCCGTCCTCGTAGTAGCGTGTGCAGGCCTCGGTGGTGATTGTGAACCCCTGCGGGACCGGCATACCCAACCCGGTCATTTCGGCGAGGTTGGCGCCCTTCCCACCCAGAAGCTCACGCATTTTTCCATTTCCCTCTGTGAAGAGGTATACATATTTGTGCAACGGAGGATCCTCCTTTATTCTTTGTAATCAATAGTATAACACAATTTTTTAGAAATACCAGTAAACTTTTTGCCGTAACGCATCTCTTTCCCGGCACGTCCGGCAAAATCACGAAAACCGTTTTGCATGAACGGCAGGGATAAATGCGCATAAATAACCGCTGAATTGAGTGTAGCGGCACAGTTTTCAGCGTTTTTGCAAGCTTTTGCAGGCGTTCTTGCAAATTTATTATTACATACCATATAATATTGTTGGGCGGTATGGGATACCGACGAAAAAATCTCCGTTTTCACAAGATTCCACCCGAGGTTTTCAATGGGTTCATATCCTCGAGCCGGACACCTGACGCGCAGGGTCATATAGCTGCCGATGCAGACATCGGAGCGCTTGAGCA
Source organism: Clostridiales bacterium (assembly GCA_012800055.1). Taxonomy (GTDB): domain Bacteria; phylum Bacillota; class Clostridia; order Oscillospirales; family QAMX01; genus JAAZKA01. Next base: position 2,962 of record JAAZKA010000048.1, read on the forward strand.
GACCTGTGAGCAGCAGCAGACCGACCGCGCATGCCGCAGCCGCGAGGATGAGCGGCACATCTTTCCGGATTTCGTCACGTTCCCTTCCGGAATCGTGAAAAAAGTCCCGCGAAACCTTAGGCTTTACGGGACTTTCGCTGTGTTGGAGGCGCCACCCAGAATCGAACTGGGGAATAAGGGTTTTGCAGACCCTTGCCTTACCGCTTGGCAATGGCGCCATACCGTCGACGTTTTTTTATTATACACGATACTTTCTGATTTGTCAAGGGAAAAATTCTCTTTTTTCGTCAAAGCCGGGCGGACGCAGGAAGGGGCTTGCGAAAACGCCGCAGTTCTGATATAATAGGCTTGCAATGAAACCATTCGGGGAGGGCTTCTATGAAGCAGGTGCTTTACACGCGCGACATCGCCGCAGTCTTGTCGCATATGGATCACGCGGTGCTCTCCTACCTCAATTCCGGACAGATCGAGACGTTCGAGAGCTTCCGTACCTTTGACATTCTTGCGTTCGACTGGTACGATATTTACGACCTGTCCGCTGAGCCGTCGCAGATGATGATTTACATCGACCGCGACGACGTCTTCTTCCTGTGCGAAAACGATCTGTCCTTAATAATGAACTTTATCAACATGCCGGAGCTGACCTGGCAGGGCGGTTACCCGACGATCATCGGTGTCTGCGTCGCGGTCGTCGCAGGACTGCTCATCATGTTCAAACGTAAGAAATGGATTTGAACCCGAAAACCCGCAGGGCGGGATGACTGCATCCCGCTGCAACGATAAAAGGAGACCGTCATGAAAGAGACCATCTACACCATCCCCATAAACGAGGTATTCGAGCAGAAATGCGGCTGTCCGATGTGTACACTGGCGAAACGTACCGAGACCAAGACGCTTGAATACATCATGGGCGCCGCGATGATGGAGTCGGACGTACGCGAGAGCACCAACCGCGAGGGCTTCTGCGCGCGCCACTACGCCAACATGATCGCGATGAACAACCGGCTGTCACTGGCGCTGACCATCGAAAGCCGATTGAAGACCGTCGCCGACCTCACCGACGCGTTCGCGAAATCTCCCAATTCGCGCAGCGCCGCGAACATCGCGAAGACCGGGCGGTCGTGCTTCGTCTGCGGGAAGGTCACGTCGGAGCAGGAGCGCTACTACGAGAACCTGCTGGGGATGTGGCGCGATGAGGAACACTTCCGCGAACTGTTCAGGCGTCAGGAATATTTTTGCCTGCCGCACTTCGGGGAACTGCTGGAGCGCGCGAACCGTGCGCTGCCCCGGAAGTATGCCGCCGTCTTCGCCCGTGACCTTGCCGGCATTGAGCAGGCCTGGCTCGAACGGATGCGCGGCGAGGTCAGCGGGTTTACCAGGAGCTTTGACTACCGCTATAACGGGGAACCGTTCGAAAAAGAGGCCGTCGAGCGCGCAGCGGCGTTCCTGTCGGGGCTGAACGCGTGAGCATACGAACGAAACGGAGGAGCCCGGATGCTTGACCCACATAAATATACCGCGCTGCTGCTCGATGCCGACGAGACGCTTTTTGACTTCCTTACAGCGGAGAGGCAGGCGTTCACGCAGCTCGTCGAGAGCTTTGGCTACCCATGCTCCGACGGGATGTACGCACGCTACCATGAGGTCAACCGCGCATGTTGGAAGCGTCTGGAGCGTGGGGAGATAACGAAAGTATCGGTGCAGTTCGACCGCTTCACCGAGACCTTCCGTGAGTTCGGGTATGCCGTCGACCCCGTCGAGGCAAGCCGCCGTTATCGGGAGATGCTTGCGGACTGCTCGATCCTGTTGCCCGGCGCACTCGACACGGTGCGCGCACTTTCAGGATGCTTCCGGCTCGTCATCGTTACCAACGGCGTGCTGACGACCCAGACCAAGCGCTTTCACGCATCCGCGATCAGACCATACATCGCGGCGATGCATGTCTCCGACGAGGTAGGTTACCCGAAGCCCGACCGCCGCTTCTTCGACACAGTGCTCACACGAGAGGGTCTGTGCGCGGACGAATGCCTGGTCGTAGGCGACTCGCTGACGAGCGACATCCTCGGCGCATACAACGCCGGAATCGACGCCGTGTGGGTTGACGCGTCGCGCAGCGGAACTCCCACAACTGCGCTTGCGTCCATCGCATCGATCACCGAACTGCCGGGACTTCTGGGGCTTTTATAATTGTGTGCGCCGCCACGCAAGCCCCATCTCGATATCATTGAGCAGCACGCCGTCCGCGCGCAGGTTCGCGATCGCGTCAAGGTCCTGCGCATTGCCGTCCATCGTCGACAGCGCGCCGTCTCCCTTGCGCCACATCATGATCCAGACCTCGCCGCCGCAGACCTCGCGCACTGTGTCCGGCGTTATTTCACCGTCGCCTGCGGGGAAAGGCAGCCATTGCTGCCACAGCCGGATGATGCCCGCGCCGCCCGCCGAGAACTCACGGTACGGTTCCCTGCTCGGCATGAACGCAAGGATGCGCTCCCTGGGCAGTTCCCGGCGCATCTCCGCGAGCGATTCCAATGACTGCACGCCCGCGATGATCGGGAAGCGTGAGCCGCCCACCTTCTTCGCGAACGCCTCACCCAACGGATGCTTGATGTGCAGCAGCACCGGCGCGGTGCCCGTATAGTCCGCGAGCAGTCCGTCGAACGTCAGCAGGTCGCGCCCTTTGGCTTTGAGCGCCGCGCGCATCTCGTCCTCCGTGACGCTGTCGACGGCGGCATCCACTCCGGCAAGTCTCTGCAGCGTGTTGTCGTGGAAGATCACGAGGTGACCGTCGCGCGTCGGCTGCACGTCGCACTCCACCGCATCCGCACCGAGCGATGACGCGTAATGAAGACTCTCGAGCGTGTTCTCCGGGCGTACCTTAGATGCGCCTCTGTGGGCAATCAGTTTCAGCATATCGGTTTATACCGCCTTTTCTGTATTTTATCCGTTTTTTCGGAATGATGAAGGAGGAAACGGCCATGTCCGCAGCGGCATTGGTATTGGGCGGCGGAGGATCGCGCGGGGCGTATGAAATCGGCGTCTGGCGTGCGCTGCGGGAGCGCGGGGAACACTTCGATATTGTCACCGGCACGAGCGTCGGGGCAATCAACGGCGCGATGATCGCACAGGGTGACTTCGACCTTGCGGAAAAGATATGGAGCGAGATCACCACCGACATGGTGCTGTCGATGGAGGACGTGCCGGGGGATAAGACGCCGCGCGACCGGCTTATCCGGCTCGGTATCTTAGCGCGGGAGATTGCGGTGAAAGGCGGAGCAGATTCGGAGCCGTTGCGGCGGCTGCTGGAGTCCGTGCTCGATGAGGATCGCGTGCGGGCGTCGGAAATGCGTTTCGGCCTGGTGACCGTGCGTCTGCCGGACTTCAAACCCTGTATGCTGCTCATCGACGAGATTCCGCAGGGGCAGCTCATCGACTACGTTCTGGCGTCGAGCGCCTTCTTTCCGGCAATGCGCAAGCAGCTGATCGGCGACACCGCCTATATCGACGGCGGATATTTCGACAACCTGCCGGTGGCTCTGGCGATCAGGGCGGGAGCGGAGCGCGCGGTCGTGGTGGATATCCACGGCGCCGGGATGCCGCACCGCGCGAAGGAACTCGGGAAACTTGAACTGCATGTCATCTCATCGGGATGGAATCTGGGGTCGATACTGCTGTTCGACGCGGAGAATGCGCGGCGCAATATGACACTCGGATACCTCGACGCGATGAAGTCCTACGGCGTCTACGGCGGCGGGCTGTACGCGTTCGAGCCCGGCGAGGCGGAAAAGCTCGAGGGACATGTCGGGGAGATATACACACGGCTTCATGAGCTGCTGCCGGCGTCGCTGATGCGTCCGGTTTTACGCTTCCGCATGCTGCGTGCGCTGCGGGCACAGTACCGCGGGATGGGCGTACCTCCGCAGCTTAAGAAAGACCCGCGCACGCCGGACACGCTACCGGTCGGTCTGATGCTCGCGGCCGCAGAAAATGCCGGACGCGTCTTCAATCTCCCGCCGACGAAGGTCTACACGGCGCGGGAGTTCGAGGACGCCGTGGTACGGGCATGCGGCGCGGTAAAGCCGGTGGACATGACGGTGCTGGAGAGCATCCTGACGGAGAAACTGAGCGCACCGCAGCGGATGGAACGGCTGCTTGAGGAAGCTGACCGCATCGACCGCGCGCATGTGGCGTGGTATCTGCTGAGGCTGCTGGACGCGGAGAATACGGCGCTGCTGTCGGCGGCTGTCGCGCTGCCGGGAGAAATGCTCGCCGCGCTCTACGTGAAGGGGCTGCGTACGTGAGAAGTCAGGCGTCCATAGAACAACGGACACTCCGCGCTCCCTTTCGCACGCGAAAGGGAGCTTTTCTTATCCAAAAAGTCTTCAATCTATCTTATATGAGGAAAGATCGAGGGCGCAAAGTCCATAATTCGGGTAAAAATGATATTGACGCAGAAAATTTTGTGGTCTATACTATTACGGATGTTTCACATAAGAGTAGGAGTATCGTATGAACATATTCGTATTGAACGCAGGAAGTTCGTCCCTTAAGTACCGCCTGTACCGCATGGAGGATCATATGGTTCTCGCGGAGGGCGGCTGCGAGCGCATCGGCATCGACGGGCGCATCAAGTACAAGAACCACGCCGGTTTCTCCGTACGCGAGGACGTCTCTTTCCCGGACCATGAAACCGCCTTCCGCAAGGTGCTTGCGTATCTGACCGAGGGCGACGGCGCCGTCATCTCCGACCTCAGCGAGATCAACGCCATCGGCCACCGCGTCGTCCACGGCGGCGTGCGGCTTGTCCACCCGACGCGTATCACGCCCGACATCATCCGGGAGGTCGAGGACAACCGCGACTTCGCGCCGCTGCACTCGATGGCCCAGGCCGGCGTTATGCGGCTGTGCCTGAAGCTGTTCCCGGCATCCACCTTTGAGGTCGTTGTCTTCGATACCGGCTTCCATCAGACCATGCCGCCCGAAGCGTATATGTTCGGCCTGCCCTATCATTATTATAAGGACTACGGCATCCGCCGCTACGGCTTCCACGGCATCTCCCACAGCTATGTCTCCGAGCGTGCGGCAAAGCTTTTGGACCGCGACATCAACGGGATCAAGATGGTCTCCTGCCACTTAGGCAACGGCTCGTCCATCTGCGCCATCGACGGCGGCAAGTCCGTCGACTGCTCGATGGGCTTCGGCCCCGTCGACGGCATCATCATGGGCACCCGCTCCGGTCAGGTCGACCCCACCGCGCTGTTCTACATTGCGAAGAAGGAGAACCTCACCGTCGACCAGCTCTCTGACATGATTTCCAAGCACTCCGGCGTCCTGGGCCTCTCCGGCATCTCCAGCGACGATCGCGACATCGAGGACGCCATGCTCCACGGCAATAAGCAGGCCGCTCTCACCCGCCGCATCCAGTGCTACCAGATCCGCAAGTATATCGGCTCCTACGCGTTCATCATGGGACGCCTGGACGTCATCCTGTTCACCGCCGGTCTCGGTGAGAACTCCGCGTCCTTACGGGAAGCCGCGCTGCAGGGCATGGAGAACTACGGCGTGCAGCTTGACACGGAGAAGAATAAAGCCACCATCCGCGGCAAGGAAGGCGACATCTCGAAGGACGGCTCTCCTGTTCGTATCCTCGTTATCCCGACCAACGAAGAGCTGAAGATTGCGCTCGATACCGTGAAGCTGGTTGAGAACAGGTAACGTTCTTTGTGTATAAGCGCCCGGATAATCACCTATCCGGGCGCTTTCCTGTATCTGTTACAGTCGGATTGCCGCCGGAGTCAGACCGTCCGCGTGCGCGTAGACCGTGAGCGTACCGGAGCCGTCCGGCTGTACCGCGGCGGCGACGCGTCCGGCGTACATCCGGCGGTCGGGACAAGTGACCGGCGTGTGATCCGCGACGTCCGAGCCGGTGCCGACAATGCGCCCGCCGTCCGCGATTACGCGTACAAAGACCTCCGCGTCGGGCACCTCACGTCCCATTGTGTCCACGCAGACGCATGTCAGCCGCAGCACATCCCCCGGCATGGGGTTGTCCGTATCGTCGGGAATCCATTTGAGCGCCGCGGGCTTCCCGGTCGTCTCACGGACGTCTGCGGCGGTGCATTCGTCGCCGATATACCCTTCCGCGCGCAGACTTCCCGGACGGTAAGTCACCCGGAACTCCGCATGACCCGGATACGCGATCTGCGCCCGTCCGATCTGTGCGCCGTCCTGAAGAAGTCTGACTTCCGGGCAGTTGGTGTAGACCCGCACGGTCACAGTCTCGCCTTCACGTCCGGCGAGGTTCCAGTGGCCGACGATGTGCACCATCGGCGTATCGCTCCAATGAGAGAGGTTCTGATAAAATGCATCCTTTTTCTGGAGGAACAGGTCGAGTGCGCCGGACTGCGAGCACAGCCGCGGCCAGTCGGTTTCGCCGCGATGTTCAATACCTGCCCACTGGAAGCCGCCCGCGCACCATGGACGCTCCGCGATCCACCGCCAGGTATCCTCGCGCGGGTCGCCGAAGGTGTTGGTTTTATGGTCGTACGCGGCGAAATATCCGCGCGCCGGACAGTCGTCGTGCAGCCAGCCGCGCGTCGTGCCCATTGCCGCGCATTCGGTCACGACGAAGCCCTTCGTGGGATACTTTGCGTGCAGTGCATCCCAGCTGTCCGGGCGGTAGTTGACGCCGATGACGTCGCAGACGTCCATGACCGGCGCATGGGCGGGATTGACACTGACCGCCGTCGTAATCGGACGCGTCGGGTCAAGTTTGCGTACCAGTGCCGCCATCGTGCGGAAGATGCGCACGCCGCGGTCATCGTCATGCAGCGGCTCCTCGTTCCCAAGCGACCACAGCACCACGCTCGGACGGCTGCGGTCACGCCGGATGAGCATCTCAAGCTGCATCAACCCCTCAGGGGAACTGGAAAACCATCTGGTCTCGTTGAGACACAGCATCCCTTGCTCATCAAGCGCGTCCATCGTGTACGCGGCCGTCGGGTAGTGTGCCGCGCGGTAGGCATTCGCGCCCATCTCCATCAACAAACGCGTACGGTGGGCATGGACACGCTTCGGCATCGCACGGCCGGTCAGTCCATCGTCCTGATGGCAGCAGACACCTTTCAGTTTGACCGGATGCCCGTTGAGGAAGAAGCCCGCATTCGGGTCGAAGCGGAACGTACGAAAGCCGGTACGCGTCCGGACCGTATCGGTGTACTCTTTCGCCGTGACGGTTGTACGCACGGTGTAGAGATTCCCCGCACCGATGTCCCACAGAACGGGATCCTCCACAGGCACCGTGAGCGTCAGCACACATTTGTCCCGGAAGCCGACCGCAGTGTCGCCTGTCAGCGCTGCAATCTCCCGTCCGGACGGGTCGATGAGCGTGTGAATGACATGTGCGCGTACATCGGCGTCGGTGTCGTTGCGGATGGTCGTCTCGACGGAAAGGATCCAGGTACCGTCGTCCATGCGTATGGGATTTGCCCATACGCCCCACAGGTCGACTGCCACCGGGTCGGTCACGGTCAGCCATACCGGACGCACCAGCCCCGCGCCCTCGTACCACCAGCCCTCATGCTCCGCCGCGATTATTTTCACCGCGAGCAGATTCTCCGCGCCGTAGATCACAAAGTCGGTCAGATCGACCTCGAAGCTCGTATAACCGCAGAAGTTTCGGGCGAGCAGACAGCCGTTGAGATAGACCTCAGCATGGGTGGCGGCTGCCTCGAACAGCAGTGTCAGACGCTTTCCGCGCAGGGCTTCCTCTACCCGGAAGTGCTTGCGGTACCACGCGTCGTGGTAGTCGAAGTAGCCGAGGGTGTTGTTGTTTCGCACATCGGGTGTCTGCGCGATGATGTAGTCGTGCGGCACGGTCACGGGAATCCACCGCTGCCCGCCGTACGTCTCGTCATAGCGGACACTCGCGGGGCCATGGAGCATTCGGACGGTCTTTGCGCCGGTGTAGAGCGGCCCCTTTGAGGTCGGTTTGTACGCGGGGATCGGCTCCTCACAGAAGCGCCAGTTTTGCCCGAAGTCGATCATTTCGCGCATAGTGTTCCCTCCCGGATCAGCGGCTCGGTATCGGCGAGCAGCTTTCCCTCGCGGTAGGACGTCACGCCGGACGCCCGCACATCGTTGATGAAGCGTTCGACGATCTCATCGCGTCCGGGCGCATCCTTGGGCATTCTTGCAACACGTACATAGCGCACCGACAGCCGCAGCTTCCGTACCCGTTTCAGGATTGTGTCATCGTCCGCGACGCGCTCGGCCTCGTTGAAGATGCTGTCGGCGGCGTCGAGCATCGCGTCGGGGAGATAGGGCGCGTCCGGGTTGTCGTAGATCCACATATGCGTATCGGGCGTAAACTGCGCGTGGATAAGGTCGATATACGCCTGCATGTACGCAGCGGCTTGACCGTAGTACGCGGTGAGGAATTCCGCTATACCGCGTTTTACGTCGAAGTCGGGGTTCCACAGGAGCTTCCCCACGATGTACTGCCGCAGAGCGTTCAGCTCTCCGGACTCGCGCGCGGAGTTGTTGCCCTCCTCGAAAATCCCCCGGACATTGTGCGCGATCATGAAGCGGATATTCGGCTGCAGCACGTACAGGTTCGCAAACGGCATCAGCGTATGCTTGAAGTTGACGATGTAATCCCAGACATACAGCCGTTTGCAGATGTTCGACCAGGCGCGCAGATCGTCGGCGAAGTTGCGCTTTTCGGCCGCAGGGAGGGAATCGTACCGGCTCGCAGCGCACACCTCCAGCGGATGCGCGAAGCAGCACTCGATGCTGCACAGCCGTACGCAGACATTTTCCCGCGGCTTTACATGCAGCGGCGGCGTGCGCGTGTACCTGTATGCCAGCGTGTCGATGAGGATATCGGGATAATCCTCCGCGATGTCTTCGGCGATTGCATTGACAAAGCGCAGCAGCGTCCCGGCGTGGCTGCCCTCGTATTCGTCCACCGCGCGGCAGCTCTCACAGGTGCAGTAGTTGAGCCAGTCGTTCTGCGAGACGGAGATGATGCGCGCCTCGGGATGCGCCGTGATCCACTCCCGTACCTTCGCCTTCGCGATACGCAGCACGTCAGGGTTTGTCAGACAAAGCTGTGTCCGTCCGCCGACGCGAACGCCGTCCACCTCGGAGAAGTACTCCGGATGCGTGTCAAACCACTCGGCGGGGTCGAGGATTTTATCGAAGCTGTGGACAAACGGATAGTACGCCATCTTGCCGCCGTGCTTTTCGGTGAGCTTTGCGTAACTTCCGTTGCTCATCAGCCGTGCGTGGAAGTCGCCGTCGTCGTAGCCTTTGAAATACGGTTCGCGGTACTCAAGCGGCGGGATGTACGTCCGGTCTATTTTCGGCATCGTCAGAACCTTCCGCTTCGGGATGACTCGCACGTCCTCAGTAAAGAAGCGGCACCCGAAGAGATCCTCCAGCAGCGCATAAACGCCGTACAGCGCGCCCCGAACGTCCGAGCCGAGGATATAGAGTGTATCACCCGAGGTCAGCAGCCGGTAACCCTCATACCCGAGCTTGTTCCAGTCAACAGGAAGGCCTTTGGTGCGGCGGTTTTTCCCCACAACCAGCTCGTGCGGCAACGGTTCCGTATTGTCGCGGACGACGGGAAACTCCGCGCCGGTGATTTCTTTGAGGAATGCGGCAAGCTCCCGCGCGGCATGTTCGACCGACGCGGACGGTTCCCGCGCGATTACGATTGTGTACCATGTTTTTCCGTTTGCGGCGAGTGTCAGCATGTCGTATGCTCCTTTCAGACGCGGCGCACCGGACGGCCCTTGTTCAGCTTTACCGTGTTGTCATAGCGCCGGGCGGGGAAGATGCGCTCGAAAATGATCATTGGCGCGATCTTCGTCAGATTGTCGAACGTATTCTGGTCGGTCACCGTCCACGCGCAGGCGAGAGCTCCGAAAGCCGTCACGCAGCGTTTGAAGTTCCGGTTGCCGAAGAATTCATAGTCATAGGCGATGAACTGCGGACGCCCGATGAAGTTGAACAGCAGGTTCTCGAGCATGAACTTTTTCAGCGCGGACATTTTCACATCGCGCAGATTCGTCGCGAGCTGTCCGCGCATGACCTGCTTTGCATGCCGCCGGAACCAGCCGAGCACACGCGGGTCAAACGACTCGATGCAGTACGCGCCCTGATAGTTCGAAAGCAGCGCATATGTCTTCTCACACAGCTGGTTGAGGTCATTCCCGGGCTTCAGCTCGACGATCAGCGGTACGGTCCCGCGGATGACGTCGAGCGCCTGGGCAAAGGTGGGGATGAAGTGTTCGGAGCCGGAGACACGCATTTTTGTCAGCTGCGCGGCGGTCAGCTCGTCTACGCGGCGGTCTATGCGGACAAGGCGCGTAAGGGTTTCGTCATGGAAGACGATGACCTCGCCGTCGGATGACAGGCGTACGTCCAGCTCGATGCCGTAGCCGTGGCGCGCGGCGACCTCGAAGGCCTCAAGGGTGTTTTCCGGGACGTTGTTGCGCGCGGAGTGCAGGCCTCTGTGGGCGTAGGCACGGCCGGAGAGCTTCTCTGCGGTGTCCGGATCAATCTTCCCCGGATAGAGAAGATACAGATAAATCCCCAAAATGACGGCTGCCGCGAGAATGATGTACCAAAGCATCGAAAATCGTCCCCTCATTCTGATCTCGTACACAGAGTATATACGCAGTATATAACAAAAATGCTCATTCGTCAAGAGCTGATTGCGGCAATATCAACAAAACAGAAAACTTCACCTTTTCCCGTTGAAATTTACGCGGATATGGTGTATAATGAGCAAAATCCAAAAATACTCAATGAAGGAGACGACATATGCGCCGTGACGTTTTGATCTCCCTGCGCGGACTGCCCGAAGCCGGAGGCGCGCCCGATGCGGTGCTGACCACCGCCGGACAGCTCTACCGTAAGAACGGCCAGTATTCCATCACCTACCGTGAGACCGATCTGACCGGGATGCCGGGCGTCACGACCACGCTCAAACTCGAGCCGGATCGTGTCACGCTCCAGCGCCGCGGACGTCAGAATGACTGCATGGTCTTTCGTCAGGGTGAGAAGCACTATACCCTCGGCGATATCGACGGCGAGCCGTTCACCGTCTCCATCGCCGCCAACCGCGTGCGGCAGAACCTCACCGACTCAGGCGGCGAGGTCGACATCGACTATACGCTCCAGTTCAACGACTCCATCGCCCGCAGCTCAAGGCTCCACGTCACGGTCGGGACACGCGCACCGTCAGTGGATGCATAACGGATACTTTTGTGATACAGGTGAACAGATATGAATTATAACCTTCTGGCCCGTGAGGAAGTCGGGAGGCTCGTTGAGGCGGCAGCGGTCAAGGCTGCGGCTGACGGCGCGCTGCCCGCAGCGGAGAATATCGCCTACATCGTCGAGATTCCCCGCGAGACCGCTCACGGCGACTGGTCGACCAACTACGCGCTCGCGGCTGCCAAGCCCATGCGCATGTCTCCACGCAAGATCGCGGACGCCCTGACCGCACGCATCGACCTGACCGATACGTACTTCGCGTCCGTTGAGGTCGCGGGCGCGGGATTCCTGAACTTCCGGCTCGGACCGAAGTGGTTCGCGAGCGTTCCGAAAACGATTCTCACCGAGGGCGCGGAGTTTGCCAAGTCCAAGGCCGCACATCCCGAGAAGATCATGGTCGAGTTCGTCTCCGCGAACCCCACGGGCCCGATGCACATGGGCAACGCGCGCGGCGGCGTTCTCGGAGACTGCCTGTCCGAAATCCTCACCTACACCGGCCACGACGTCTGGCGTGAGTTCCTCGTCAACGACGCGGGCAACCAGGTAGCGCTGCTGGGCGTATCGCTCGACGCGCGCTATCGGCAGAGTTTTCCCGAGACCGCCGACTTCCCGTTCCCGGACGACGGCTACCACGGAGAGGATGTCAAAGAGATTGCCGCCGGGTTCAAAGCGGAATTCGGCGACGTGCGTACGATGCCCGAAGATGAGCGGCGCGAAAAGCTCGCACAGTATGCCTTGAAGCACAACATCGCCAACATGCGCCGTGACCTCGAGCGTTACGGCATCACCTACGACCGCTGGTTCCACGAGACCGAGCTGCACAACACGGGCTTCGTCGAGGATACCGTGAAGCTGCTGACGGAGAAAGGTCTGACCTACGAGAAGGACGACGCGCTTTGGTTCCGTACGACGGCATTCGACTCGAAGACACTGGCTATCCGGAAGGACGACGTCTTAAGGAAGAGCAACGGCTTTTACTCCTATTTCGCCGTCGACATCGCCTACCACCGCGACAAGTTCCTGGTGCGCGGGTTTGACCGCGTGATCAACCTGTGGGGCGCGGATCACCACGGACAGATCGCCCGCCTGAAGGCCGGAATGCAGGCCATCGGCGTCGATCCCGACCGGCTCGAGATCGTGCTGTTCCAGTTTGTCAACCTGATGCAGAACGGTGAGATCGTGCGTATGTCCAAGCGTACCGGACGCGCGGTATCGCTCTCCGATCTGCTCGACGACATCAGCGTGGATGCCGCGCGGTTCTTCTTTAACTCCCGACCGACCGACACGCGTCTGGACTTCGACCTCGACCTCGCCGTCCGCTCCGACTCCGAGAACCCGGTCTACTACGTACAGTATGCCCACGCGCGTATCTGCTCGCTGCTTGACAACCTGAGCAAGAACGGCGTGCCGGTGGACCCGAATGCCGACCTGTCGTGCCTGTCCTCGCCCGAGGAGACCGCGCTCATCCGTGCGCTCGCGGCGTTCCCGGACGAGCTGCTCACCGCCGCCGAGATGCGTGAGCCGTCGCGCGTCAACCGCTACCTCATCTCCGTCGCAGCCGACTTCCACCGCTTCTATAACGCCCATCGCATTCTCGGCACCGACGAAGCACCTGCCCGTGCCGTCCTCGCCGCCGCCGTCCGCGACGTCCTCAGGACCGGCCTCGGGATTATACGGGTTTCCGCTCCTACACACATGTAAAGTTCACTCGACTTCGGGGAGGGCTTATGAAAAAATATATCGGACGTTCAGTCATCGGCATCCTGCTTGCGGTATGTATGCTGTGTTCGACGGCGTATGCGCTGCCGCCGGCAATCCGTGAGGGAAAGCTCGTCACGGCACAGACGCAGTTCGAGACCGCCGAACAGCTCGCGTATTATGTGCGGAAGCTGCACATCTACTCCGGCTTGAACGACAATCCGCTGCTGCGTACGTACCAAGCCGTCATGGAAACGGATGAGGCACTCACGCCCAATCAGCTCCGCAGGGCAATCATCCGCTACTTCGGGAAAGATGCCGCCAACTGCGAGAAATTCCTCGATTCCATGCTCGATCTCTATGATCCGTATACCAACCTCATGACGCCGGAGGAGTACGACGCCGCCTATCCCAAAAATTCCGACTTCAAGGGCATCGGCTTCACCTTCCGCGCCTACGGGCCGTTCCTGCTCATCACCAATGTCTATGAGGACTCCCCCGCCGGACGTGCCGGCATCCTCGAAGGCGACCTCATCGCGACCATCGCAGGACAAGATATCCGGACGCTGACCGATGAAAAGCGCACCGCGCTGATGGAGAGTACGCGCGGCAAAGAGTTCCGCGTCGGGTTGTACCGTGAGGGTGAGGACGCGCTCATCAAGCTGACCATCATGCCCGGCAAGGTCGTCGTACCGTACATCGAGTACCGCATTCTCGACGGCGGCGTAGGTTATCTTTCGATCAACCGATTCGACGGGGATACCTTCGCCGCGGATCTCGCCGGTGCGGTAGAGGCGTTCAAGACAGCCGGCATCACCGACCTGATCATCGACGTACGCAGCAATCCCGGCGGCAGCGTGGGGCAGCTTCTCACGGCCGTCAACGCTTTTGTACCTGAGAAGGGTAAGATCATCTTCTCCGAACAGAAGCGTGACAGCAAGTTTGCCCACTACACCACCGGAGGCGGATATGACCCCGGCGAGATATATATCCTCATGAGCGGCAACAGCGCGTCATCGTCGGAGATATTCGCCGGCTCGCTGCGCGACATGGGTTACGCGACGCTCGTCGGTACGAAGTCCTTCGGCAAGGGCTGCGGACAGGCCGGCTACTATTTCGGCAACGAAATCCTTGTCATTACCTCCACCCAGGCAATCCTTCCCGTGACCGGCGCCTATAACGGCGTCGGACTGACTCCGGACATCGAGGTCGAGAACGCAAAGATTTCCGTGGATGTCGACGGGCTGGCGGCGTTCACGTCGGCAAAGACCGTGACGAAGAAGTCTGACGCGGCGGATATCATGGCGCTTGAGCAGCGTCTGAAGCTGACGGGTTACCTGTTTGCGGACGCCGACGGGATCTGGGATGACGCGACCACAAAGGCGATTGCGGATGTGTACCGCGCGCTGAACAGGAGCGTGTCGGACGGAGCCGATACGGTGCTGCTGGACGCGCTCGGCGTGATGGTCGAACGGCTGCGCAGTGCCTACCGCGATACCGACGCGGCTTTGGAGAAAATTCTTGTGTTGCTCGCCGAGCGGGATACGCCGGCGGCATAAAGGAAAGGAATAAAAATAATGAGCGAGTATGGCAATGATTTCGTCGTCCTGAGCGACGAGGACGGCGTTGAGTCCGAGTTCGAGCATATGGATACGCTCGAGTACGAGGGTGTCACATATATGGCGTTCATCCCTGCGGAGATGTCGCTGCAGGAGGAGGCCGAGCTGGTCATTCTGAAGCTCGACGGCGAGGGGACGGATGAGGAGGTACTCGTCTCGGTGGATGACGAGGAGCTTTTACAGAAGCTCTTTGACCTGTTCGTCGAACGCATTGACGAGGATGAGTTCTACGAGGATACCGAGGATACGGAAGACGACGGGGACGACGATTCGTCGCAGGATCATTGATCGGCTCTAACGGCGGCCGCGGACCGGCGCTCTCTGAAAAAGACAGCGCCGGTCTTCTTTTATCCGGGAACACACGCCGGATTCGTAAAAAGCGCTTGCAATCCGGGGAGAACCGTTGTATAATAGATTCCAGAGCTGTGTGCGCATTCGCCACACTCCAAAACCAACACGGGGGGAAAAGCTATGTCTCTTTTCACCAAATGCGTCGAGTTTACGACTGCACGCGACGTCAAAGCATCCGGTCTCTACCCGTACTTCCATCTTCTCGAATCCCGGCAGGACACAACGGTCATCATGGAGGGCAAGCGCCGCATCATGCTCGGCTCCAACAACTACCTCGGCCTGACCGTCCATCCGGAAGTCATCGCGGCGTCGGTCGAAGCAACCGAACGCTACGGTACCGGCTGCTCCGGCTCCCGCTTTCTCAACGGCACCCTCGATTTGCACATCGCCCTCGAACAGGAACTGGCGAAGTTCATGCGCGCTGAGAGTGCCATTACCTTTTCCACCGGTTTCCAGTCCAACCTTGCCATCATCTCCGCGCTCGTCGACCGCCACGACACGATCCTCTGCGACCGTGAGAACCACGCGTCCATCTATGACGGCTGCAGACTTTCCTTTGGCAAGACCTTGCGCTACCGTCACTCCGATATGGCCGACCTTGAGCGTCAGCTCAAGGAGCTGCCCTACGACGCGGGCAAGCTCATCATCACCGACGGCGTGTTCAGCATGAGCGGCGAAATTGCAAAGCTGCCGGACATCGTGACGCTCGCGAAGAAGTACAACGCTGCCGTCATGGTCGACGACGCCCACGGCTTCGGCGTCATCGGAGAGGGCGGACGCGGCACCGCATCGTTTTTCCGCCTCGAAAACGAAGTCGACATCACGATGAGCACGTTCTCGAAGTCGTTGGCATCGCTCGGCGGATTCATGGTCGCAAAGGAATACATCGTTGACTACGTGCGCCACACGAGCCGGCCCTTTATCTTCAGCGCGTCGATTCCGCCGTCCGCTGCGGCTTCCGCACTTGCCGCTTTAAAGATCATCGAACGCGAGCCGGAACGCGTTGCGCGTCTGAAGACGTTGGCTTGCTATCTGCGAAATGGTCTGACCGAACGCGGCATCGCGCTCAAGGACAACGGCGGCGCCGATACGCCGATCGTACCGTTCTATACCTACGAAGTCGAGAAGACGCTCGTCAAGGCCAAGGAGCTTTTCGAAGCGGGCGTTTATGTCAATCCGGTGCTGCCGCCCGCAGCACCCGCCGGAGAGTGCCTGCTGCGTTCGAGCCTGATGGCGACGCATACCGAGACGCTGCTCGACGAGGCAATGGACATCATCCAAAAGGTAATGAAGCAATGACCCGCGCGGCAGACAATGTCCGCGTGGCGGTCATCACGGGGACGTCGTCGGGCATCGGACAGGCGTGCGCGCGGAAGTTCCTCAGCGAGGGCTTCCGCGTGTATGGACTGTCCCGGCGTCCCGGCGAGGGCATCCACATCGCCTGCGATGTCTCGGACGCGGAGAGCGTGAAAGCTGCGTTCCGGGAGATTGCCGCGCGGGAGGATTCCATCGACGTGCTTGTATGCAACGCGGGAATGGGCATCTCCGGCGCGGCGGCGTACGCGAAGCATTCGGATATCATGCGCATCTTCGGTGTCAACTGCATGGGTGTATTCTCCTGCGTGCGGGAAGCCTTGCCGCTTTTGCGCAAGGGCGCCCACATCGTGACGGTCAGCTCGGCGGCGGCGTACTTCGCCATCCCGTTCCAGGCGTACTACTCCGCGACGAAGTCTGCCGTGACCGCATATACCCAGGCGCTGCGGACGGAGCTTGCGGTGCTGGGGATACGCGTCTGCTGCGTGATGCCCGGCGACGTGCATACCGGCTTCACCGACGCACGCCGCAAATCCGATGCCGGTGCCGAGGTTTATGGTCAGCGCATCGGGAAGAGCATCGCCGCAATGGAGAAGGATGAGCGCACCGGCATGTCCCCCGATCATGTCGCGGACGTGATTTATCGGCGCGCACAGCAGAAGAATCCGCCGCCTCTGACAACAGTCGGCGCGCTCTATAAGGTGTTCATCTTCCTCAACCGCCTGTTCCCGACGCGGCTGGTCGAATTCATCATCGCCCACATGTATTCCTGAGAAGGGAGTTTTTCCCATGCCTATCAAAATCCCCGGACGTCTGCCGGCGTATGCGGTGCTCGACAAAGAGAACATCTTCGTGATGACCGTTGAACGTGCGATAACGCAGGACATCCGGCCGCTGAAGATCCTGATCCTGAACCTGATGCCGACGAAAATCGCGACCGAAACGCAGCTTCTCCGGCGGCTTTCCAACACTCCGCTGCAGATTGAAATTGAACTGATGCAGACTTCGACCTACCGCGGACATCACACCGCGCCGGAGCATCTCGACGAGTTTTACACGACCTTCGAGCGCGTTCGAAACCAACGGTACGACGGAATGATCATCACCGGCGCGCCGGTCGAGGACATGCCGTTCGAGGACGTGAAGTACTGGCGGGAGCTGTGTGAGATTCTCGAGTGGACGAAGACACATGTCTACTCGACGCTGTACATCTGCTGGGCGGCACAGGCGGCGCTCTACTACCACTACGGCGTCCCGAAGCATCCGCTTGCGCATAAGAAGTTCGGTATCTTCGAGCACCACATCCTCGATCCGCGCGACCCTCTGCTCAGAGGCTTCAACGACACCTTCGACGCGCCGCACTCCCGCCATACCGAGGTGCGGCGTGAGGACATCGAGGCGGTACCGGGGCTGCGCATCCTCGCGGAGTCCGACGAGGCGGGCGTCTACCTGGCCGCCGACCAAAGTGAGCGCCACGTCTTTGTCACCGGCCACTCGGAGTATGACCCCGACACCCTCGCGCTCGAATACTTCCGTGACAAGTCGAAAGGGCTGCCTATCGACGTGCCGGTCAACTACTTCCCCGGCGACGATCCCTCGAAGCCGCCGCATGTCACCTGGCGTGCGCACGGGACGCTGCTGTTCACCAATTGGCTCAACCACTGTGTCTACCAGAACACGCCGTACGACCTGGAGGAGCTTGCGGAGATGCAGGATGCGTAAGCTCCTGGGGTATGTGCGCGACTACGTGCTGGGCGTTGACCGGCTGCTGTTTCTGCTGTGCCTGCTGACGACGGCATGCGGACTGACGCTCGTTTACTCCGCCACGCGCACGTTCGGCTCGGACACGGCGTTTCATACCCAGCTTCTCGCGGCATTCCTCGGCGTCGCGGTGTTCATCGCGGCGTCGTGCGTGCCGTCCCGCTGGCTGACGCGATACTGGTGGGTGCTGCTCATCTGCAACATCATCCTGCAGATTCTCCCGCGCTTCATCGGTACGACGAGCGGCGGCAATCGGAGCTGGATCCGCTTCCTCGGCATCGGCATCCAGCCTGCGGAGATCGGCAAGGTGATCTTCATCATCACCTTTGCCGCACATATCGAACGCCTGCGCGATGAGCTGAACACCGCGCTGAGTATCCTGCAGCTCGTCGGGCACTTCGGGATCATCGTGGGCTGCGTGGTGCTGTGCTCGCGTGACGACGGGATGGCGCTTGCGTACCTGTTCATCGGGTTCGTAATGCTGTTTGCGGCAGGCGTGAAGCTGCGGTGGTTCCTCGCAGCGGGCTTAACGATCGCGGTCGCGGCGCCGCTTTTATGGCAGTACGTGATGGACAACTACCAGAAGCTGCGCATCCTGGTCATCTTCGACCCGACGCTTGACCCCGACCGCGCGTACCAGGCCGTCCAGACCCGCCGCGCCATCGCCTCCGGTCAGCTCACCGGTCAGGGATTCTTAAACGGCTCCCTCACGCAGCGCTCGCTCATTCCGACCAAGCATACCGACGCGATCTACGCGGTGTGCGGCGAGGAATTCGGCTTTCTCGGCGCGGCGATCGTCGGGGGCCTGCTCGTCTGCATCATCCTGCGCTGTCTGTACCTGTCGGCACACATCGGCGGCGCGGACGGGCTGATTTGCGCCGGGATGGGCGGGATGCTGATGTTCCAGACTGTCCTCAACATCGGGATGAACATCGGCCTGCTGCCCGTCATCGGTCTGACCCTGCCGTTCGTCAGCTACGGCGGTACATCCCTCGTCACTATGTTCGGTGCGATGGGCATCGTCGCGGGGATACGGCTGAGAAGCCGGTGAATCTCAAACCCCATCAACACACCAATCAGGAGAGCAGCCATGTCAGACACCCTTCGGGTATTCAACGGATTCTTCCCTTACGACTACAAAGCGCTGGAGCAGACGATCGAGATGCGCGCGCGGGACGGCTGGAAGCTGACCGGCGTCGGGCGCTTGTTCCTGCGCTATACCCGTGATACGATGACGGGCAAGTCCGCGCACGTCGAGATATTTACCGGCGCGTACGAGGAAGACAACGAGGAGAAGCTCGCCGCGTACAAGAAGCGCCGCTGCGACGACGGCTGGGAGTTTATCGGCGACCTGGACTTCTTCTATTTTTGGTATATCCCCGAGGGCCAGAAGGGCTGCGACGTGACGCCGGAGGCCGAACGCCAGCTCATGCAGCGTATGGTCTGGAGCCGCGAGCTGTCCGCGTTCGGCATCATGCTCGCGATGGTCGTACTCGGGATTGTCGCATTGTTCAAGCTCTCATATACCGACTTCCTGACATTTACCGGCGTCGGGTCGATTCTGATGGCACCGCTGTTCGTCATCCCGTCGGCCATTGTTGCGGCGTACCTCTTTCGCGACGTCAAAAGGCAGAGCGCGTACCTCAAACGCGGCGAGTGTCTGCCGCAGCCCGACCTCTCCGCCGCCGTCAAACGCTACCGCGCGATGTATACCGTGCTGTTGTGCGCCGCGGTCTATATCCTCGCAATCTTCCTGCTCGACGCCGTCTTCGGCTATACCCGCTACCTGATGCTCATCATCCCGCTGACCGTCGCGAGCGCTGCGGTACTGCTTATCCAGAAGCTGCCGAAGACGAAAGGTCGTCAGGTGCTTCTCGTCGCCGTACTCGTCCTGTGCGGCGTCGGGATGTTCATGCTCCAGCGCTGGCAGCCTGTCACAAGGTCAGCACCCGAGGATATGAGCTATGTCCTGACGCTCGAAGATGCTGCCGGAGTCGCCGGTGAGAAACTTTCCTACCGCGAAACCGTCTCACCTTTTGTACCCGCGCACTTCATCTATACCGAAAGCGACAATGCGTCCGCCGCGAAGAATGAATACTTCCGTATCCCGAACGCACTCATCCGCCGGTGGGTGTTATACGAAATCACAAAGACCATCGGGTCCAGGGCGACGCTCAAGGACGGCGACGCGGCTTTGTGGGACGCCGACCGTGTGCGGATTGCGTCGGACGGCGGCGTGCTTGTCGAGCGCGGCACGGAGATCTTTTACTACTCCGCGACCGACCCGGATAAGCAGCCCATCCCGCTCACACCGTTTTACAACTGACGGAGGGAACGTATGCACAGACTGGCCGTCATCGGCACCAATTTTGTCACCGACTGGCTCATCGATGCCGCACGCGAGGTCGAAAATGTGACCGTCGCGGCGGTACTGTCGCGCGACTGCGAGCACGGACGCGCCTACGCCGACGCACATGATATCCCCGATGTCTGCACAACGCTCGACGCGCTGTGTGAAGACCGCACAATCGACTGCGTTTATATCGCGTCGCCGAACGCGCTGCACGTCCCGCAGGCTGTGCGTCTTTTGGAAGCCGGGAAGCATGTGCTGTGTGAGAAACCGCTTGCACCCGACCTCTCCCGCTTTGACGAAGCCGTCCGCACGGCCCGGAAACAAGACCGCGTGCTGATGGAGGCGATGGTGCTTGCGCATCTGCCGTGTTGGAAGCAAATCCGTGAGACCGCCGCGCAGATCGGCCCTATACGGCGCGCTCTGTTCACCTTCTGCCAGTATTCCTCCCGCTACGATAAGTTCAAGGCAGGCATCGTTGAGAACGCGTTCAACCCGTGCCTATGCAATGGGGCGCTGATGGACCTCGGGGTCTATTGTCTCCATGCGGCGCAGCTCACGTTCGGCACGCCGACGGATATCCGTGCCGCCGCATACCGCATCCCCGGCAGCATCGACGGTGCCGGGAGCATCATCCTCACCTATGCGGACGGAATCGCGGACATCCAGTATTCGAAGATTTCACAGGGCCTGAACGCATCGGAGCTGCAGGGAGAACGCGGGAGCCTGCTCATCGACAGCCTCACGCGGCCGAAGGCATGGACACTGGTGCCGCGCACGGGCAAGCGTTCGGACGGCGTCGCGGTGCAGACCGCCGGCGGAGACCCCAGGACGCTCGACGTCACGCCGCCGCGCCACCCGATGGCGTACGAGCTCGAGGAGTTCCTTGCGCAGGTCGACGGCGCAAGGACGGAACGTTACCTCGACGATACCCGGGCAGTCATCGCGGTGATGGACGCGGCACGTATGCAGACCGGCATCGATTTTACCGCGTAGGGAAGGGTCTTGACCGTTCCGTTTCCTGCGCAGATTTATAGGAGAGGAACCTCTATGCTTGATAAATCCATTCCGATCATCAGTGTAATGCTCGAGCAGCACCACCCGGACGTCTACCCGCACTTCCCCATCCCGGACGGCTATACGCTCAGCACCTACCGCGACGGGTTCGATCTGGCGTGGGCAAAGCTCGTATACGCGACGGGCATGGCGAGCAGCGTTGAGCAGGCCCTGGAGGTCTTCGCGCACGAATTCGGGTCAGAGCCGGAGAAAATACGCACCAACTGCCTGTTTCTGCTCGATGCGCAAGGCATACCCGTCGCGACAGCGACACTGTGGCACGGCACGCATATGGGTGACGAGCGGCCGCGCGTCCACTGGGTGACGGTAGACCCTGCGCATCAGGGAAAAGGACTGTGCAAAGCTGTTTTGACCGCAGTGTTCGACCTGTTCTGGAGTCAGGGAGGCGGAGACTACCTGTACCTCACCACGCAGACCTGGAGTTATAAGGCGATCAACATCTATCAGCACTTCGGGTTCGAGCCGTACCTCGGGCCGCGTCCGGTCAACTGGAAGCAGTCGAATTACGAGACGGACAATGCGATCGCCTGGCGCATCATCAATGAGAAGCTCACCGCTTACCGGGAAGCATGACGGAGGATGACCGTATGTATGAGCTGCCCCTCGCCCGCAGCGTATCATTCAAGGATATCACCGGGGAACTGGCAAAGAACCTCACGGATGCCGGAATCGTCAGCGTGGAGGTTTCACCGGGCGGCGTAACGCCGGTGTTCGGGACGGATGACGACCTCGCGCTGGTGGATTCCCGTCAGGAGATTCTGAAATCCCGGGGTATCCGGGTTCTGAGCTTCCACCTGCCGTTCGGATGGGACTGGGATGCGTCGACGACGACATATGAGCACCACCGCTATCTGCTCGACCGGCAGCTTCGCATCGCGGATATCTTCCTGCGTATGGAGCCGGAGCGGTTTGTGCTGCATCCGTGCTACTGGCCGATCCCCGAAAGCGAGACGGGGATACGCGTGCGGCACATCCGCGAGAACGCCGAGACCATCGCGCGCGTGACGGGGAAGGATGTGGCGATTGAGAACCTGAAGATCGGGCGCATCGGCGGCAGCTCGGAGGAACTGCTGAAGCTCGGCGAAGGGCTTGAACGTGTCGGCTACTGTGTGGACATGAACCACTTCATGCGTGAGCGTGCCGAGGATGCCATCCGTAAGCTGGGGAAACACATCCTGACGCTGCACGTCTCGGACTACGACTTCATCGACGAGCGCCACTGGCTGCCGGGCGAGGGTCTGAACGACTGGAACGCGATTCTCAAGGCACTCGAGGACGTCGGGTATCAGGGACCGTTTCTGTACGAGGTGCGCGCGGACTACTCCTGCGCCGCCGTCGCGGAGAATTACAGGCGGCTGTTCGATACGTACAACAGGGCGTGATATCCGCGCTGCCGCATCGACACTGATGTACGCTGCCGCAACAAAACGGCGTGTACCGTTTTCCGATACACGCCGCTTTGATGGATTCGGTTAATTCAATCCGAGGAATTTCTCCGCGTTGCCCCGGGCGATCTTATAGAACACCTCGTCGCTGATGCGGCCTTCGTTGTTCCACCGGATCATCAGCTCCGGCAGCGGCACCGGCATCGTCGGGAAGCACATGTCGGTTCCGAAGTACAGCCGATCCTGGAACTCGGTCATGAACTTCGGACCATACTCCTCATCGCGCGCAAAGGCGTTGTAGGCAGTGAAGTCCGACAGGTCGCCGAGAAGGTTCGGGTACAGCCGGAACAGCCGCGGCACCGCGCCCTCCTCCGTGATTTTCGACTTCGGCAGACGTCCGACCTGCCCGCCGTCGTGGTTGAACACATACCCGCGCGAGCCGACCGTCTCGAGCTTTCCGATCTCCGACCAGAACACCGGGCCGTGGCCGAAAATCTTCAGCTTCGGAAAGCGTTGCAGCGTGTGCTCGAGCTGCGGCAGACCGGGGTCATCATACAGCCCGAAATCGCCGGTCTTCACGTCCGAGCCGTCGTAGGTGATCGACATACCGGCCTTCTCCGCGCACCTGAACAGGTTCTGCACTTTCGGGTCCATCAGCTCCATGTTCGGCATGACCTCGCCGATGCCGCGACAGCCCTTCTCCTTATAATACTCCAGCACCGGCACAAAGTCCGCGTCGGGGGAGTTGGTGAGCGTGCGCGGGTCGATGTTGCAGAAAGGCACAACGCGGTCGGGGTACTCTGCGGCCATGTCGAGGATTTCCTCGTTGGTCTGGGGGAAGTAGATCTCCGGGCTGACAATCGGCAGGATACAGCAGCGGTCGATGCCGATGGAGGCGTTGCGTTCGAGCAGCTCATGGATTTCACAGAAGCCGGTGACAAAGGGAACCCGCCGGCGGTACGCATGGGTGTGGATGTCAATAAACATGGTCGTCCTCCTGATCTTTCATATATACATACGGGAACTACGTTCTCTGTCCGCTATTATACCATCATCCCGGCCGGAATGCAAGGAGGTATCTTGATGTACTGCCGAAAATGCGGAAAAAAGCTGCCGAACGATACGGTCTTCTGTCCTTCCTGCGGTTTCTCGACGGGTGTGAAAGCGTCTCCCGCGTCCTCACGGGATATGCGGGATACGCGGGATGACGGGGAGCGCGGAAAGTTCGGAAAGCTCGGGACGGCGCTGGCGATCTCGTTCGGAGCGGTGCTGCTGGCGCTGGTCATTCTGCTGATCTGGCTGGTCAACGCGTCGAAGGGCACGCCGGCGTCGGATAAGCAGGGCGATCCGACCACCGCGGCGACGCTCTATACAACCACCGCCGCCGCTTCCGCAACAACACACGCGACCTCCGTGTCGACTGCTTCCTCGAGCTATACAACCTACGCGACGACCTCCGCCTCTGCGACGGCGACCACGTTTGTCACGACCACCGCCGTACCGATACGAAACGGGACGTACGACGACCAGCCCTACTCCGACGGCATCTATACGGGGGAGTATAAAAACGACCTGCGGCACGGCGTCGGGGAGTTCCTGTTCATCGACGGCCGCGAGTTCCGCGGAATCTGGCGCAATGACATGCCCAACGGCTATGGGGAGATGCTGTGGCCGTCGGGCGCGAGCTATGCCGGCGACTGGGAGGACGGCGCGATCACGGGCGTCGGGATCATGACGTACGAGAACGGCACAATCTACGAGGGAGAGCTGACCGATGCCGTCCGCGAGGGCCGCGGGAAGATCGTCTTTCCGGACGGCCGGACATACGACGGGATGTGGACGGCGGACGTGATGAACGGAGAGGGTACACTGACGATCCCGGACGTACTGACGTACACGGGCATCTTTGCAGAGGGCGTGATGACGGATGAGATGGCGGTGATCGAGTACGCGGACGGCGACCGCTATGAAGGCGCGGTGGTGGACGGAAAGCGCAGCGGTACCGGCACGATGTTGTGGAAGAACGGTGACCGCTACACGGGCACTTACAAGAACGACGCACGGACGGGGCTGGGGACGTTCACCTGGGCAAACGGAGACGTGTACCAGGGATCGTTTTTAGACAACAAGCGCAACGGAAACGGAACCTACACCTGGGCGGATACGGGGAACGTATACACGGGCGAATTCAAGAATGACGCGCGGACGGGTCAGGGTGTGATGACCTACGCGGCGGGCGGCCGGTTTGAGGGGATGTTCGAGGACGGCCGGCGTGTCGAGGGGACGCTGTACTTTGCAAACGGCGACTGGATCAACGGCACATTCACCGACGACCAGGCGACGGGAAGGTTCCTGTTCTACGACGTATCGGAAGATAAGCTGGACTACGCGTATTACAAGAACGGAGAGTTCCAATACTACACGACAGGCAAAGGAGAATAGGATGGATTTCGGTGCTGCGCTGCTGCTTGCGGCGGCGTTTGGGATGTGTGCGGTGCTGTGTCTGCTCGGGTACGCGAAGAAGCGCACACGCGGGCTGCTGATTGTGGGACTGGCGGCGCTGGCATTGACAATGGCAGCCGTCGCTCTGGGAGTGATGCGGCTGTAGTGCGGACGCCGTACTTCCCGTTTGCTTTTTCCATGCCCATCGTGTATCATCATACGGTCACTTCTGAATAACAAAACGGAGACGGATATATGAAGACCTTTGTTTTCTTCGGAGACAGTGTGACGGAAGGCTGCTTCGAACTGTATCCCACGTCATGCGGCTTCGATACCTACCGCAGGCCGGAACTTGTGTACCACCATCTGCTCAAAGAGCCGCTTGCGGAGAAGTACGGCGATGTGGAGATCGTCAACGCGGGGATCTCCGGCGACAACTCCCACCACGCGCTCGAGCGCATCGACACGGATGTCCTGGCGAAGAAGCCGGACGCGGTGGTGGTCTGCTTCGGTCTCAACGACTGTTTCCACCCGCTGGAAAGGTATGAGGCGTCGCTCGACGAGATTTTCAGGCGGCTTCGGGATGTTCCGCGCGTAATCTTCCTCACGCCGAATATGTTCAACACCTACATCCATCCCGACACGCTGCCGGAGTCGCTGAAGGTAGCAAACACGACGATGAAGTACCAGCTCGACGGTACATTCGATCGCTATATCGACACGGCACGCGCGGTGTGTAAAAAGCACGGCGTGACGGTCTGTGATGCCTACGCCGAGTGGAAGCGCCGGTATGCACAGGGTGAAGACATGACCGCGCAGCTTGCGAATCTCATCAACCATCCCAACGCCGCGATGCACCGGCTCTTTGCGGATATGCTGCTGCCGCTGCTCTGATGCAAAGATTCATTCCCGAAAACAACAACCGAAAGGAGCCGCCGTATATGAAGGAGCTGCCGCGTATCAAACAAATCGGTCAGAACTGGAGCAGCGACAGTCTGATGATGCTCTCGGGCACGGTGTTCAGAGGCGTCGCGGCGGTTGTCCTGTGCGTGCTGACACTGATCGCGCGGGCACTTTTCTCCGGCAATCCGTCCGTCGCCGACGGCTACGGCGAGCTGTACCGCTATGTTGCGATGCTGCTGTCCGGCGCGCTGTCCTATATCCCCTTCTGTGTGGCGGAGATGCTGCTGTACATCGGCATCGCTGGGATCGTGTTTTATCTCGGCTGGTCGCTGTTCCGGATGCTGACAACGCCTGCCAGATTCGCGCGCGGCTGCCGGATAGCAGCGAACTTCGGGCTGACTGCAGCGCTGCTGTGGTTCTGTTTCATGCTTTCCTACGGATTCGCGTACTACAGCACGCCGCTTGCGGGGAAGATCTCACTTGACTGCCAACCGCAGGAGGTCACCGCGCTCTACGACACGACGCTGTGGCTGATGGACGAGTGCAACGCCAACGCCGCGATGATTCCGCGCGATGAGAACGGATCCGCGACGTTCGGCTCGTTTGACGCAATCGCCGCGAGAATTGCCTCGGGCTTTGACAATTTAGGCGATGACTATAAATTCCTCCGGGCGACCCTCGCGCCGGTCAAGCGTGTGCGGTCGTGGTACGCGATGTCGTCGTTCGGCATCACCGGCATCTACATCCCCTACACCGCCGAGGCTGCCGTCAACCCGGACAACACCATCCCCGCGCTGCCGTTCACGATGGCACACGAGATGGCCCACCGGCTGATGATTGCGCCGGAGGATGAGGCTAACTTCGTTGCCTTCGTTGCCTGCCGCGCCAACTCCGACCGCCGTGTGCGCTACTCCGCCTACTTCATGGCTTACCGCTACTGCATCAACGCCCTTTACGCCGCTGACGCTGACCTTGCCTACGACATCATGGTTCGCGCGAACCCGCAGCTCAACCATGACCTCGAGGAGCTCAACGCGCTGATTATGAAGTACGAGACGCCCGTGAAGGACATTGGCACGGCGGTCAATGACGGCTACCTCAAAGCCAACGCCCAGCCGTCCGGCGTTCAAAGCTACGGCGAGATGGTCGACCTGCTCGTGGCGCTGCACATCAAGGAGTCCGGTTGACGGGGAACTACGAATACTTACAAAAGGAAACGATCATGATCAAGGTGATACTCAAAGCGATGCGCGTGCTGGAAGTGATCTCGGAGCGCGGCGGAGAGGCGGTGAGGCTCTCGGAACTGTCGCAAGCGCTGGGTGAGAACCCGTCGACATGCGCGGGGATCGTACGGACGCTGACGAACGCGGGTTACCTGCAGAAGGATCCGGTGCGCGGGTACCGTCTGGGTGTGATGTCGGCGTCGCTGCTGCATGGA
Organism: Clostridiales bacterium; assembly: GCA_012800055.1. GTDB lineage: Bacteria > Bacillota > Clostridia > Oscillospirales > QAMX01 > JAAZKA01. The sequence goes on from JAAZKA010000048.1 coordinate 30,586, forward strand.
GATTTATATGACGCGGAGCTTTTGGGGATGGCGCGGGTGTGTATGCCGGAGCTTGCGGCGAAAGAAAAGCTGTATCTGTCCTTGGCGGTTCTGCGCGGGAAGGTGCGGCACTCGGTGCTGGAAGTCGATGCGCGCGGGGCGGCGGTGATGCAGTATTCGCCGAACCCGAACGTGTTCCACTCGGCGACGGGACTGATGCTGGCGGCGCATGTGTCGGCGCCGGAGCTGGATGCGCTGATGGAGCTGTACACATTGCCCAGACGTTTTCGGTCGGGCGAGGAGTTCCGTCAGGCACTCTACATCATCCGCGCACAGGGCTTCTGTGAGCTGGCGCGTCCGGGCGGCGTGATGGCGATCGCCGTACCCATACCACAGGAGCCGGTACGCGCGTCACTCGGCTGTATGCTGCGGCCGGAGGAAAACCGCACGCCGTATGAGGTGCTGCCCATACTGCTCGACGGCGCGGGACAGATGGCGAGATGGCCGCCGGAGAATGAACAGGACATGTTAACATAACACTACTATTCATTTTTCGGAGGTTATCTATTACCTATGTGGGTAATTTTCGCTGTATTAACCGTACTTTTCTGGGGCACATCGGATGTGCTGTTCAAATCCCGCTCTGTCTCCGCCCGAGAAAACCCGTTGTGGCTGCTTGCGTACAACGGCATCATCCTGGGCGTCTGTTCGATCGGCTACTGGGTCATCACCGGCTACCGTTTCTCGTTCGGCAGCCTCGTCACCTACATCCCCGTCGCGGCGGTGTATCTCGCGTCGATGTACTTCTACTACCGCGCGATGCCGGTCATCGAGCTGTCGATCGCGTCGCCGATCGCAAACTGCTCGTGTATGCTGACGACGCTTTTATGCATCACCATCCTCAAGCAGCCGGTGACCTGGCTGCAGGCGGTGGGCATCGCGCTGATTTTCGTCGCACTGATTATCCTTTCCAAAGGGGAACCCGCACCGAACAGCATGACCGCCGAGACACGCAAGAGCTACAAAATCGGCATCCTGTTCGCACTTTTGTACTTCGTGTTCGACGGCGTCGGTTCGTTTCTGGACGATTATATGCTGGGCGCGCAGCTGGATACCGAAGCGGTCATTGTCGCGTACGGCCTTCTGTATATGGTGCTGGGTCTGGTCTGCGCGGGCATCCTTCTAAAACACGGGGAACTGCGCGGCTTCCGTCCCGACCCGATCTGTCTTGCCGGATGTGCGTGCGAAACGGCAGGGCAGTTCACCTACGTCTACACCTACGCTGCGGGAGACGCCGCCATCGCTTCGCCGTTCATTGCGTCGTTCTGCGCGCTGTCGGTCATTCTGTCGCGGCTGTTCCTCAAGGAGAAGCTGAAGGCGTGGCAGTATGTGCTGGTGTGTATGATGGTTGCAGGTATGTTCTTGCTTGCGATTGAGTGAAGAGAAGCCCCCGTTTTCATAACGGGGGCTTCTTTCGTCAGTTCTCGTAGTTCTTTCCCGCAAGCCACAGCCTGCGGATTTTTTCGTACGCCTCGGGAGGCGCATCTTCCACGCCGCCCGGAATACGCGGCAGGAGCTGATCGCCCGCGACCTCGGGAGTCGTACACGCGTGGTCATTGCGGTACTTGCCGCGCTGAGCCGGGTCGCGCAGGTCGGGCACCTCTACCGGTATTCCGCCCGCGAGACATGACCGATACGCGAGCAGTCCGCAGATGCCCATGTCGACCGCGCGGTAGACGTCGATGCTGTACTCCTTGCCCGGACGGTTCAGAATCTTCTGGATGAAGAAGTGCGTCGCGTAAAAATCCGAGCCGCCGTGTGTACCGAAGTTGCGTGCCAGTTCCGCATCGATGAATTTCTGCGGGAAATAGCTCTCACGATTGCCTACGCACGCCTTATCGCCTTCAATGTAGACGTTCAGGTACGGTTCGCCGAACCGCTGTGTCTCCATACAGCCTTTATCACCGTACAGCTCATAGTTAACGCTGCCCGGCTCGCGCTTGAGGCTGCCGTGGATACTCTTGAACACCGCGCCGGAGGTCGTTGTGACCATCTCGATACCGGCGGTCATCATCGACAGCGCAGCCTGGTAGTATTTCGGGTCGAAGCGCGTCATGATGCCCGTCACCGATGCCGGACGCTCGCCGGTCATCATCAGCAGCGGCCCCAGGCTGTGGGTGCAGTAGAAGAACGGATGCATGCGGTTGCGCCAGTGCTTCGGATCGCCGTAGGTGATGCGCGGCCAGATGGACGAGCAGTCGTGGATGTACTCGCCCTCGCCGTACGTCACGCGTCCGATGTCTCCGCGCGCGTATCTGCGCCACATCTCGAATGTGCGGTCCATGTAGCAGTAATTCTCCGCATAGGCGTAGACGAGACCCGTCTGTTCGACGGCTTCGATCAGCTCGACGGCCTGTGCCATCGTCTCGCACGGCAATACCTCGCTCATGATGTGGCGCCCGGAGCGCAGCAGCCGTACGCCGAACGTTGCGTGTTCGTTCGCGTAGTTCGCGAGGATTACCGCGTCCATGTCATGCTTGAAGAAGTCCTCGAAGTCCGCGTACAGCGCGACCTTCAGCCCCTTCGCGTCGGCTTCGTTCTTCACCTCGTCAAGCAGCGGGGTGTACTTGTCGCATACCGCGACCAGTTCCGCGTCGGGATGCTTGAGCAGGACGTTGATCATCGTCTTACCGCGCGCCGCGCCGAATACACCGATCTTCAGCTTTGCCATATGGGTTCCCCTCTTTCCATTCTTGTTTTCTCAGATGGTATCCGGGAACAGTATATGACAGTTTACGTCAAATGTCAAGGGCTATTTGAAAGATTCAAACAAGATGCTTGACAAGCGGTCAGAAAAGCGGTATACTCATCGTGTCAGGTTAGAGGCGGGGGGTTCAGATGAAGACGAACAAATCGGAGCGCAAGGCGATGCTGCTGGCGTCGCTGCTGGAACGAGGACGCGTAGAGCTCAATGAGGCGATGGCGCTGCTGAACGTATCGGAGTCGACGGCACGGCGGATGTTTGACGAGCTGGAGGATGAGCGGCGTGCGATCCGGGTACATGGCGGCGTACAGCTTCTCAGCGGGCTGACGGCGGACTACTCGTACGACGCGACATCACGCTCGGCTGAGGCGGAGAAGCAGGCGATCGCACGCGCTGCGGCGTCATATGTCCGCGACGGCGACGTGCTTTACTGTGACTGCGGGACGACGCTCGCGCACTTCTGTCGGGCACTCGCCGTACGCATCGCGGAGGAAAAGCTGCGCGTATCGATCTTCACAAACTCCATTGCGAATCTGGAGGCGTTCGCGTCGTTGGACACGTCAAGTGTCCGTCTGACGCTGACGGGCGGCATTTACCGTCCGCACCGGCGCGACCTGTGCGGGCTGCCGGCAGAGAACACGATTGCGCAGATGTGCTTTAACCGCGCATACCTCGGTGCCGACGGCTACGACCCGGGCCGCGCATTCATGGCGACCGACTTCGAGACGGCTTCACTCAACCGGCTGGCTGCGCAGCGTGCCGACGGCGTGACAATCCTGTGCGACGCGGGAAAGCTGCGGCGGCGGTCGATGGTCGTCAGTTCACCGCTCGAGCATGTCCGCGCGCTCATTACCGACGCCGGCATCACATCTGACGAGGCCGACATACTCGAACGCGCCGACGTGCGCGTGATCACCGCCTGACATAAGTCCCCGGGGATGCGGTTTCAGCCCGTCCCGGGGGCTTTTACTCAGCCCTTACCGTACAGCGCGTAGGTGAAACGATCAAGGGCCTCCGCGCGCAGCCGGTAGAAGGAGGTCTTCTCGACACAAAGCACATCCATCAGACGGTCGATCGGGGTCGGATATACGTACATATGTTCTAATACGTACCGATGTTTATGTTCCTGTGCGTTCAGCGCGCGGTCGATGCGCGTGAGTTTGCCGCGCAGTGTCATGATGGAACGCGAGAGTTGTCCGCTCCGCTTGATTTTCCGGGCAGCATCCCTGTCTTCCATGATTTCCAGCTCGAGTTCCTCGACAATACTCTCCATATTGGCCAATGCGGCACGGTTCAGCGCGTAATCTTTCAACTCCCTCAGCGCTTCCCTCGTCCGTCTTTCCCGTACCTTCTCCGTATTCGCCATGCGTATATCCCCTGCCCCTCAACATATCCCAATACAGCATGTCCGTATTATAGCACGTTTGTACGGTTTTGTCAAGCACTATATTCAAATATCCGGTCATACCTAAGAATATCTTCAAAAGGCATGACCGGCGGTGTTTACACGATTTCGTTAAGCGGGGCGAGTGTGATGCAGGCGGCGGTGATGGCTTCCCGGAGTCTGCGGACGAACGCGAGCGCGTGGGCGTTGTCGCCGTGGACGCAGACGGAGTCAACCGCGATGGGGATGATCTTCCCCGTGACGGTCTCGACTTCGCCGTGCTCGAGCATCCGCAGCACGCGGGCGATGGCGGTGTCCTCGTCGGTGATCATCGCGCCGGGCAGCGTGCGGCTGACGAGAGAGCCGTTCTCGTTGTAGCCGCGGTCGGCGAAGACCTCTCTTGCGCACCGCAGCCCGCACTTCTCCGCTTCTGTGAGCATCGCGGAGCCGGACAACCCCAGCAGAATCAGACGCGGGTCGAAGTCCCGCACGGCCATACAGATCGCTCCGGCGAGCGCAGCATCTTTCCCCGCCATGTTATAGAGTGCGCCGTGGGGCTTGACATGCTGCAGACGCGTTCCGGCAACCTGTGCGAACGCCGCGAGTGCGCCGAGCTGGTAGAGCGTGTAGCCGTAAGCCTCATCGGGCGTGACGGTCATGTTCCGGCGTCCGAAGCCGGCGAGGTCGGGGAATCCGGGATGTGCGCCGATCGCGACGCCGGCAAGCTTCGCCGCCGCGCAGGTCTTGCGCATCACCAGCGGGTCGCCCGCATGGTAGCCGCACGCCACGTTTGCCGACGTGATGAACGGGATGACCTCGGCGTCCTGCCCGATCGTGTACGCGCCGAAGCTCTCACCCAGGTCGCAGTTCAAGTCTACCTTTTTCATGCTGTCATTCCTTATGTGTGAAGTGATGAGTGCGGGGGACGGGATACGAGGAAAGGCAGAAGCCGTCAGCGTATGCCCCATAACTTTTCGCTTTTTACCCGTTTCAGTCCTTCAAATCGACGTTCCTGACGTCGGTGATGAGCATATGACCCGGCGCATGGGTGATGACGAAGCCGGGCTTGGAGGCCATGATCGCGGCCTGCGGGGTTACGCCGCACGGCCAGAAGACCGGCACCTCACCGGGGTTGATCGTCACGCTGTCGCCGAAGTCCGGACGGTTGATGTCGCGGATACCGATGACCGCCGGGTCGCCGATGTGTATCGGCGCACCGTGGACACGCGGCATCGACGCGGTGACCGTCACGGCCTTCACGACCTGCGCGTACGGAATCGGACGCATACTGACGACCATGTTGCCGTGGAAGCGGCCCGCGGGCGTGCAGGGAATGTTTGTCTCGTACATCGGGACGTTGCGGTCCTCCTCGATATGGCGCACCGGGACGCTTGCCTCGAGCAACGCCGACTCGAACGAGAAGCTGCAGCCGATGAGGAAGCTGACGAAGTCGTCACGCCAGAACTTCACGATGTCGGTGTATTCGCCGGTGAGTTTGCCGTGCTCCCAGACACGGTACTTCGGGATGTCGCGCGCGATGTCTGCACCCGGCGCGATGATCGAGAGCTCCCGTACGCCGGCCTCGCTGACCTCTAAGATGGGGCAGGGCTTCGGGTTACGCTGTGCGAACAGCAGGAACTCGAACGCCTCATCCTTCGGCAGCACCACCAGATTCGCCTGCGCATAGCCCGCTGCCATGCCGGACGTCGGTCTGCAGAGCTTTCCCTCACGGAACAGCATCCGCAGCTCCCTGGGACTCATATCAGCGTAATTCATACGTATTTCCAACCGATTCCTTTCTCCAGCTTACGGTATTCCGCCTGCTGCGCTTTGTAGATATGCCGTGCTTTGTATACGGAAACCTCGGTGAAGCAGACACGGCCGCCTGGGCGTACCTGCGCGAGCTTTGCCAAATCCACCGAGATCACCGTCGCGATTTTCGCATAACCGCCGGTCGTCTGACGGTCGGCGGTGAGGATGATGGGCATGCCCGACGCCGGTATCTGGATCGATCCCGCCGCGATGCCGTCGGAGATGATGTCGGACTTCTCCCGGGCCTGGATTGCGGGACCTTCCAGACGCGTGCCCATCCGATCGGACGACGGCGTCACGGTGTACGTCTCGCGCAGCAGCGTCTCGATGCTCTCTTTCGGGAACAGCGCGTCCTGCGGGCCCAGCACCACGCGCAGCTCCGTGATGTCGCGCACCTCATCGGGATGGTATGCGCGCCCTTCGGTATTCTTGAGCGCGGCGCCGTACGGCAGCCAGTCGCCCGCCGCGAGTTTCCGGCCTTCATAACCGCCGAGCCTGCACTTGAGGTTCGTCGACCGGCTGCCCATCACGACGGGCACGTCGATGCCGCCCGCGACGCAAAGATATCCCCGGCAGCCGGACTTCGCCGTGCTGCACACGAGTGCATCTCCGGCGTTCACGTACACCGCCGTATAGCGCGGGAAGACGTTCCCGTTCAGCCGTGCGTTCATGTCCGCGCCGGTCAGCGCAATCACCGCCGGATAGTCGAAGCGTACGGACATTCCCGAAAGCGTCATCTCGACCGCCGCGCAGTCACGCGGATTCCCGACGAGCAGGTTGCCGATCACAAGCGCACGCTCATCCATCGCGCCGGACGGTGAAAAGCCCATGCTCTGATAGCCAATGCGTCCGAGATCCTGCACGGTGGACAGGGGACCTGCATTGAGGATTCTCATACGCTCCCTCCCGTCACACGCACGCGGTATGTCCCCGCCTCGACCTCCGCGCGTATCTTGTCGTATACGGCCTGATCGACGGGGATGAAGCGGATGCGGTCGCCGGCACGGTAGAGAATGGGTTCTTCACGTCCCGGGTCGTACGGTTTTACGGGCGTCATGCCGATGAGCCGCCATCCGCCGGGTGAGTCGAGCGGGTAGACGCCGGTCTGTTCGCCGCCGATGCCGACCGCGCCCGCCGGAATCTTCGTGCGCGGTGTGGTCAGGCGCGGCGTTACGATCGACGGGTCTAAACCGCCGAGGTATGCAAAGCCCGGTAAGAAGCCGAGCATATAGATGAGGTAGGCGGGCTTGCTGTGCCGCGCGACGACCTCGCTCTCGGAGATGCCCGCATGTGCGGCGACATCGGGGAGATCGGGGCCGTTGTAGAGCACCGGCAGCTCGAAGATACGCCCGCCGGCAGCGTCGGCATGCTCACACTTCGCCAGCAGACGGGTCAGCGCGCGCCGCAGCTTCGGGTAGCTCGTGATGCCGGGGTCGTAGAGCACCAGCAGTGCGCGGAATGTCGGGACGGTCTCCTGCACACCGGGCAGCTTTGTCTGCGAAATGAGCGCGGCGAGTTTGCAAACGCGGGCATTCACACCCTCGTCGATACGGTCGCCGAGCTCGACGGTCAGAGCACGGTCTCCGCAGGGATGGATGTTCATAGTGAACCCTCGATTCCGAACGCGTCCCAGCCGGGAAATTCGGGATGCGGCGTGCCGGCGAGATACTGCGCGTTGGTCATCGACGACTTCCAGTAGCGCGACGTGATGCGCTCGAAGGATGTCCATATCTCGGCGGTACGGTAGTAGTCGGGCGCGGCGGGACGGTCCTCACAGGTATATTCCGCAAGCAGCGTTTCGGCGAGTTTCCCCAGCCCGGCGGAAAGCTCCATCGCCTTGCGCTCCCCGATCTCTCTTGAGGGAATCACATACTTCGGGTCACTTCCGAAGCCGCGTGCGGCGCAGTAGGCGCTGAACTTCTTGTTGCCGCCGCCGACCTCGGGATGGCGCGCCTGCGTACACAGAAGCTCCGGATGGGTCAGCTCAGGCTTGAAGTACATCAGATAGGATGTCTCCGCCGTACCTGCGTGGGGATCGTTGGGGAACTTCTCGACGCTGCACAGTTCCCACTCGCAGCCGAAGACGATCCGCATCGGCGAGCCGGTCTTCAGGCGGTAGTAGTCAAGCAGCAGGTCGACATCGTGCTTCAGCCCCGGGACGCTGTGGCCGGAGAACACAATCACGGCATGGAACCCTCTGGCGTCGTAAGCGCGGAGTTGATAGAGGAGGATCTGCAGAAAGAGGAAGTTGGGGATGGCGGCGGTGAGCTGCTTCCCCATGCCGCAGGTCATCGTGGCCCAGTCGAACATCGGCTCCTCGTCGACGTGAAAAGCCATCGGCGGCGCGACAATACCGCCGTACCGATGGGCGGTCAGATTGCAGATTCCCTCGGCGTAGTACCAGTCGACGCCGAGACAGTTGTAGACGCCGTGGCATTCCGCGTAGCCGCAGGGGACATAGCAGACCGGGCGCGCGTTGAGCCGGTCGATGAAATCGTCGGGCGTGAAGTCGAGCCAGTTTACTTTCATGGGAGAAACCTCCTGTCTCGTGTGCGCAATGGTACGACATACAGGGTCATGGGTATGCTGCGTGGCGGTCAGTCCTTTTTGAAGAAACCGAGGGCGTCGGTCTCATCAAACCAGCGTCCGCAGCCCTTCGCGAGCTTTGCCGGATATGCCGCCGTACGGCGCATCAGCGTCGCGAGCAACACGTTGAAGTCACGATCGAAGCCGTCAACGCCGGGGGTAAGCCGTCCGGTCATATCGACCATGCCCGCGCGGGAGGCGGCGGTCACGCACTCGCGGACACAGTCGGCATCCGGCGAGATATCCGTATCGTCGTGGAGATACGACAGCGCCGCGCAGACGGCATACACGCCCCAGTCGGAGACGGTCGCCGTGACGGTGACGTCGGAGCCGGACACCGCTGCAAGACCTCCGCCGCAGCCGCATACGCAGGTCTCGGCGCGGGGAATCCACTTTTTCAGGTAGGGCAGCAGCGTGCCCATGCCGATCTCGTTGCCGAGGTCGCCGATCGCGACGGACGGCACGCCTTTCTCACGCAGCAGGTTCCACAGGAGGTCGGACTTAGCCTCGAGCGCGGTGATGTTCTGTCCGGCGGCGTTGTGATATTCACCGACCTGATTGGCGCCGGGAGCCTCGGTGGAGATCATCGCGCACGGCAATTCTCCGGCAGCAATCTCCCGCGCCTGCATCTTCGCGCGCAGAGGATCCTTCGCGAACGTCACGACGGCGAGCGCGTAGGGCAGCGATTTCGCGGTCTCGATGCTGTCATACGCGTGCAGACCGACGATCGGCGCCATCGAGAACGCGGCGCTGACGCAGTCCTCCGGTACGATGAGCACCGGCACTGCGCCGTACGCCTGGACAAGCGCGCGGCACAGCTGCATCGCGCCGACGATGCCGTCGGTCTCGGGCTTCTTATGCGGCAGCAGTACGAACCCGGTGAACACATACACCGGCTTGCCTTGCTTGACATGCAGGTCGAGCGTCTTCGCGGCCTTCATGCACACCGGCATTCCCGCAAGCTCTCTTGAAGCCGGGTAGAGGATTTTGCACACCCCGTACCCGCGCGGGTCGAGGTTCATCAGGTCGTCGAGACTCTGCCCGACGTTCAGGCATGTCAGTTCTTCCTGTGTCATCGTAAGACCTCCGCGTTTATACGCCGATGTACGCGTGGAACTCGCGCATAACCTCGTCCTGGATGGATTTAAAGAGCGCGGGAGCCTTGCCTCCGACGGGTTTGCCGTCGAGAACATTGGCGCGGAGGCAGAACTTCGACGAGCTGGAGACGATGACCTCGTCGGCGTTGTAGAGGGTGTCGAGCGTAAAGGGGGTCTCGTCGACGGGGATGTTGAGGATCTTGCAGGCGCGGATGAGGCGGGAACGGGCGATGCCGGGGAGGATGAGGTGGTCAGTGGGCGCGGTATAGAAGACGCCGTCTTTGAGAATGGAGACGTTGGAGTGGGCGCACTCGGTGACGCGGCCGCCGCGGTGGAGGACGGCTTCATCGCAGCCGGCTTCGTCGGCAGCCTGGGCGGCCATAACACTGGGGATGAGGTTGAGCGTCTTGATGTTGCAGTGCAGGAAACGGGTGTCCTCGAGAGTGATCAGTTTGATGGGCTTACTGAGATCAGGCAGCGGCGCGGGCGTGACGGTGATGTAGAGGTTCGGCTCGCAGTCGGGGAACAGATGGTTGCGCTTGGCGGTGCCGCGGGAGGCCTGCCAGTAGACAAACTTTTCGTCGGCGTCGACCTGCTTCACAAGGCTGTTGAGGATGTCCTTGAGCTCCTGCTTGGAGTAGGGCAGCTTGATCCTGAGGAGACCGGCGCTGTTGAAAAAACGGTCGACGTGATCGTCGATGAGGTAGACGACGTTGTTTTTACAGCAGGTGGCGTCGTACACGCCGTCGCCGAAGTAAAGCGCGCGGTCGTTCATCGGGACGGTCATTTCCTCGATGAGTCCGGTGCGTCCGTTGTAGTAACCGATGTTACGCATAAAAGCAACCCCCGTCAAAAGTCATGGTGATGTATTCAGGAAAAATCTCCTTATATAACAGTATAGGACGTCTCTCCCAAAAACGCAAGTATTTTTGAAAGACGTCCTAATATTTTCGGCGCGGGCATGGTAAAACCGCAATAATTACGGAACAGAACGCCGTACTCCGTATGGATGGGTATATCCGTCCTATCGTTTTGTCACCGTGTCCGGTATGACGGCGGTATCGTTCTTGATGGTCTTGAGGACGAAGTGGGTCTTGGTAGCCTGGACGCCCTTCATGCTCTTGATGTTGCGGTGGATGCGTTCGAGACTGTCGGAGGAGTCGGTGTAGATTTTGAGCATGAAGTCAAACTCGCCGGTGAGGTAGTAGCAGTCGACAACAAACGGGTTCTCGCGAATCATATCGCAGAAGGCGTCGAAATACTTCGGATGCTCGAGGCTGACCTCCATGAGCGCGGTGAGGTCGAGGCCGAGCTGCTTCTGATCAAGCGTCACGGTGAAACCGCGGACGATGCCCTGCTCCTCCAGCCGGCGGATGCGCTCGATGACCGCCGAGGTCGACAGGTTTACCCGCTCGCTGATCGCCGATGCGCGCACGCGAGAGTTCTGCTTCAAAAGTCTTAATATATCCAGATCTATCTTGTCCATAAAAACTACCTTCCGGGAAAGCATCATTAGGATAGCGGCTCCCCATCTCCTGGAGAGAACGGGGAGCCGTGATACCGTGCGGTTTTACTTCTTATTCGGCATGAAGGAGATGATCCTGCTTGCGAAATCCGGCAGCGACAATGTTTGCAGCCAGACCCTTCCGGGTCCCGTCAGTGTTGTGAGGAACAGACCCTCGCCGCCGAACAACACGTTCGCGAAGCCCTTGACCATCTCGACGGAGTAATTGACGTTTGACTCGAAGATCGCCACATTGCCTGTGTCGACGATCAGCTCCTCGCCGACGCCGAGGACTTTCTCGCAGGCGGTGCCGTCGATCTCGACGAACGCCAGCCCCTCTCCGGAGAGCTTCTGCAGGATGAAGCCCTCACCGCCGAAGAAACCGGCTCTCATTCCCTTCACGACGTACGCCGAGACGGTGACACCCGGCTGCGCGCAGAGGAATGCGTTCTTCTGGCAGATGTACTCTCGTCCGCCGGAGCAGTCAAGCGCGACGATGCTTCCCGGGAACCCGGAGGCGATGGTGATCTGCTGACCGGGCGCGGACGCGGTGTAGGTGGCCATAAAGAGCGACTCGCCGGAGAGCATTCTCCCCAACCCCTTCAACAGACCGCCCTTCATGTTGGTCTCCATCCGAATGCCGCGGGACATCCAGCTCATTCCGCCGGACTGCGTGTAGATGCTCTCCCCAGCGTCAAGCGTGATGGTTACTGCCGGGAGCGTGCCTCCGAAAATTTCGTACTTCATGAAACAGCCTCCTTAAAAATGTATTAACGAACCCCTTTTATATCATGCCATAAAACGCCTCAAATGTCAAGGGATTTTCTTAGGGAATTTGGATTCCGGTATTTTTATCGATATTCTTTAGCAGGCGGAAAATCTTTTACACTTCGCTTCTTGACAACATTGGATTCGTCGCATATAATAAGGAGTCATAAGGTACGCCCGGCAGGTTTGCGTTTTACGTGCACTATCCGCGTATGATTCTTTTGAAAAAGCAGGTGTGTTTCATGAAAAAGCAGGTTAAGTTCACCCAGACACATTTCGAGCAGCTCCAGCAGGAGCTTGAATATCTCAAGACCGTTCGCGAGAAAGAGGTTGCCGACCTCATCAAGGAAGCCCGTTCCTTCGGCGACCTCTCCGAGAACTCCGAATATGACGAGGCCAAAAACGAGCAGGGCAAACTCTTCTCCCGCATCACCGAGCTTGAGGTCATTCTCTCCAATTATACCATCATCAACGAGGAAGCATATACCACCGAGGTCGTCACTCACGGCTCCCGGGTCACTGTCCGCGACTTCGAGTTCAAGGAGGAGGAGACTTATACCCTAGTCGGCTCCCAGGAAGCCAATCCCGCCGAAGGTCTGGTCTCCGACGAATCTCCCTTCGGGAAGGCACTCATGCACAAGAAAGTCGGCGACATTGCCACGGTCGACGCACCCGACGGAAAGATTCAGTACGAAATTATGAACATCGAAAAATAAGCCCCGCATCCCATGTCCCACAATCCATCCGAAAGGTTTATGATACTGATGAATAACGATATGCCCAATGCCCCGCAGTCCGAAACGCCCGAGGTTTCCCTCTCAGAAATTTTGCAGATTCGCCGCGACAAGCTTTCCGCGCTGCAGGAGGCCGGACACGATCCCTTCGAGCAGGTACGCTATGACCGTAAACACTATGCCGCCGACATCCGCAGCGACTTCGATGCCTATGATGGGCAAGAAGTCTCCGTCGCCGGACGCCTGATGTCCAAGCGTGTCAAGGGCAAGGCGTCCTTCTGCGACCTGATGGATGCGAGCGGAAAAATTCAGCTCTATATCAAGCTCGACAACGTCGGCGAGGAGACCTATCTCGGCTTTAAGAAGTGGGATATCGGCGATATCTGCGGCGTGCGCGGTGAGGTTTTCAGGACTCGTATGGGGGAAATCTCCATCGCCGTCGATTCTCTGACGCTGCTTTCGAAGTCCCTGCAGCCGCTGCCGGAGAAGTACCACGGTCTGCGGGATACCGATCTGCGTTACCGTCAGCGCTACGTCGACCTGATTGTCAACCCCGATGTCCGTAAGACCTTCCGGACGCGCTCGGCAATCATCCGTGAGATACGTGCTTTCCTGGATGCACGCGGCTACCTCGAAGTCGAAACCCCCATCCTCAACACCATCCCCGGCGGTGCCAACGCCCGTCCCTTCATCACCCATCACAACACCCTCGACATCGACATGTACCTGCGCATCGCGACCGAACTGCACCTCAAGCGTCTGATCGTCGGCGGGTTTGACAAGGTCTACGAGTTGGGCCGCATCTTCCGCAATGAGGGCATGGATTCCAAGCATAACCCCGAGTTTACCTCCATCGAGCTGTACGAGGCTTACACCGATTATCACGGCATGATGGAGATCACCGAGAGCATGATTACGACCGTCGCACAGAAGGTGCTCGGCACGCAGAAGATCATGATGCAGGGCCGTGAGATCGACCTCACCTCACCGTGGAAGAAGCTGACGATGCTCGAAGCGGTGCGGGAGTTCGTCGGCGCGGACTTCGACAGCGTATCGGAGGATGCCGACGCGCGTGCGCTTGCGAAAGCCCGCGGCGTTGAGGTCAAGGACGGCGCGACCTGGGGCGAATGCCTGTACGCAGCGTTTGACCAGAAGGTCGAGGACAACCTCGTGCAGCCGACGTTCATCCTGGACTACCCGGTGGAGGTCTCACCGCTGGCGAAACGGAAGCCGTCGGACAAGCGCATGACCGAGCGCTTTGAGTTCTTCTACAACGGCTGGGAGGGCGGCAACGCATTCTCCGAGCTGAACGACCCGATCGACCAGAGAGAGCGCTTTGAGCGTCAGGCGGCGCTGAGAGCGGCCGGGGACGAGGAGGCCAACATGGTCGACGATGATTACTGCAACGCACTCGAGTATGGCCTGCCTCCGACGGGCGGTTTGGGCATCGGCATCGACAGACTGGTGATGCTGCTGACCGACGCCGCGTCCATCCGCGACGTGCTGCTGTTCCCGACGATGAAGCCTCTGGACTGATGCCCTCGGGCGAAAGGATTTTAATATGTCGGATCAATCTTTCAAGAAAAAGCGCATGGGCCCCATTGCCTGGATCAAAACCTACGGCTACTACTATAAGGGTCTGCTGTGGATC
>JAAZKA010000049.1 GCA_012800055.1 Clostridiales bacterium
CAGCTTGCCTACGCCCGCCGCAACGCGTTTGATGCAGTCGGTGCAGGCTCCGTCGCCGCGCCCGTCAGCATGGACAACCCCTACGGCGGCTTCTACTTCTACTCCTCCCACCTTGCCGAGATCAGCATGACCATCTTCGGTTACAATCCCAAGTCGGTCGCCGCCTATCGTGCCGGGGACAACATCACCGCCATCGCCCGCTACGATAGCTTCGACGTCACCAACCACTTCGTCGAGGGCAACTATACCTACTCCGCCGCCATCTACGGCAAGGGCAAAACCGTCGCCCGTGACATCGACATCTCCATGTGTTACCAGCACGAATGCGCCATCTTCGTCGACATGCTGCGCACCGGCAGGATGTCCCATTCCTACGAGCACCTCGTGTGGCCGGTCATCTACCTCAACGCAATCAAGAAGGCATATGAGGAAGGCGTTGAGGTCGCGCTCGAGTTCCCGGAAATCTGACCTGAACAATGCAGAAAGGGGCGCTTTATGGTAAAAGCGCCCCTTCAACCTTATAAGACGGGTGATTTTATGGATATTCGCGAGATAACCTGGGGGGACGGGGATTACGCGCGGGCGGTTGTGCTGCGCAACGACGTGCTGTCCTTACCGCGCGGACGGACGATCTTCGACTTCGATTTCAAAACCGAGAAGACACAGCTCCACTTCGCGGCGTTCGACGGGGAGCGTGTGGTGGGGTCACTGACACTGATGCCGGAGGACGCCGGACGGTGTCATATGCGGCAGGTGGCGGTGGATCCGGCCATGCGGGGCACGGGAATCGGAAAAGCGCTGGTGGAATATGCGGAGAGCGAGGCAAAGAGGCGCGGGTATACGGAAATCACGCTGGACTCGCGGGATGGTGCGTTGGGGTTTTATCAGCGGCTGGGGTATCGGATATGCGGGGTCCCGAGAAAGCCCGCACCGGACCTGACGCTGACGCCGATGTGCCGGCAGCTATAGTGTCCCCGCCGCGCCCTGCCCCCGCCGTAACCTGATACCATACCGTTTTTTTGTGACAGAGGATCATCTCGCAAGGTCCGGCGTATTTCTCAGGTGTTTCCTTTTTATGGCGCGGAGCAGCTGCGTGCGCTATTTCTCCGGCGGCAGGCTCGCGTTATACCTCCCCGCCGCCGCGTCGCAGCCGTCGGTGAGCACCACCGCCGCCGCGTCCGCCGCCCGTATGATCGCGTCGTCGATGTCCGCGCCGGAACACTTCCCCAGCACCCACTCCGCAAGATCATACCCCTCATGTTCCGGAAGTCCCACTCCCACACGGATCCGCGCGAACATGTCCCCGTGCAGGTGATAGATGATATTCTTCAGCCCGTTGTGCCCCCCGTCCGAGCCGCACTTGCGAATCCGCACACGTCCCGGCGCAAGGTTCACATCGTCGCAGAACACCAGCAGCCGTGATGCGTCGAGTTTGTACCAATCCAGCGCCTCGCGCACGCTCTCGCCCGACAGGTTCATGTATGTCTGCGGCTTCAAAAGCACCACCCGCTGTTCAGCATACACGCACTCGCCCGTCAGAGCCTTGAACCGCAGCCGGTCCACCCGGCAGCCGGTCAGCTCCGAAAGCCGGTCAATGCACCGGAAACCCATGTTGTGACGCGTACCCTCGTACTGCCGTCCCGGATTCCCAAGCCCCGCGATCACCCACGCAACCGGCGCGGCGGGCGCCTTCGCTTTTTTGATCTGCGCGAACAGATCGAAGATATCAGCCAAAAGAAATCGTTCCTTCCGTATCGAAATGCGGCCGACCGTCCATGAATGTTCCGCAGTGTCAGCTCATGTGCGGTCCCGCGTCACATTCTCTCTCAACGCATTATAAAGGAAAATGTACGGAATGTCAAGCATCCGCCCCGCCGTCCGTACCGCGAAACGTTTTCTGCGTGATTGACATTCGGATGTTTATCGTGTATAATCATCTCGCTTGGATTTTATCTGTATCGGAGGTGCGCATATGCTCTTACCATCCGCACAATACACCTACGGTCGGCATGAAGACCTCGCCGCGTTCGCTATGCCGCCGACACTGTACCATCCCGCCTATTCCTGGGTCTGGAACGACGTCATCACGAAAGAGGGCATCCGGGAGCAGCTCGCGTCGATGAAGGCGCGCGGCATCCGCGTGTTCTACATCCTCCCTGAGCCCAAGGAGTTCCGCCCGAAGACCATGCCCACCTTCACCGAACCGCCCTACCTCTCCGATGACTACTTCGCGCTGTACAAGTACGCGCTTGAGGTTGCGGATACACTGGGGATGGAAGCATGGCTCTACGACGAGGGGGGCTGGCCGTCCGGCTCAGCAAACGGCGAGGTCGTCGGGAAGAATCCGGAGTTGGCATGTATGCAGCTGAAGCCCGACGGGACGCTCGAGAAGGTACCGCCGTTCGCACAAGCGTAC
Source organism: Clostridiales bacterium (assembly GCA_012800055.1). Lineage (GTDB taxonomy): Bacteria > Bacillota > Clostridia > Oscillospirales > QAMX01 > JAAZKA01. Next base: position 2,417 of record JAAZKA010000049.1, read on the forward strand.
CCGGATTTGATGAAGCGGGAGAGCACCGCGTCTTTCCTCGCGCTGACGCATGAGCGGTATAAGAAAGCGCTGGGGAATAACTTCGGCAGCACACTCCCCATCTGCTTCACCGATGAGCCGCATGTCCGCTCCGCCGCAGGGACCATTCCGTGGACCGACGGATTCGGAGAAAAGTTCCGTGAGAAGTTCGGCTATGACCTGACCGCACATCTCCCGGCGCTGTTCGATGAGAACATGTCCGGAGAGGAAGATCGAAAGGCCCGCGCGGATTATAAGGACATGATGGGCGAGCTGTTCGCCGAAAACTACTTCAAAACCATCCGTGACTGGTGCCGTGAAAACGGCATCCTCTCGTGCGGACATGTCGGCGGGGACGACGTCGCGTTCGGCAACGCGAAGCACGGTTACCACCAGATTCTGCGCTGTCTGCGGTACTTTGACATCCCAGGCGTCGATGTGATCTGGCGTCAGGCATTCCCGGCACCGCCCAAGAAAGGCAGCGAGCCGTTTGCTCCCCGCTGTGCAAACCGCATCTTCCCGCGCTACGCGTCCAGTGCCGCGAACCAGATCGGCGCGGGGCTGTCCGTCACCGAGTCCTATGCCATCTATGGCGCCGGACTGACGTATGACCAGATGCGCTGGCTGCTGCTCTACCAGGCGGTGCGCGGCATCAACCTTTATAACGTCATGAGCATGAGCTATTCCTACCGCGACTTCATGGCCGGAAGCTGCGGACGTCCGACATTTTCACAAAAGCTGCCGGGCGCGACCGACCTGCGCGTATTCAACGAGTACGCCGCGCGCGTGAGCTATCTGATGAGCGCCGGAGAACCGGTTGCCGATGCCGCGCTGTATCTCCCGCTGCGGGATATCTGGCCCGCTGACGCGGAAGCTTGGCAGGCTGCCGAGGACTTCGAGACGCTCGGAAGTGCGCTCGAGCGGCGTCAGGTCAGCTTCGACGTCGCCGACGATGACTTCCTGCGCGGCTGTCAGATCCGGGACGGCGCGCTGTGCCACGGGTACGCCGCGTATCGGACACTCTACGTGCAGCCCGGGGCGCACTTCCCGGATGACGTGCGGGAAAAGCTTGACGCGTTCAGGGCAGCGGGCGGGACAGTTACAGTCTGTGAGGGCGACTACCCGGTCACGCCGGTGCTTCACGCGGACAGCCCGCACATCCGTGCCATCCGACGGAAAGTACGCGAGGGGACGCTGTACCTCGTCACCAACGAGGCGTTCGAGGAGAGCACCGTAACGGTCACAATCCCGGGCGAGGGGCCGCTGTCGGTATACGACCCGCTGACGGGGAACATCACGGCGGCCGCAGGCGATACGTTCACGCTGACGCTGCCGATGGGCGACGGACGGTTCTTCGTACGGGGTGACGCTGCCTGCGGAAGCGGACGAACACAGTCCGTCCCTGCGGGTTGCGGGACATTTGATGGCTGTGGCACGCGCACCGTCACGCTGACGGACTTCCGCTTCCGCAAGCTCGCACGGTTCTTCATCGGGCTGCACGACCTTGAGCGGGTGCCGATAAGCGAACCGGACGTCGCAATACAGCCCGGCGACTGGCGCAGTGTGACCGGCGAGGACTTCTCCGGCGACGCGCTTTACACGACGACCTTCACGCGTCCGGAATGCGGCTGTGTCGCGCTTGATCTGGGCGAGGTGAAATACTCCTGCGAGGTGTTCCTCAACGGCGTATCTCTGGGCGTACGGGTGATGAAACCGTATACCTATGCGCTGCCGGAGAACCTGCTCGAAACGGAGAACACGCTGCACATCCGCGTATCCAACACCGCCGCCAATGCCTACGTCACCCACGACTTCACGAAAGACTATGAACCGTGGCAGATCGGCCCGTATGACGCGATCGAGCGGCAGTTTGAGAAGGATTCCATGCCGTCCGGGCTGTATGGACCCGTGACGCTGCGCTACTGATGCTGATTAAGGAGACAGAACATGTCCGAAATCCTTTTTGCATCCTCCGCACATGACAAATACGACCCATCAGCGACGCTGCCGGCAAAGTCTGAACGGCTCCTGGAAGAGCTGAACCTCGAGCCTGTGGTCAAGAGCAAGCTGACCGCCGTCAACCTCAGCCGTGCGATCGGCTGCCCGACCGTCCCTCCGTTGTTTGTCAAGATCCTGATCGGCCGGCTGCACGGTAAGAACCCGTACATTCAGATTCGTCGGCCTGCGGAGTACGGTCTCAGGGAACTTGACTACACGCTGTGCGAGGTGCGATAAGAGATGCTGAAGGTACCGTTTACTGTCACGCATGCGATGCTCGGCGCAAACGCGTGCGTACGGACGTCGGCGCTTTTATGCGCGATGCAGGATGCCGCGACCGCCGACGCGGAGATCAACATGAATCTGGGACGTGAGGCGCTGCTGCGCGATCACGGCGGGCTGTGGATTGTGACGCGGACGTCGCTGTGGGTTGAGCGCCCGATCGGCGCGGGCGAGCTGACGCAGACGACCTGGCACGCGGGCGCGAGAGCCGCGATCTGGCCGCGTGCGTATATCTTCACCGACCGTGACGACCGCATCGCTGCGCGCGCGGTGACGTGGTGGACGATCCTGTCGGATAAGGAACCGCGTCGGATCGTGATTGTCCCGGCACCGGAGCCGTGCAGACCGCCGTATCCCGTCCCGAAACTGCTGCGGCCCCGGATGCCCGCGCTGACGCCGACGGGGACGCATACGGTCACACCGTCGGAGCTGGATGAGAACGTCCACCTGAACAATGCGCTCGCGGCGAACCTGATTGAGGACGCGCTGCCGCTCGACCCGGCAGTGTACACGTCCGAGCTGCACATCCACTATGCCGGCGAGGCGAAATGCGGCGATACGCTGACGCTCTCCACCGGCTGCACGGACGGCCTGCACGCAATCCGCGTCACGCACTGCGGAACCTGCACGCATGAGGCATTCATCCGGCGCACCGCACTTTCCTGACACCTGTTTTCCGTTCCTCATATCTCAAGTGATACCTTTTGACGATTCTGCTGTACAAAGCGACGGATATACGCCAAAAGACTTGTGCTTATTTCGCATTTATGATATAATGCAAACGTCAAGGGAGAGATGTCTCCCCCGGACATTGGAATCAAAATCCGAAAAGGAGTGCAACACATATGTCACAGCTTGCTCTGTTCGGCGGCCCGAAAGCCGTCACGCTTCCCGCGGGGAATATTTTCGACTGGCCGATCATCACGAAGGAAGATGAGGACGCTTGCCTGGAGGTTCTGCGCAAGGGCGGGATGTCCGGTACGGACGTGACGATGAAGTTCGAAGAGGAGTTCGCCGCGTGGAACGGCGTCAAGTACGCGCTGGGCTTCTCGTCAGGCACGGCTTCCTTACAGGCTGCGATGTACGGCGTTGGTATCCGCCGCGGTGATGAGATGATCATGCCGTCGCTGACCTACTGGGCGTCGGGCTTACAGCTCTTCTCGCTCGGCGCAACACCGGTTTTCGCGAACGTCGACCGCGACACGCTGTGCATCGACCCGGCGGATATCGAGCACCGCATCGGACCGCGCACCAAGGCGATCATGTGCGTCCACTATGTCGGCCATCCGTGCGACATGGACGCGATCTGTGCGATCGCGAAGAAGCACAACCTGAAGGTCATCGAGGACATCTCCCATGCGCAGGGCGGTCTTTATAAGGGTCGTAAGCTCGGCACATTCGGCGATGTTGCGGCTTTGAGCCTGATGTCGGGCAAGTCCCTGGCCACCGGCGAGGCCGGTATGCTCATCACCAACGATCGTTACATCTACGAACACGCGATGTGCCTTGGTCACTACGAGCGCATGACCGAGAAGAACCTGACCTGCGAAGACCTGCTCCCATATGTGGGACTGCCGATGGGTGGCTACAAGTACCGCATGCACCAGCTTTCCTCCGCGGTCGGCCGTGTACAGCTCAAGTACTACGACGCGCGCTGTGAGGAGATCCGTCGTGCGATGAACTACTTCTGGGACTGCCTCGAAGGTGTCCCGGGTCTGCGCGCACACCGTACGGCAAAGGACAGCGGCTCGAACATGGCGGGCTGGTACGCAGCAAAGGGTCTGTACCGTCCGGAGGAACTGGGCGGCCTGTCCGTGACGCGCTTCTGCGAAGCGGCGGCTGCGGAAGGCGCGCCAGCGTCCCCCGGCTGCAACCTCGCGCTCCACACCCATCCGCTGTTCCACGAAGCCGATGTCTACGGAGACGGCAAACCCACCCGCATCGCCTTTTCCGATCGCGACGTCCGCGAACTCGACGCCGATCTCAAGCCCTCCGTCGATATCGGCGCACTCACCTACAACATCCCCTGGTTCAAACACTATGTCCCGGAGATCATCGAGCAGTACGCCGAGGCTTACAAGAAGGCCGCGCTCAACTACAAGGAGCTCCTGCCCGGCGACCACGGCAACTCCAAAAAGCTTGGCGGCTTCCACTTCTTTAAGCACACCAAGTAAGAATTATGCATGCGAAAGCGCGTCTTCTGTGATGGAAGGCGCGCTTTTTATTGACTGAAAAGTATGGAAAGCCTACGGCAGATGGGAATATGCCATGGGTGCGGGTATATGCTGCGGATTCGGCGGGACTGCGTGAATGTGACGCTGACGGCACTGAAATAGAACGGTGTACCGCATATAGCGGAGAGTTAAAGCTCTGCCCTCCCCTTTTTCCGCGCGTACTGTTGACAAATCCCCCCTTTCGGTGTAAAATATCTTTATACCCAACGTATTTTTCACCATACAGGAGTGTTATTATTATGTGGAAACTTGCCCCCTCTATCCTCTCCGCTGACTTCGCCAACCTCAGCCGTGACATCCAAAAAATCCGTACCGCCGGTGCCGACTACGTCCATGTCGACGTCATGGACGGCCACTTTGTCCCCAACCTCACCATCGGCGCACCCGTCGTAAAAGCTCTCCGCAAGGCTACCGATATGGTCCTCGACGTCCATCTCATGATCGACCGTCCTGACCAGTACCTTGACGACTTCATCCGCGCCGGGTCCGATATCATCACCATGCATGTCGAATCCCCCGGGTTCTCCGAGGAACTCATCGACCGCATCCACGCCGCCGGAAAGCGTGCAGGCGTGTCCGTCAAGCCCGGCACACCCGCCGAGGTTCTGCTCCCCATGCTTCACAAGCTCGACCTCGTTCTTGTCATGTCCGTCGAGCCGGGGTTCGGCGGTCAGAGCTATATGCCCGTCGCCGACGGCAAGATACGCTTGTACCGGAATACCATCGAGCAGAACGGCTACAACTGCGAGGTCGAGGTAGACGGCGGCGTCAGCGAGAAGAACATCGCCTACGTTCTCTCCTGCGGCGCGAACGTCATCGTCGCCGGCTCCGCCGTCTATGGTAAGGGCGATGTGACCGACGCCGTGAAAACTCTCCGAGATGCCGGAAAAGACTATTGATGTGGAGAAGTGAGGTAAAGCGGACCCGCAGGGTTGCGGAGCGCCCCGTGCTCTCGGTTTCCACTACAATCACTGTAAGGAGGTCTCACTATGCTCGCTATCCGCAATACGCGCCAGCTCTTTCTCGACTCCAACCTCATCGCCCGCTCCACCGCTGCTCTGCGTATGCACTCCCCCTCACCCCGCGAGCTTGTCCATACCTTCAACGCCCCCGACGACGGCAACGGCTCCGGCTCCTACCTCACCCTCCTGCATGATAGCCCCACTTACCTCCTGTACTACCTCTCCTGGGATATGTACGACTCCTCCTTTAAGCGCTCTGCCCGCGTCCTGACTTCCCTCGACGGCATCCGCTGGGACCGTCCCAATCTCCGCAACGGCACTAATATTGTTTTCGACCCGGCCGACTATAATCATGGCATAGATAATTTTATTCCCTTCATAGACCAGAATCCCGCCTGCAAACCCGACGAACGCTTCAAGGCTTTCTCCGGCCTCGGCTGGAATAATCTCCATGCCTATTCCTCCCCCGACGGCTTTCACTGGTCCCCCATGTTCGACAACAAACCCCTGGCTATGGAAGGCGCGTTCGACTCTTCCAACCTCTGCTTCTGGGACACCGTCCGCGGACGCTATACCGCCTATATCAGAAACTTCCACGATATTC
>JAAZKA010000050.1 GCA_012800055.1 Clostridiales bacterium
GATGAGCCGCTGTCAAACCTCGACGCGCGCCTGCGGTTACAGACCCGCGAGGAGATTCGCCGCATCCAGCGTCAGACACGCGTCACGACCGTCTTCGTGACGCACGACCAGGAGGAAGCAATGAGCATCTCCGATCGCATCATCGTGATGCGCGAGGGCGTTATGCAGCAGAACGGCGCGCCGCAGGACGTCTACGACGACCCGAACAGCCTGTTCGTCGCAAAGTTTCTCGGAACCCCGCCGATCGGCGTTTTCCGCGGCTTTGTCCGTGAGGGCTGTCTGTACGCGGGTGAGGACAGGCTGATGGAGGTGCGGGGTGTGCGCGGCGGAGAGGTCGATATCGCCATTCGCCCGGAGGGGTTTTCGCCGTCGGACACGGGTAACATGCGCTGCAGCCTGAGCCGCGTGGAGGTTATGGGACGCGATACCTGCGTAATCGCCGGGCATCCCGCGTGCGTGACTCCGACGTTCCGCGCAATCGTCGATGCCAGACGCCGTCCGACCGGTGATTCCGCTGAGGTGCGCTTTTCGCTCGACCCGTGTAAGGTATTCCTGTTCGATCCGCAATCCGGTGACCGGCTGCGGACACAGTGATGGGAGGAGCATATGGAACGCAAGAATTTTTCGGCGCTTCTCTACCTGATACCGGCGGCACTCTTCCTGGGGGTCTTCCTTGTGTACCCGCTGATTGACGTGCTGATTTACTCGTTTGAGGAAGGCTATAACTTCTCGTCCCAGACCTACTCCGGCGTTGGCTTTTACAACTACAGCTACGTCCTGCGCGACCCATATTTCCTGCAGGCGTTGAAGAACACCTTTATACTGGTTGTTATCACCGTGCCCGTATCGACCGGACTGGCGCTGTTGATCTCGGTGGGCTTAAGTTCGATCAAAGCGCTCAAAAAGCTCTTTCAGACCGTCTATTTCCTGCCCTACGTCACCAACACACTTGCCGTGGGTCTGGTGTTCATGATCGTCTTTCAACGCACACCCTACACCGACGGCTTGGTCAATCTCATCCGCAGTTTCTTCGGCGCGGCACCGATGGATTTCATCGACGGACCATACGCCGCGAAAATGTTTGTGCTGTGCTTCTACACCGTCTGGGTCGTCATGCCGTTTAAGATTCTGATTCTGACCTCGGCGCTCGCATCGGTGGACCGCACCTACTACAACGCCGCTGCCGTCGACGGAACGCCCCGTTTCAGGGTGTTTACGAAGATCACGCTGCCGATGATCTCCCCGTCGCTTTTTTACCTGTTCACCACCGGCTTCATCGGCGCGTTCAAATCCTATAGCGACGCCGTCGCGCTGTTCGGCACCGACCTCAATGCCGCCGGGATGAACACCATCGTCGGCTATGTCTACGACATGCTTTACGGCAGCAGCGGTGGGTATCCGTCCTACGCGTCGGCCGCGGCGGTGCTGCTGTTCCTCATCGTCCTGACAATCACCGTAATCAACCTGACGGTCAGCCGCAGGCGCGTGCATATTTAAGGAGGGCGTTATGAACGATCTCAACGACTTCAAGCGCACTGAACATACTGCGCGCATCCGGGAGACCGTGCGCCGGATTGTCACCTATACGATGCTGACCGTCTGGGGCATCATGGTGCTGTTCCCGTTCTACTGGATGCTGCTGACCTCCGTCAAGAGTTACGGCGCGTATAACAGCGAGTATATCCCGAAGCTGTTCACTCTGTCGCCGACGCTTGCCAACTATCTCGAGGCGTTCACCGCTGTTCCGCTCGCGCGCTATCTCCTCAACACGCTGATTTTTACCGTCGTGACCACCGCGCTGATGCTGGTCGTGACCGTCCTCGCGGCGTTTGCGTTCGCGCGGCTCAATTTCCCTGGAAAAGAAGTCGCTTTCACCGCATTCCTGTCGCTGATGATGATCCCAAGCGAGCTGGTCGTCATCACCAACTTCGTCACGATCACCGACCTGAACCTGCGCAATACCTTCACCGGGCTGATTCTGCCGTCGGTCACGTCGGTGTTCTATATCTACCTGCTGCGGGAAAACTTCGCGCAGGTACCCGATGAGCTGTACTACGCCGCGAAGGTCGACGGCACCTCCGATCTGCGCTACCTGCGGCGCGTGCTGCTGCCGATTTGTAAGCCCACGCTCTTCACCGTCACAATCCTCAAGGTCATCGAGTGCTGGAACTCCTACGTCTGGCCCAGGCTCATCACCGACGACGCGTCGTACTTCCTCGTCTCCAACGGCATCCAAGCCATCCGGGAAAGCGGTTTCGGACGTGAGAACATCCCCGCGATGATGGCTGCCGTCGTCGCGATCTCCATCCCGCTGATCGTCGTCTTCCTGCTGTTCCGCGGCAAGATTATGGAGGGGATCGCCAGAGGAGGGACCAAAGGATGAGACGTGCCGCATTCCTCTGTGCGCTGCTGCTGTGTCTATCACTCTGCGGCTGCCACGGCTCGCGTCGGCTGGACGCTTTCGTCATGCCGGAGAGCTTCGATACCTCCCGCGATTATACAATCACCTTCTGGGCAAAGAACGATACCAACAAAACCCAGACGGCGATTTACGAAAAAGCCATCGCGGACTTCCAGACTCTCTACCCCAACATAACCGTCAGCCTCAAGCTCTACACCGACTACGGACGCATCTACAACGACGTCATCACCAACCTTTCGACCGGCACCGCGCCCAATGTCTGTATCACCTATCCCGACCACATCGCCACCTATCTCACCGGCGATAACACCGTCGTCCCGCTTGACGGCCTGCTGAGTGACGCCGCCTACGGGTTGAGCGGTACGGCGCTCCTCTACGATGCGCCCGGTGCAATCATCCCGCAGCATCTTTCCGAATGCGTCCTGGACGGTCAGACCTACGCGCTGCCGTTTATGCGTTCGACGGAGGCATGTTATGTCAACAAAACCCTTGTTGAGAAGCTCGGCTATACGCTGCCCGATACACTGACCTGGGACTTCATCTGGGAGGTCTCCGAGACCGCGGCTGTCCGCGACGCCGATGGGACGTACCCCGCCAACGGTCAGAAGGTCATGCTGCCGTTCATCTACAAGTCAACGGACAACATGATGATTACCTATCTTGCACAGGCAGGCGCCGGATACTCGACTCCGGACGGTGAGATTGAGCTGTTCAATGATACCGCCCGTGAGCTTTTACACACCGTCGCGGAACATGCGGCGACGAAGGCGTTCTCTACGTTCAAGATATCCGGCTATCCTGCAAACTTCCTCAACGCCGGGCAATGCGTCTTTGCGATCGACTCGACCGCCGGCGCGACGTGGATGGGCAGTGACGCGCCGCTCATTGACATCAGCGCCGACAAGCTCGTACGCTTCGAGACCGCCGTCATGACTGTCCCGCAGCTTGACCCCCAAAACCCGCGTATGATCTCGCAGGGGCCGTCGGTATGCGTATTCAACAAGCGCGACCCGCAGGAGGTACTCGCGGCATGGCTGTTCGCGCAGTACCTGCTGACCGAACCCGTCCAGATCGCTTACGCGCAGACCGAGGGGTATGTCCCCGTCACCGAAAAAGCCCGCGCGTCGGATGTTTATCTCGACTACCTCTCTCGTGCCGGTGAGGACAATACGACCCACTATGCCGTGAAAATACAGGCGTCGCGTCTGCTGCTCGACCATACCGCAGATACCTTCGTTACGCCGGTATGGAACGGCTCCGCGTCGCTCCGGGATGCCGCCGGGCAGCTCATCGAGCATGTGACCAAGTCCGTCAACCGCAGACAGACCGTCGACGATGCGTACATCGACACGCTGTATGAGGATATGGTCTCGCTGTACCACCTCGACCAGGTTGGTCATACAGACATGTCGGCCGTACACGTTTCAGGCGAACCGCTGCCGGACGCCGCCGTTATCCTGCTGTGCTCGCTCGCGGGCGTCTGGGTACTGATTGCAGCGTATTATGTGCGGCGTGCGCTCCGGAGGAAAAAGCAGGAAAATCAATAACGGAGGCATCCTCCCCGTGCATATTGAAGCTGATATACAGATTCCCGTTGACATCCGGCACGCTTTCTGTTAGAATAAACCATAGCAACAAGCGACATTATAATTGAAAGGCGGAATCCATTTATGTGCGGTGAACTTTGCTTTGAAAACAAACTCTGCCGGCTCATCGTCGGTGAGGATTGCATCGTACGCAGCCTGACTCTTCTCGAAACCGGCGAAGAACTGCTGCAGACCGGCGAGGACATTGCTCTGTTCTCGGCAACCCAGGAGCGCCCGTTCAACAACGAGGTCAAGCTCGCACATCCGAACAAGCGCACGATTTTCCAGGGAAATCGGCTTACCCGTGAAGGCGATCGCCTGACTGTCGGGTTCGAGCTGATCCCCGCGAAGGCCGTCATCTCGGTCACCGTCACCGATGCGTATATCGCGTTCAAGCTCGAGGACTTCATCGCGACCGCTGACGACTACGGACACCTCAACATGGACTACCCGCCGATCTGCGAGGTTCGCATCGTACAGCTTCCGGTGAAGAACCGTGCCTGCTTCGGCGAATGGCTCAACGTCAGCCATGACGATACCGCCGCCGTCTGCGTCCTGTCCACATCGCCCTACGCCCGCATCGACTCCGAACGACGCCGCGGTTACCGCGTCATGTTCGCCGACGCTGTCCGCGGAATCAAGCTCAGAGGCACCGGCGCGGCCCTCATCGTCAGCCGTCCCACCGCGCTGCTCGATTGCATCGACGTGCTCGAACGTGACTTTGACCTCCCGCGCGGCGTGCAGAGCCGCCGAAGCGAGTGGATCAACCGCTCCATGTTCTGGACGCATCTGATCAACCCGACGAACGTCGACGAGCATATCCGCTATGCCAAGATGGGCGGCTTCCGGATGATGCTCATCTATGTCACCTCGATCTTCAAGACCGGGTACGGTTACGGTCTCAACGGCGACTACGACTACCGGCCCGAATACCCGAACGGCCGCGCCGACCTCGTCGAGATGCTCGCGAAGCTGCGCGCCGCCGGCATCACGCCCGGCTTCCACTTCCTTCAGACGCATGTCGGGCTCAAGACCCGCTATGTCACGCCGCGCGCCGACCACCGCCTCAACCACACCCGCCTGTTCACACTCTCCCGCCCGCTGTCCGAGACCGATACGACCGTCTACGTCGAGCAGAACCCCGAGGATACCGTCATGGCGGACAAATGCCGCGTGCTGCACTTCGGCGGCGAGCTGATCTCCTACGAGGCGTACACGACCGAGCGTCCCTACCGCTTTACCGGCTGCGTGCGCGGCGTGTATGAGACAACCGTCGAGGCGCATCCGCTGGGTCTGATCGGCGGCATCCTTGACATCACCGAGTTCTCCGCGACGAGCGCCTATCTCGACCAGAACACCGATCTCCAGGATGAAATCGCCGACAAAATCGCGGACGCGTACGGCGCAGGCTTCAGATTCTGTTACTTCGACGGCTCCGAGGGTACCAATGTACCGTTTGGGTTCCATGTGCCGAACGCGCAGTACCGGGTCTACAAAAAGTTCACGCCCGCGCCGCTGTTCACCGAGGGTGCCGCAAAAGCCCACTTCAGCTGGCACTTCCTCTCCGGCGGCAACGCGTTTGATATCTTCCGACCTGAAGTCTTCAAGAAGAAGATCGCGCAGTTCCCGGCGGAGGAAGCGCCGCGGATGCGGCAGGACTTCACGCGCCTCAACTTCGGCTGGTGGGGCTTCTGGAACCCCGGCGCCAAGATGGGCAGTGAGATCACGGTCACCGGTACGCAGCCGGACATGTACGAGTACGGTACAAGCCGCGCCGCCGCGTGGGACTGCCCCGTATCCGTCATGCTCGACATCAACGAGATTTTCAAGCATCCGCGCCTTGCGGATAACCTCGAGGTCATCCGGCGCTGGGAGGATGTCCGTGCGAACGGCTGGCTGACCGAAGAGCACAAGGAGACGCTCAAGAACCTTGACCAGGAGCATATCCTGCTCATCGACGAGGATGGCGCGTATGAGCTGGCCCCGTACCGTCAGCTCAAGACGAGCGTGCCGGAAATCCGTGCGTTTATCATTACGCGAGAAAGCGAAGCGCGGTATGTCGTCTTCTGGCATATTTCCGGCGAGGGGAAAATGGCGCTCGATCTGCCGGCTGAGAAGCTGACGCTGACGCATAAGCTCGGCGGTGAAGCCGAGGCGGTCGGAGTGAAGGACGGCTGCGCGGTGCTGCCGATTGCGGAGCGGCGGTTTATTAAGACGGAGCTTTCCGAGGACGCGCTCGTGAAAGCGTTCGAGACCGCGAAGCTGATCTGAACGTATGCTGGAAACAGCATCCAACAAAGAAATGCTCCATACAACTCATGTGTTGTATGGAGCATTTTTCTTGCGGGATTGCAGCCCGGCCGCTGCCCAAGCCCCTCGGCACTTGCGCGTACCGTCACATCCCCGTCGCGCGTTCTCCGTATGCAGGCGACACAGCAACCCGCTGGACAGCGCTTGTCAGGCTGCATATTTGCGGAAGCGCCGGTCGTCACGGAGTCTGCGCATCACTCATTTCATTCCCTGAGGTTCCTCTATGCGGTTCTATAATCAGATGGAGCCACGGCTCCAAACGGTTCACGATATGAGATTAATAGACGAAGAACTCGACATAGACCGCGCGGACGGCGCGTTCGAAGTCGTTCTGGTCGACGCCGATGATGATGTTCATTTCGCTGGAGCCCTGGTCGATCATGCGGATGTTGATATCGGCGCCGGCGATGGCGGAGAGCAGGCGTGCGGCGATGCCCTTGGAGCGGACCATACCCCGTCCGACGACGGCGATGAGCGCGATGTTATGGACAACCTCGATGTGGTCGGGCTGACCGGCCTCCTGAATCTCCTGCAGCAGCAGCTCCTCACGGCCTTTGAGGATATCCTCATGGAGGACGATGCCGAGGGTATCGATACCGGTGGGGAGGTGTTCATAGCTGATGCCGTGGCGTTCGAGGACGGAGAGGACGCGGCGGGTGAAGCCGACCTCGGAGTTCATCATATCTTTTTCCATCGTGATGACGCAGAAGCCGCGCTTACCGGCGACGCCTGTGACGCGGCCGGAATGGATCGGGGCATCCTCGGCACGGACGATGCGGGTACCCGGGGCGTCCGGCTCGTTGGTATTGCGGATATTGATGGGGATACCGACGGCACGGACGGGGAAGACAGAGTCTTCGTGGAGGACGGTGGCGCCCATATAAGAGAGCTCGCGGAGCTCGTTGAAGCTGATGGTATCGATGACGCGGGGGTTTGTGACAAGACGGGGATCGGCGACGAAAAAGCCGGAGACGTCGGTCCAGTTCTCGTACAGGTCGGCGGAGACGCCGCGGGCGACGATGGAGCCGGTGATGTCGGAGCCGCCGCGAGAGAAGGTTTTGATATGCTTGCGCCCGTCGGCATCACGGATGGTACCGTAGAAGCCGGGGATGACGGCCTTGGGGAAGCGTGCGGCCATCTCTTTGAGCGAGGCGTAGGTGCGCGCCTCGTCGAGCTTGCCGAACTTATCGAAGAAGATGATACCGGCGGCGTCGACGAAGGGGAAGCCGAGGTAAGCGGCGAGCAGCAGGCCGTTGAGATACTCCCCGCGGCTTGCGGCGAAATCGCGTTCATCGGGCTTTGAAAACATCACCCTGATCTGGGCATAGGAATCTTCGAGATCGACCGAGAGGTTCAGATCGCGGACGATGCTGTCAAAGCGTTCGCGGACGGGCGCGAAGGACGCGTCGAAGTCCGCGCCGCCCTGTACGGCGTCGTAGCACGCGTAGAGCATATCGGTCACCTTGCGATCCTCCTTGAAGCGCTTGCCGGGTGCGGACGGTACGACATACCGACGTTCCGGCTCGGCGAGGATGATGCGCGCGACCTTTTGAAACTGAGCGGCGTCGGCCAGAGAGCTTCCGCCGAATTTTACCACCTTTATCTTTGACATGCTTAATCTCCTTTGACCGAATAAAATTATTATAATGTATGTGCGCGGACTTTGCAAGGTACATTTCAGCTCATTTCATCCGCCGTCTGTAATTTTTTTCGGTGCTAATCGACTAAAACCGACCGCTTTCCTGACTCTTATACCGAAAAGCAGGCACAACCTTCATCAGGCGTACCCGCTTTTTCCTACTTTTGCGTATCTGTGACGTTTGCAATGTCCTTTCGGCTTGGATGCGGGGCGCTTTCGGACTCCGCAGTGCGACACTTCCCAAAACAAACAAAAATCCGAACCCGTTTCCGATAAGGAATTTCCGGTTCGGATCATACTTGTTTGGTGCGGTCACCGGGACTTGAACCCGGATGGTTGCCCATACGCCCCTCAAACGTACGCGTCTGCCAGTTCCGCCATGACCGCATATCCCGTCTGCCGCGTCCGGCTTGTCAACCGAAGCGACAAAATACATTATAGCGGACAACACCCGATTTGTCAAGAGGTATTTTGCAAGATTCCCAATTTTATTGTTCGGGTGTCCATGATCGGAGAAAGAAAACGACCGCTGCAAGGCGAAACGCGGGAAAAGGTGAGCTTGTCACGGAACGCGGGCAAACATTCCGCTATAATAAACCAAAAGAAGACAAGGAGACGTGAGCAATATGCCCTTTGGATTTGGAAGAAAGAAACCTGCTGCAAACAACACGGATAAAAAGCTGACGGTTAACAAAAACCGATGCCCTCAGAACCATCCCTGCCCGTCCGTAAGGGTCTGTCCGACAGGTGCTCTGACCCAAAACGGATTTGACGCACCGGTTGCCGATCAGGAAAAATGTACCCACTGCGGAAAATGTGTCAGATTCTGTCCCATGCGGGCGCTCATATTGGAATAAAAAAGGAGAAAAGAACATGTCTGTACTGACGATCACAAAAAGCAATTTTCAGAAGGAAGTGATGGAAAGCGATAAGCCGGTCCTTCTGGATTTCTGGGCAAGCTGGTGCGGTCCCTGCCGAATGGTATCACCGGTGTTAGACGAAATCGCGAAAGAAACGCCTTCGATCAAGGTGGGCAAGGTCAATGTAGACGAGCAGCGGGAGCTCGCGTCGGCTTTCAATATCTTGAGCATCCCGACTCTGGTTGTGATAAAAAATGGGAAAATCGTCAACCAGGCAATGGGAGCAAGACCCAAGCAGCAAATTCTTGCCATGTTGTAACAGGCAGCAGATCAAAAGGAGGCTCAAGATGAGAAAAACGATATTTCTTCTTGCACTGTCGCTGATGCTGTTGCTAAGCGCCTGCGGCGTTCAGGCGCCCAAAGCGGGCAGCGGTGCGGCGTCCCCCAAAACATCCCCCGGAACAGCTGCTTCACTGAGCTCTTTTACGGCTCTTGACCTGGATGGGAACGAGGTGGACGAG
Source organism: Clostridiales bacterium (assembly GCA_012800055.1). Classification (GTDB taxonomy): domain Bacteria; phylum Bacillota; class Clostridia; order Oscillospirales; family QAMX01; genus JAAZKA01. The sequence continues at coordinate 9,339 of JAAZKA010000050.1, forward strand.
AGCATATTCGCCGATTATGACCTCACAATGATCAATATCTGGGCCACTTTCTGCGGCCCGTGCCTCAGAGAAATGCCCGACCTGGGCAAGCTGTCCGCCGAGTATGCGGATAAGGGTGTGCGCATTGTAGGCATCGTTGCCGATGTGCGGAGGAACGCCGACGGCAGCTTCAATTCAAAGATGGTGAGTACAGCCCGGGAATTGGTACAAAAAACCGGCGCGGACTATCTCCATCTGCTGCCCAGCACCGATCTTGTGACCGCAAAGCTGAGTCAGGTCAGATCCGTGCCGGAGACGATCTTTGTTGACAGCATGGGCAACGTCATCGGCGACTCTTATATCGGATCCAAAAGCGCAGATAAATGGGCAGCCATCATTGATGAATTGCTTTTGGAAATACAAGCTGATTGAAAACGGAGGTACTGCCTATGAACAGCAAGCCCGTTTTGAACAGACCCGCAAAGAGACAGTTGATCATAACAGCCGCGATTTTCATCGCGGCTGTCGGGCTTATCGTCTATGGAGTTTATTCCGGTGAAGCGTCGGAGGTTTATCAAAAGGCCGTCCATATCTGTCTTGAATGCATAGGAGTAGGCTGATGAAAGAACGGAAGCGGCATCTGATACAGGCAGCTTCATCGCTGCTGCACAATCCTCATTTATCCAATTTTCTCACCGGGAAAATACATCAGGGAGCGACAAAGCACATCTGCGTGCCGGGACTGAACTGCTATTCCTGTCCCGGCGCGGCGGGAGCCTGTCCCATAGGTTCGCTGCAGGCAGTGATGGGCGGCAGGACAAAGAATATTTCCTATTATGTCCTGGGGACCGTCCTGCTGTTCGGCGTCTTGTTCGGACGCCTGATCTGCGGATTTGTGTGTCCGTTCGGTTTTGTTCAGGATCTGCTGCACAAGATACCGTCACCAAAACCCGGACTTCCCAAACGGCTGGATAAAACAATGCGCTGGGGCAAATACATTGCATTGGCTGCCGTGCTGATACTGCCGGCGATCCTGACAGACGCCTACGGCATCGGCGCGCCGTACTTCTGCAAATACGTCTGCCCTGCGGGAACTCTGGAAGGCGGTGTTCCGCTGGCGATTGCAAGTGAAGCGGTGCGCGGCGCTCTCGGCTTCCTGTTCTCGTGGAAAATGGCCGTTCTTCTTGCGGTGATCGCGGGCTCCGTGCTGTTGTATCGCCCGTTCTGCAAGTATCTGTGCCCGCTGGGAGCGATCTACGGCCTGCTCAACCGCTTCAGCGCATACCGGATGAAAGTGGATGACAATGCCTGCGTGCATTGCGGCAAATGCGAACAAGCCTGCAAAATGGGCGTGAAGGTCACGCAGAACATCAACTCCGCAGAGTGTATCCGCTGCGGTCTTTGCAAAGATGTCTGCCCGAAGCACGCCATCAAGTCCGGATTCTTTATCAAGGAGTAGGCGAGCTGTGCCGGTGTCAGCTTGCAAGCCTGCGCAGCCTGCGCGCATCCGTCACCTCCACGCTGCCCCTTGTGAGCGAAACCAGACCTTCTGACTGAAAGTACCGCAGCATCCGCGTGACCACCTCGCGGGCGGTCCCCATATGCGCGGCGATTTTATCATGGGTGATTTTCAGCGTATTGCTTCCCTCAAGCGAGCTTTCCTCCAGCAAAAACGAAGCCAGGCGCTTATCAAAACTTTTCCACATGATTTGCTCGATCCGCCACATGACCTCTGAGAAGCGCGTCGCCATAAGCTGGTTGGTGTAGTTTGCGACGAAAACAGAACTCTCCATCAGGTTTTTATAAACTTCAGCCGGAACAACCCAAAACTCCGCGTCCTTCTCCACTTCGATCGTGATATCGAACTGGATGCTGTTCATGATACACGACGCCGAGAACAGGCACATATCATGCTCGAACAGGCGATAAAGCGTGACCTCCTTGCCCTCATCGGACAGGATGAACGCACGGAGTTGCCCGGAACAGATCAGAAACAACCCCACGCAATCCGCCGAGCCGTTGTGCAGCAGCTTCCCTTTGGGTGCGCTCCGCAGGGTTGCCGTGCTCATCAGCAGCTCACGTTCGGGCGCAGTCAATTTATCCCATATCGGGAAATAATCATGAAACTCCATACCATCGCCTCTTTCCATCGTTTAGTATAGCATAATCTCCGGTATGTGTCAATATAATACTTGACATATGCCATATAGTATGCTATACTGAACTTGTAAATGGCATATGTCAGAAACTAAGGCAGAGGATTTGAAGGAGGTAACCTATGCCAAGACCGAAGAAGTGGCGCAAGGTGTGCCGTATGCCGCGTGCCACCGAATTCGTGCCAATCGGAACCGAGTATTGCTCAGAAGACGCGGTAGTGATGACAGTCGATGAATACGAGGCGATCCGCCTGATTGAACATGAGGGCTTTACACAGGAGGAATGTGCCGGGTATATGAAAATCGCTCGGACTACCGTACAGCAGATCCATAACAGTGCCCGAAAAAAGCTGTCCGTCCTGCTGGTAGAAGGAAAACCGCTTTTGATCAACGGCGGCGAATACCGGCTTTGCGACGGGAACGAACCGTATTGCGGCTGCGGTGGCTGCCACCGTCATCGCCGCGGACAAATGTCCACTGAGAAAGGAGATACTTTTATGAAAATCGCAATTCCCGTAGATGAAAAAATCTTGGAGACCTCGGTGTGCGCTTCCTTAGGCAGAGCGCCTTATTTCCTCCTCCGCGATACCGAAAGCGGAAAAGATGAGTTCATTGTCAATACCGCCGCTGACGCACAGGGCGGCGCGGGGCTGAAAGCGGCGCAGCTGATCGTCGACAGCGGTGCAAACGTTATGCTGACCGTCCGCTGCGGCCGGAACGCTGCCGATGTGCTGAAGGCAGCCGGTGTGAAGATCTACAAAACCGAGTCGACCGGCGTAAAAGAAAATCTTGCCGCCTTTCAGGAGGGAAAGCTTGCGGAGATGACACAGTTCCACGCGGGCTTTCACGGCCGCCGGTGAAGCTGGCGGTACTCAGCGGCAAGGGCGGTACCGGCAAGACCTTTGTGTCGGTGAATCTGGCTGCAGCGGCGGTCCAATCCGCCTACATCGACTGCGATGTGGAGGAACCCAACGGAAGACTTTTCCTGAAGCCTGAAAAGCTGACGAAGCAGGTTGTCAACACAAAGCTGCCCGTCTTTGACAGTGAGAAATGCACCGGCTGCCGCAAGTGTGTGGACTTCTGCCGTTTTAATGCCCTAGTCTATGTAAAGGACAAGCCGATGGTCTTTCCGGAAGTCTGCCATTCCTGCGGCGGCTGCGTACTGGTTTGCCCCACCGGTGCAATCTCGGAGACGGATAAGCCGGTGGGTGTTGTGGAGTGCGGGCAGAACGGAGATATTCGCGTCGTCACCGGATGCATGAATCTGGGAGAGGCGATCAGCACCCCCATCATCAAAGCCGCGCTTGCGCAGGCGGGCGAGGCCGATGGACTTACGGTCATCGACTGCCCGCCCGGGAGCGCCTGCTCCGTGATGGAGAGCGTACAGGATGCGGATTACTGTCTGCTGGTGGCCGAACCCACCGCTTTCGGTCTGCACAATTTCAAGATGGTTTATGAGCTGGTAACCTTGCTGCAAAAACCCTGCGGTGTAATCATCAACAAGGCAGACGACGGATATGCCGCTTTGGAAGGTTTTTGCGAAAGCAACGGCATTCCCGTGCTGTGCCGCATCCCGTACAGTGAAAAGCTGGCGCGGCTGGGCGCGAACGGAGAGATTGCAGCGCTGGCAGACAGGGAATATGCAGATCTGTTTCAATGCCTTCTTGCGGACATTCGAAAGGAGGCTCAGCTATGAAAAAGCTGCTGATTCTCAGCGGTAAGGGCGGCACGGGCAAGACCACGGTGGCCGCCGCGTTCATCGACTTTCTGAATGCGGAAGCCTTTGCCGACTGCGACGTGGATGCGCCGAACCTGCATCTGGTGGCCGGAATGCACACGCAGCCGGAGCGCTGGGATTATTACGGCTCTCAGAAAGCCTCCATCGACCCGGCGAAATGCATCGGCTGCGGAGTCTGTCTTGAAAAGTGCCGGTTTGACGCCATTTCACTGCGCGGCGGGGTATGCGAGGTAAACGAATACGCCTGCGAAGGCTGCGGCGTCTGCTGGTATGTCTGCCCCCAAAGCGCCGTAACAATGAACGAGGATATTGCCGGAGAGCAGATGCTTTACCGGGACGGCCGCGTTTTTTCGACCGCGAAGCTCAAAATGGGACGAGGCAATTCCGGTAAACTGGTCACCGAGGTCAAAAAGGCGCTCTACAATGCAGCACCCGAAAAGAAGCTTGCCATCATCGACGGCTCTCCCGGCGTGGGATGCCCGGTGATCGCCTCAGTCAGCGGCGTCGATCTTGTGCTGATCGTGGCGGATCCGTCCCTCTCCGGCATCCACGACATGGAGCGCATTTTGAAAACCACCGGCATACTCCGTGCAAAGGCGGCGGTCTGCGTCAATAAATATGACACCTGCACGGAGAATACCGAGGCGATCGAGGAGTATTGCAGAGAGAACAACGTGCCCTTTGCAGGGAGAATACCCTTTGACAAGCAGGCATCCGCCGCCATCAATGCCGGACACAGCCTTGCGGCGGTTGACTGCCCTGCAAGGGACGCGCTGAAAAACGTGTTCAAAGACGTCATGACGCTTTTGGGAGAGAGTGACCGTGCTGAGAATTAAGGTTTTACTGGAAAACACACAGGCACGTCCCGATGTGCTGACAGAACATGGCCTGAGCTTATATATGGAAACAGAGCGCCATAAGATTCTGTTCGATATGGGACAGAGCGATCGGTTTGCTCAAAACGCGCAGCGGATGTCCGTTGATCTGGGTGATGTGGATACAGCGGTTCTGTCTCACGGGCATTATGACCACGGCGGCGGTCTCTCTCGTTTCATGGAACTCAATCATGCGGCGCAGATATATCTGAGCCGCTATGCGTTCGAGCCGCATTACTCCGGCACCGAGCGTTACATCGGCCTTGACACGACGCTTGCCGGCGAACCACGCCTGGTGTTTGCGGGGGATCATGTTCGGATTGATGATGAACTGGAGTTGTTCTCATGCAATCGGCTCCCGCACCCGTATCCGACCGACAGCGCCGGCCTGACGACGAAATATGACTCGGACTTTGTGCCGGATGATTTTCGGCATGAGCAGTATCTGCTGGTCCACGACGGAACACGGCGGGTGCTGATCAGCGGATGCTCCCACAAGGGCATCCTGAATATTATGGAGTGGTTTCATCCGGATGTGCTGATCGGCGGTTTTCACTTCATGAAACTCGACTTGAACGGAGAGGGCAGGAAGACGCTTACGCAGGCGGCGGCTGTATTGAGCACATATCCGGCAGTATTCTATACATGCCACTGTACGGGTGTGGAGCAGTACGAATTTTTGAAAAACCTGATGGGAGATCAACTGCATTACCTGGCCTGCGGTCAGGAGATTGTACTATAGGAAAGCATTCTGCAGGAACGAATATGATTCGCATGCCGTGAAGGTCCTATCATTGCGGCCTCCCTACGGGAGAAGGCAGGAATGATCGCGGCGGTTAATATCATGCAGATTCGGATCATCAACAACGGCGCAAGCCGAAAAAAAGAAGGAGAACAATGCTATGAAAATTGCTGTTGCAAGTATGGGGAACATGGTGGCCGGTCACTTCGGCCGCTGCGAGAACTTCAATATCTACGAGAGCGCGAACAATGCTGTCATCTCGGAGAAGAGCATTCCCAATCCCGGACACAAACCCGGTTTTCTTCCCAACTTCCTCGGAGATATGGGCGTAGAGGTCATCATTGCCGGCGGTATGGGTGGCGGAGCCGTTGAAATCTTCAACGAACGGAATATCGAGGTCGTCGTCGGCGCACAGGGCGATGCGAAAGCTGCCGTGATGAGCTATCTGCGCGGCGAACTCAAATCCACCGGCTCCGTATGTCATGAGCATGCGTATGCCGACGAGTGTGACGAGCATAAATAAGCACTTCGGAACGTGAGTTTGTCACGGAAACATGTTCCCTGAAGAATATAATATAATTGAATAAAAAACAAAGGAGGTCGATGCAATGAAGAAATATATTTGCTCCGTCTGCGGTTTCATATACGACGAGGCAAAGGGCCTCCCTGAGGCGGGAATTGCGCCGGGAACCGGGTGGGAAGACCTGCCCGATGACTGGGTATGCCCCCTCTGCGGTGCGGCCAAGGCGGAGTTTAAGGAACAGGATGCGCAAGTTTCCCCAAAGAAAACCCTGCCTGTGATGGAAGTATCTGCAGATATGAAGGAGCTTTCGCCGCTGGAGATGAGCATCCTTTGCTCCAATCTGGCGCGGGGCTGCGAGAAGCAGTATAAAGCCGAGGAAGCGGCGCTGTTCGCGGAACTTGCCGGGTATTACAAGGCCGTGTCCGCGCCGGCGGAAAGCCCGTCCTTCAAATCGCTGCTCGACCTCATTGAAAAGGATCTTGAGGAACGCTTCCCGACAGCCAACGCTGTTTCCGCCGACCTCAAGGATCGCGGGGCACTGCGGGCGCTGACATGGAGCGAAAAGGTCACCCGCATTCTCAAATCTCTGCTGACCCGCTATGAAAAAGAGGGCGACGCGATGCTGGAGAATACCGGTGTGTATGTCTGCACCATCTGCGGCTTCCTTTTTGTGGGCGACAATCTCCCCGGGATCTGTCCCGTGTGCAAGGTCCCGAGCTGGAAGTTTGAGAAAATCGAAGGGAGGGCAATGTAATGTATGCTGTGAGAAACATTCGTCTTTGTACAAAGGATTGCCTGTGCCTTTATGTCTGCCCCACCGGAGCGACGGACACCGAGAACAGCATCATCGACGTGGACAAATGTATCGGCTGCGGCGTCTGCGCAAGTGCCTGTCCCAGCGGCGCGATCTCCATGGTCCCTGTGGAACTGCCGCCGCAGCAGCCCAAGAACGATTCCGTCAATGCCGCGATGAACGCATTGCTGCGCAGCAAGTCCGAGCAGGAAAGTATTTCCGCGGGACTGTCCGGAAGACTTGCCGCCGCCATTGAAAAGTCCAACCGCATTATGGCCGAGGACATCATCCGCGAGGCGGGATACATGCTTCCGCAGAGCGGAAACGCCATTGCATTCCTGAAGGAGCAGCTTGCGAAACCACAGGGTGAAGGCTTCCCGAAGGAGACTGTTGAAAAGCTGCTAAAACGACTCAAATCAAATGAAAAATCAGAGGAGATCAAAATGGAAAAATGGAAATGTTCTGTCTGCGGATACATTCATGAAGGCCCTCTGCCGGCGGATTTTATCTGCCCCCGCTGCAAACAGCCTGCCAGTGTATTCGTGAAGATGGAAGAAGCTCCCGCTACGGGCGCGAATCCCTATGCCGGCACCAAGACCGAGAAGAACCTGGCCGAAGCTTTCGCCGGCGAGAGTCAGGCGCGCAACAAATATACTTACTTTGCAAGCGTCGCCGCCCGCGAGGGCTACGACCAGATTGCCGAGCTGTTCCTCAAGACAGCACGCAACGAGCAGGAGCACGCCCGCATCTGGTTCGAGGAGCTCGGGCATCTGGGCAATACCGCAGAAAACCTGCTGGCCGCTGCCGAGGGCGAGAACTACGAGTGGACGGACATGTACGACCGCATGGCAAAGGATGCCGATGAGGAAGGTTTCCCGGAGCTGGCCGCTCGTTTCCGCAGAGTCGGGGCCATTGAGAAGGCACATGAAGAGCGTTACCGCGCCCTGCTGAAGAATGTTGAGATGCAGAAGGTCTTTGAAAAGGGCGAGGAGACCATGTGGGAATGCCGCATCTGCGGTCATCTGGTCATGGGTAAAAAAGCTCCGGAGGTCTGCCCGGTGTGCAAATACAGCCGGAGTTATTTTGAAGTCAGAAAAGAAAACTATTGATTGGGGGAAACAAAAATGTGTAAAAACAGGTTTTATTTCTGTCGTCACTGCGGCAATATCATCGGGCTGATCAAAGATTCCGGCGTTCCCGTGGTATGCTGCGGAGAGCCGATGGCACAGCTTGTCGCCAACACGGTGGAGGCGAGTCAGGAGAAGCACCTTCCCGTGCCGACTGTAAACGGCGACGTCGTCAAGGTTGCCGTTGGCTCTACTCCCCATCCGATGATTCCGGAGCACAGCATCGAGTGGGTCTATCTCCAGACCGAAAACGGCGGCCAGCGCAAATGTCTCAAGCCCGGCGATGCACCGGAGGTCAGTTTCGCTCTGCACGGCGACAAGCCGGTTGCGGTTTATGCCTACTGCAATCTGCACGGGCTTTGGAAAACCGATCTGTAATATATGAACCAAAGAAGCGCCCGTCATCACGACGGGCGCTTCTTTTCATTCACAGGCGAAAAATTTTTACGGCTTGCGTGACAAAATCACGGAAAGGGGAACGCATCCGATTTATACTGAGCAGAGAAGGAGGCGTTCAGGCAATGAAACAAAAACTGCATACCGCTCTCAAAAGAGATCTGCCCAACCTCGGAAGATGCGAGGTGAAGAAAGATGAGTAAAACTGTCATTATAGGCGGCGTAGCGGGCGGCGCAAGCTGTGCAGCCCGGTTGAGAAGGCTTGACGAAAATGCGCAGATCGTGATGCTGGAGCGCGGCGAGTACATATCGTATGCGAATTGCGGCCTGCCCTATCATGTCGGAGATGTCATCAAATCACGAAGTGCACTTCTTCTGCAGACGCCGGAAGCAATGCGGAAGAAGTTCTGCGTGGATGTACGCGTGAAAAGTGAAGTCATCTCGATTGACCGGGAGAACAAGACCGTCAAGGTCAAGGATATTGCCGCCGGAAAAACATACGATGAAAGCTACGATACACTTGTGCTTTCCACCGGCTCATCACCGCTGCGGCCGCCCATCCCCGGCATTGACTCGAAAAGAATAAAAACGCTCTGGACGGTCCCCGATACAGACGACATCCGGGCGATGATTCGCGAGCATGGTATAAAGTCCGCTGCTGTCATAGGCGGCGGTTTCATTGGCCTTGAAATGGCGGAGAATCTGCGCCATATCGGCCTGGACGTATCATTGATAGAAATGCTCGATCAGGTGATGGCGCCCTTCGACTATGAGATGGCGCAGCTTCTTCATGAAAACATCGTGCAAAACGGCGTGAAGCTCTATCTGGGCGACGGTGTTTGCTCCTTTGCCGATACCGATCGGGATGTGACGATTACGCTCAAAAGCGGCAAGACCGTGAGCGCGGAGCTTGTGATTCTCTCCATCGGTGTACGCCCCAACAGCGAGCTTGCCAGGACTTCCGGTCTTGAACTGAACCCGCGCGGCGGCGTGGTCGTTGACGAATATCTTCGCACCTCTGACCCAAACATCTATGCCGTGGGCGATGTGATCGAGGTTGAGGACTTCATCCTAAAGGACCGAACCATGATTCCGCTGGCCGGGCCTGCCAACAAGCAGGGGCGTATCGCCGCCGACAATATTGCCGGAGCGCAGGAAACCTACAAGGGCACACAGGGAACGTCTGTAGCGAAAGTCTTCGACCTGACTGCCGCGTCGACGGGCGCAAATGAAAAGACGCTCTTGAAGCGCGGGCTCGTCAAGGGCAGTGACTATGAAAGCATCATCATTACGCAGAACTCCCACGCCAGTTATTACCCCGGCGCTGTACCCATGACGCTCAAGCTGCTGTTTTCGATGGATGGGAAACAGCTGTTCGGCGCGCAGATCGTCGGCAGGGACGGCGTGGACAAGCGCATCGATACCGTTGCCGTGACCATCCGGCTGGGCGGCGGTGTGAACGAGCTGAAGGAACTGGAGCTTGCCTATGCGCCGCCCTATTCTTCGGCGAAAGACCCGGTCAATATGCTGGGCTTCGTTGCCGAAAACGTACTGCGCAAAGCGGTGCGGTTTGCGGCGTGGGATGCGGTTGAAAACGATCCGGATGCCGTGCTGCTGGATGTGCGCGAGGACGCGGAGCTGATGGCGTTTGCGCTGCCGCATGCAAAGCATATCCCGCTTGGTCAGCTGCGGGACAGGCTTTCCGAACTGGATAAGAGAAAACGCATCATAACTTTCTGCGCCATCGGTGTACGCGCCTACAATGCGGCGCGGATATTGGTGCAGCACGAATTTTCTGATGTGCTTCTCTATCCCGGCGGAACGCGCTTCTATCAATCGACCCATTATCAAGAGGATGTTATGTCAAGTATGGATCAGGCTCCTGTTTCAGACAGCGGATTTGTTGAGAGCGGCTCAATGCCGACCGCGTCAATACGCCTTGATTGCATCGGTATGCAGTGCCCCGGCCCGATCATGAAGGTTTTTGAATCCATACGGGATATGAAGGACGGCGAGTTATTGGAGGTTTCCGCCTCCGACCCCGGCTTTGCCAAGGACATCGTCGCTTGGTGCAGACGAACGGGCAACACACTGGTCTCCAACGAACGGCATGGAAACGACTATGTTGCACTCGTGAAAAAGGGTGGAAACAGTGTCGATGCCGCCGCCCGTGACACGGGTGACGGGAAAACGATCATCGTGTTCTCCGGCGATCTCGATAAGGTGCTGGCAAGTTTTATCATCGCAAACGGCGCGGCGGCCATGGGCAGGCCGGTGACCATGTTTTTCACCTTCTGGGGGCTGACCGCACTGCGTAAGGAACGCAAGCAGCCCGTGGAGAAAACCTTCATGGAATCCATGTTCGGCGCCATGCTGCCGCGGGGAAGCAGGAAGCTTCCGCTGTCCCGCATGAACATGGCTGGCATGGGCACCGCCATGATGAAAAAGATCATGAAGGACAAGAATGTGGATTCGCTGGAAACGCTGATTCAAAAGGCAATGCACCAGGGTGTAAAGGTTGTTGCCTGCACGATGAGCATGGACGTTATGGGCATCAAGCCGGAAGAACTGATCGACGGTGTTGAGCTCGGCGGTGTAGGTGCCTATTTGGGAGATGCGGAAGAATCCAACGTGAATCTATTTATTTAATCAACTCATCATCACGGCGGGAATTGGTTACCGTTTATGTTGGCTCAGGAAGCTTCAACCGATCATCGGTTGGGGCTTTTCTGATACCCCCGGATTTTAAGCATCTGACTGAAACTGCCCTTGTTAAAGCTTGTCTTAAAATTGCATCGTCTCATCCACCGTCCACCCCGCCGAAGAGGTCTGCGGCGGCATCCATGACCACACCCGTATCCTGGAACACGACCGAAAACAGCACGGCGGCAGCCTTGACTTCTTTGTCATAGTATGCTACACTGACGTATACCGAAACGCTGCGGAGGACAAAAGCTGGAGTCTCACGACGAGGTAACCCCTATGCGATCGGCGGCTGCAAGTCGATAGAGGCAGGCGGATTGTCCTTGTGCGAAAGCTCTGCGCAGGAAACAGCGGCACATTTGATATGCTTGATACGGAGGGATATTTCATGCGCGAAGAAGAAAAGATCATGGCGGGCATCCTGTTCTGCCCCGGAGACCCGGAGCTGCGGGCAATCAAGCTGCGCACCCACAACCTGAACGTCGATTACAACGCGACCTATGAGGATGAAACCGAAAAACGGAATGCGATCATCCGCGAAATACTCGGCAGCTTCGGCAGCGGGTTCTTCCAGGGTCCCATTTACTTCCACTACGGCAAACATACCCACATCGGCGAGCGGTTCTTTGGAAACTTCAACCTGACCATCCAGGATGACGCGACGGTTACCATCGGCGACGATTGCAACTTCGGTCCCGGCGTCACCATCGTCACACCGGTCCACCCGATGCTTCCCGACGAGCGCAATTTTATGCTCGACGCGCAGGGCAACAAGAAGCGCTTCTGCTACGCCAAGCCCGTCACCATCGGAAACCGCTGCTGGTTCGGCGCGAACGTCACCGTCTGCCCGGGCGTCACCATCGGCGACGGCTGCGTGATCGGCGCCGGCGCCGTCGTCACCCGCGACATCCCGCCCATGTCCTTCGCCGCCGGCAATCCCTGCCGCGTCATCCGGGAGATCACCGAGCAGGACAGTATGAAGTACAAACCCGAGATTCTTGCCGACAATAGAGTCATCGAATAAAAAAGAGAGGGAGCGCCGCGTGCAGCGTTCCCTCTCTTTTTTTATTTCAGTGTTATTTCGACGATTTCCATCCCGCGCGGCGGGACTCTGAGCGTAAAGCTTGTACCGTTGACGGGTACCGGAAATCCGTCGTATTTTGTCAGGCACCGCGCCGTCGCAATCTCCCGCCTGAACTCCGCCGTCGGGTGGTTGTACCAGTAATCGTCGTTGCCGAGGAATACCCGGCAGCTGTTCTCCGACGTCCACACCGTCAGGTGTTTGCACGATGCGGGCGCCGTCAGCGTTGGCGTATCGGTCGTGTCCGTCAGGATGTTCGCCGCGCGTGAGAAGAAATCGTCCGACCAGGGCGCAAACTCCAGCGGATGTGTCCACAGCATCCCCACCGGTTCCCGCGACGTCTTCGGGTCAAACGCATACGCCGTCGGATTCTCGAGGCATACCGGTTCTGCGGCTTCTCTGCATGACAGCGCCAGCGTTCCAAACGCCGCTTTCTCCGTGAGCACCTCCCGGAAGCCGTCAAGCGTCCCGCCCAGCAGCCAGACCCGGTCGTATGCCTGAACCGCTGCCCGCTCGTCCTCACTCAGCAGGTCGGGGTTTGTCACCAGCACATCGCCCTCCGCATCCGCGATGTTCCGCACGATTGTGTGTACCGGCGCGTTATGATAGAGAAGCTCCGCGAGAAGTTGATGCGTAGGCGTTCGGCGTGTTTTGATGAACGCCTCCAGTTCCCGTTCAAGCCGCTCATCCGACCAGAGCAGTGTCACACCCGCCGTGCGCACCGGATGCGGGGTCAGCGGGATATCCCAGCATGAACGGATGAACTCCCATTGAGCGGGCGTGATGCTGTCCGCCAGACAGTACCACGGTCCGTCGATGATCGGCCGCAGTCCGCCGCTTGTACGCAGATAGGTGTTCAGGTTTGTCGCGACGTTCCTGAGCATCGCCGTCGGCTGATGTTCGAGGACGCCCCATTGCTCCTGCATGTCATGGATACCGGCAAGCGGCAGCAGCTTCTTCCCATCGGGAAGCGCCGCGCGGGTGAGCATCAGCGCCGCCTGGAACTGGTAGTGGATCCGACGCCGCTGTGCGTCCGTCATCAAATAACCGTTGTCCCGCTCGGACAGGATTGCCAGCCCCGCGCCGACATCCTCGGCCATCATCCCTCTTGCGCCCGCGTCTGCGGCGGTTCGATAGTCCACACCGTAGCGGTATCTTGCCTCGAACGGGTCCCTTGTCCACGCGGCGTTGAAGACATACTCCTTCCCCGCGGCGTCGATTGCCCGTGACAGCTTGCGGTAGAACGCCGTCCATCTTGCCCGCCAGAAGTCCAGCCATTGCGCGCGATGCTCCTGCCAGATCAGCTCCGCACGCGCACGGTACCGCTCCGGGTTGTTGTCGCACCCCGTGTCCAACGTCAGCCCGCTGAAGTCCGCGAACTGCTCCGCCATATCGTCGGAGTAGTCGCCTTCCTGCAGACTCACGCGCGGCGATGACAGGCCGTCGGCGAGCTGAAGGCCGTCGAAGCCGTACCCCGTGAGCGCCGCGACGGTTTTCGCAATCAGTGTATCCGCGAAAAAGCTGCCGTCGGGCATCCTCTTGAGCATCCCGAGCGTACCGGTACGCCCTTTGAGGGAGTATTCATACAATGTCTCCTTACCCTCAAAGAATGGATGCTTCACAACGCCGGCATCGCATCCGGTCGAGGCGTAGTTGAAGAAACTCAGGTATACCCGAATACCCCTTGCGTGCAGCGTATCGATCAAGCGCCGCAGGTCGAGGTTTGTCCACACCTGCCGCCGCCGCTCCGGGTTTGCCGGATGGCCGTAGTAACTGCACTCGCCCTGATGGAGCGGACGTTCTCGGTCAAAACCGTCGAAGTCCAGCACGAAGCCCGTCCACGTCAGCAGTAATGACACGCCCGTCGGGACAAAGCCGGCACGTGACAGATATTCCGCTACGCCGCAGTCCGGCAGATCGCGGTCAAAGCCGATCAGCTCCACCCAGAGCCACTTTTCAAAACGTTCATCATCAAAGAAGCTCATATAATTCTCCTATTCTATGGAATGCTGTTCACCGATCAAACCGGCACACTCACCGAGGGCATTATGTCCATATTCATCCACTTTATTGTACCACAACCCACGCGGTCTTTCAAGTAACCCGCGCGGATTTTACCTTTACGCAAAAGAATTGCACTTGCGTTCGTTGCGCAATCGTGGTATAATGAAACCGTTACAGGAGGCTTCCATATGGGCTATCGGTATTCCTGCGCCGGCCGTACGCTGACCCCCGCGCCTGTCCCGACGTTGTTCTCTCCAGACCATCCCGATGCCGGAACGCTCGCGATGCCTTCGACTGTCACCTTCAGGCAGGGGATGCGTGTGCTCGACCTGGGCTGCGGGAACGGGCTGGTCGGATTATGCGCCGCGCTCACCGTCGGAGCGGAGAACGTCTGGCTCTGCGACGTCGACCAGGACGCCGTCGACTGCGCGCGGAAGAATGCCGACACCAACGGTCTCCCTGTCCACATCGTCCTCAGCGACGCCTACGACGCGCTTGACGTCTCGGGGTTTGACCTGATCCTGTTGAACCCGCCCTATCACACCGATTTCGCGGTTGCCAAGCGATTCATCGAAAAAGGTTTCAACCGGTTGAAGATCGGTGGGGAACTGGTGATGGTCACCAAGCGGCTCGACTGGTACCGCAACAAGCTGACATCTGTGTTTGGCGGCGTCCGCGTGACCGAACGGGACGGCTACTGCATTTTCCGCGCGCAGCGCCGGGACTACGCGAGAGCCAATACACGAAAGAAGGGCTGACGGGGATGCGCATCATCGACCTGTCGCACACGATCGCGCCGGACATGCCGGTCTATCCGGGCACACTCCCGCCGACGCTCTCTTCCGCGTCGACCTTCGAACGCGACCGCTACCGTGAAACGGCGCTTTATATCTGGTCGCATGTCGGTACGCACATCGACGCGCCCGCCCATCTGTTCGAAGACGGCGTCACGCTTGACCGGCTCAGCGCGGATCGCTTCTATGGCGAGGCGGTTATGCTCGACTGCACGGGACTGCCGCGCGACGGGCTGATTCCGCCGGACATGCTGCCCGATCTCACCGGCGTCCGGTTCCTCATTCTGCGCACCGGACTTGAACACACATGGGGTACGCCCGCCTACTACGGACCATTCCCGACACTTTCCCCGGATGCCGCGCGGATCGTCGCGCAGTCAGGTCTGTCTGGTATCGGCGTCGACGCGATTTCCTTTGACCCCGTAGGCGGAGCGCTTCCAATCCATCGGATACTGCTCGGTGCGGGAATGATCCAGATCGAGAACCTGTGCAGCCTCGACGGGCTGCCGGAACACTTCACACTATGCGCATTTCCGCCCGTATTCCTCAACGCCGACGGCGCTCCAACCCGCGCGGTTGCCATCCTGCCCTGACCATTTCGTTCCGACCGTTTCGTTCGTTCCGACCGTTTCGTTCGTTCCGAACGCTGTCACCTGTATCTTGATTCATTAAAGGAGGATCCTCTATGAACATTGCCATCGGTAACCGGCTGCGCGATCTGCGGCGGTCGAAAGACATGACGAAGGAAGCGCTCGCCGAGCTGCTGGGTGTCTCGACGAAGGACGTCGACCGCTGGGAGGAAGGCGAGGCGTCCCCCGATGCCAACCAGCTCGTGACGCTCTCCCGGCTCTACGGCGTTTCGCTCGATACCTTGCTCGACACCGGCTATACCTCGCCCGGTACCTATGCTGAGCCGGACACCGCACAGCCCGAGACGTCCGTCCCGCCCGTACGTGAGGTTGAGATACCGGAGAATGATCGGCTGATAAAGTGGCTCAACGGCATATTCCCGGTTCTTATAACAGTGGTGTTCTTGATTCTGGGGTTCACGGCTGGTCTGTGGCACCCGGCGTGGATGCTGTTTCTGCTCATCCCGATCTACTACACGATCGAGC
>JAAZKA010000051.1 GCA_012800055.1 Clostridiales bacterium
TCCGTCGGCAACTGCGACGTATATCTGAATGTAACCGGTGGTCTTAGCCTGACGGAACCGGCGGCAGACTTACCGGCGCTGCTGGCAGTCGTGTCAAGCGTACGGGAACGTCCGCTGCGGGAAAAGATGGCAGCGTTCGGCGAGGTCGGTCTGACCGGAGAACTGCGGACGGTCAGTGGAGTGCTGCAGCGTCTGACGGAGATCCGACGTCTTGGATTCACCGAGTGCGTCGTACCGAAACGTTCATGCATCGGATTAAAGCCGCCTGCAGGACTGACGCTGCTTGCGGCGAACAACGTTGCACAGGCTATAGAGCTGGCAATAATTTGACGTTTTAGACGCTATGTCGATAACCTACTAGATGACTTCGACATAGTGTCTTATATTATGTAACTTAATTCATAAATGCCGACACTATGTCAATATAGAAAGGCATATAGTCGACACTATGACTTTTACTTGAAATGCGTGCACAATATATAATGGAAGAGTATCGCACAGAAATGCAGCGACGTGTTATAAGCTCGAAGATACGGAAGAACTGAAAAGCTGTGTCGAGACAGGGAAGCTATTCAGCGCAGACTGATCGCTTGCTGACCGGCAGCGTAGTGTGCGTCATCATCGGACTGTACACTGTCGCAGATTATGAGAATAAACAAAAGGAAGGACTGACCGCACATGTACGATATCCGACCGCTTGACCCGAAGGTCTGGCGCGGGTATTTGCTCGATTTCACCTACACCTCCGATTTCTATTATGATGTAAAGCTCGTCGGCAACATCAACTGCTTCCGCGTCACGTTTGAGAAGAAGCCCTTCGAACAAACCTTTATCAACCGGAACGTCACCAATGACCGGCTTTTTCAGCCGTATTGGGATGACATCATCGCATACGGTATGGTAGAGAACGGGACGCTGATTGGCGTCGCGGAAACATGTGTGGAAAGCTGGAGCAATCGGCTGCGCGTGACGGAGATGTGGGTAGATGCGGCGCACCGGCGGATGGGACTCGGACGGAGCTTGATGGACGCCGTAAAGGAGCGTGCAGTCCGGGAGAAGCGCCGCGCGGTGATTCTCGAGACACAGTCGTGCAACGCCGGCGCCATCGCGTTCTACCTCTCCCAAGGCTTTACGCTCATCGGTTTTGATGCCTGCTGCTACACAAACACCGACCTTGCAAGACGTGAGGTACGTATGGAGATGGGATACTTTCCCGGGAAGGCTCAAGGCCAAAGCTGATCGCTCGCGTTTTATCGGCATATCCGGTACGCGGTAAGTGCATGTTGTCCATTACGCGGAACATAATACACGAAAAAATTCTTCTGAAAACGTGAAAAAACACTTGCTTTTTTACGCATAATATGGTATCATAAAAGGCACGTGCTAAGAGCTTGAACGACGGTTTTACCATAAACCTTCCGGGACGTTGCAAAAAGCTGTAAGCAAACCAACAAAAGTAACAGGGGGTGTCAACGATGAAGGAAGGAATCCATCCGAATTACCAACCGACCACCATTCGGTGTGCCTGCGGTGAAGTTATCGAGACCGGCTCCACGAAGAAGGACATTCGCGTCGAAATCTGCTCCAAGTGCCATCCGTTTTTTACCGGCAAGCAGAAGCTGGTAGATACCGGCGGCCGTGTCGACCGCTTCAAAAAGAAGTTTGGTCTGACCGACAAGTGAGTCTTGCCTTTTTCAAAAGCCCTCCCGTCTTCTCACGGGAACGATAAACCTGCCGCTTTCCATAGACGGCAGGTTTTTTATCTTTATAACGCATCACACGGGCACAACCGCCTTAAATGAACAAAAAGGGGTCTGTGTCACCTTTATGAACACACCAACCGTACACGAAAATAATGAGCGCGCCATCCTCGCGGGTGTCCGCTCGAACGTCTTCACACATGAGGAAGACGCCACCTGGGAGACCCTGGACGAGCTGGAGGAATTGCTGAAAACCGCCGGCGGCATTTGCACGGCAAAAGTCCTGCAAGAACGCACGACGCCCGATCCGCACACAATGATCGGCGCCGGCAAGCTCGCCGAAATCAAAGCGCTTGCTGAGGTAAACGACGCCACGCTGCTGATCTTTGACAACGAGCTGTCGCCGTCGCAGTTCAAGGCCATCGAGGATGAAACCGGGCTGCGTGTCATGGACCGTGCGGGTCTGATCCTCGATATCTTCGCATCCCGCGCACGTACCGCCGAGGGCAAATTACAGGTGGAACTCGCGCAGTACCGTTATCTGCTGCCCAGACTCTCCGGTATGGGCAACGTGCTGTCACGTCTGGGCGGCGGCATCGGGACACGAGGTCCCGGTGAGACCAAGCTCGAGACCGACCGCCGTCACATCCGCTCCCGCATCACCAAGCTGGAACGTGACATCAACGACCTCAGCCGCGTGCGCGACGTCGGACGTAAGCGCCGCGCCAACGTCGAGATTCCCGTCGCCGCGATTGTCGGCTACACCAACGCCGGGAAGTCCACGCTGCTCAATGCCCTCACCGACTCCGATATTCATACCTGCGACCGGCTGTTCGATACGCTCGACACGACGCTGCGGCGTATGGACGTCTCCGATACGCAGGAGATTTTAATCTCCGACACCGTCGGGTTTATCCACAAGTTGCCCCATCTGCTCATCAACGCCTTCCGCGCAACGCTCGAGGAGCTTGCCTACGCAGACCTCCTGCTGCATGTGATCGACCTCTCCAACCCGCACTGGCAGGATCAGGCCTCCGTCGTCGACGAGCTGATCACAAAGCTGCAGCTCGAACAGACACCGATACTGCGCGTGTTCAACAAGTCCGACCGCGTCGACGCGGATATTCTGCCGCGCGGCAATGACGTGGTCATCATCTCGGCGAAGACCGGCGACGGACTTCCGGAACTGAAGCGTGCAATGGCGAGACTCCTTGACCGGGGACACCGGCGTGTCCGGATCGCGCTGCCGTACGCCGAAGCCGGACGCCTCGACGTTCTGTATCGTGATGCGAAAGTGGAGAAGGTCGAGTACACCGACGATGCAATCCTCATAGACGCGGTCTGCGACAGCCGTACCTACGGCTGGGTGCGCGAGTTCGTCACTGATGTGAAATTCCTCAGCGAGATCGACTGAATCACAGGAGGCGCGTATGGAAGTCTACTATGTTCCCTTCGAGCCGTCCGAAGTTGAACTGATTGAGCGTAAGTCGCGTTTCATCGGCAACGTCTTCCTCATCCAAAGCGAAGACGAGGCGCAGGCGCACATCCGTGAGCTTGCAGAAAAGCATCAGCGCGCGACCCACGGCGTCTACGCCTACGACATCCACACAGCAAACATCACGCGGTTCTCCGACGCCGGAGAGCCTAAGGGTACCGCCGGATTGCCCGTGCTCGACGTCTTTCGTAAGCGCAATATTACAAACTTCCTCTGCGTCGTCACACGCTACTTCGGCGGCATCCTGCTCGGCGCCGGCGGACTGGTACGCGCGTACTCCGGTACCGCCGCCCTCGCACTCGATGCTGCCGGGGTCGCAAAGATGGCGCCCTATGTCACGCTGGAGATTCTCTGCGAGTACCCGTACTATGAAAAGCTCAAGTACCTTCTGAAGGACTATCCGGTGCGTGAGGCGTCGACGGCCTATGACCTGGACGTGACGCACACCGTCCTGATTCCCGAGGCTATAGAGCTGCTGCTGACACAAGCGGTCTACGACCTCACCGGCGGCCGCGCGATCGTCAGCCGGGCAGGGGAGTCGATGCTGCCCGAGCGGATATAAAGGAGATGGCTGCGACGGATATGCAGATTGTGAAGCTCGTTCGCAGTGTACTGCCCGATTGAAAGAGTCTGAAGAAATTCATAAAAACTTTGAGATAAAAAGAGGGTTTCAGCCCTCTTTTTGCGTATAGACTTTATAGAAGACAATATAGGAGGCATTGGGCTATGACCATCCGGGAACGTCTGGAGCAGGAAGAGCTGCATACGCTGTCGCCCTACGCGGTACCGGCGGCACGTTCGACGGGACGTTTGCGTCCGAAGGAGCCGTGCGACGTGCGCACGGACTTCGAGCGTGACCGCGGAGGCATCATCCACTGCTCAAGCTTCCGGCGGCTCAAGCATAAGACGCAGGTCTTCCTGTCCCCGGAGGGCGACCACTACCGCACGCGCCTGACTCATACGCTCGAGGTTGGACAGATTGCCCGCGTCATCGCCCGTGCACTGCGGCTCAACGAGGATCTCACCGAAGCCATCGCAATGGGGCACGACCTCGGCCATCCGCCGTTCGGTCATGCCGGTGAGGAGACACTCCATCAGCTGTGCAGCGAAGGCTTCCGGCATAACGAGCAGAGCCTGCGCGTGGTCGACGTGCTCGAAAAGGGCGGACAGGGACTGAACCTCACCAACGAGGTGCGCGACGGCATCCTCTGCCACACCGGAGACAGGATGCCCGCGACGCTCGAGGGAATGGTCGTGCGCGTCGCCGACCGCATCGCGTATGTCAACCATGACCTCGACGACGCCCTTCACGCGGGTGTCCTGACTGAGGAGCAGATACCCGAGAACGTCAAGCGTACGCTCGGGACAACCTATAAGCAGCGCATCAACACACTGGTGATTGACATAATCGACAACAGTTTTGACTGCCCCCGCGTGTCGCTGTCGGACGAACGCTCGCGGGCACTCGACGAACTGCGGGACTTCCTGTTCCTGAGCGTTTACCGCAACCCCGTCGTCAAGGGTGAGGAAACGAAGGCGACCGAGATGCTCACAACGCTCTACCGCTGCTTCGTTAAAAACCCTGAGCGGCTGCCCGAACACTTCCGCGACTTTTCCACCGCAAGCGTTGAGCGGCGTGTGTGCGACTATCTTGCGGGAATGTCCGACGTCTACGCGGTCAATACCTTCCGTTCGCTGTTCATCCCGATGGGATGGAATAAAGTATAATATGACTGTATGGTTGTTCATATCGTGCTTTACTGTGAAGTATCCAGTATAAAGAGTGCGTAATCTGTATAAGATTGGATGAAGCCGCACGGCTTATGTAAAAGGAGGGATGCGCGTGGCGATACCGAACCAGTTCATCGACGAACTGATACACCGCTGCGACATTCTTGAGATTGTGTCGCGGTATGTAACTCTCAAAAAACAAGGCTCAAATTATGTTGGACTTTGCCCGTTCCACAACGAAAAGACGCCATCATTCAGTGTCAATGCCGGCAAGCAGCTATTCTATTGCTTCGGTTGTCATACTGGCGGCGGAATCATTCAATTTATTATGAAAATTGAAAATATCCCGTATCGTGATGCTATTGAGGTTCTGGCAAAACAGGCAGGGATGACGATTCCGGAAGATAAAATCGGTTCCGAGTACCGAAAAAAACGTGAACGGCAGAAAAAGCTCAACCGCGATGCCGCACGCTTCTTCTACTCCTGCCTCACCTCCGAAGAAAGCCGCGAAGGATATGACTACCTCCGCCGCCGTCAGATCTCTGACAACACCATCCGACGCTTCGGGCTGGGATTTGCTCCTAACGCCTGGGACAGGTTGATGAGCGCGATGATCAGGGAAGGTTACGAAAAAAGCGAGCTTCTGGACGTTGGTTTGATCGTTGAAGGGAAGGGGGGGCATGTCTACGACCGCTTCCGCAACCGTGTGATGTTCCCGATCATCGACCTGCGCGGCGATGTCATCGGCTTCGGCGGCCGTGTGATAGACGATTCGCAGCCGAAATATCTCAACTCGCCGGAAACGGCGGTGTTCTCAAAAGGCCGTAACCTGTTCGCGATGAACCTTGTCAAGAAGGAGCGCACCGACGAGCTCCTGTTAGCCGAGGGGTACATGGACGTCATCGCGCTGCATCAGGCAGGCTTCCGGACGGCGGTCGCATCGCTCGGCACGGCGCTGACGTCCGACCAGGCGAAGATGATGCGCCACTACGCGTCCGCCGTAACCATCGTATACGACGCCGACGCCGCCGGACAGACTGCAACCGCCCGCGCCATCGATATCCTCAGGGCCGCCGGGCTGACCGTCCGCATCCTCCGTGTCCCGGACAGCAAGGATCCAGACGAGTTCATCAAGAAGAACGGCGCCGACGCGTTTCGGAATCTGCTGTCCGGTACGCAGGGCGACCTGACTTACCGGCTCTCACGGCTGATCGGCCCGGACGGATTGACGACTCCGGAGGCGAAGACGAAGTATCTCACCGACGCCGCCGCACTGCTGTCCACCGTCACCGAACCCGTCGAGCGCGACGTGTACATCCGCAAGGTCGCGCAGGATACCGACAGCTCTGCCGACGCACTGACGCTGCAGGTCAACAAAGCGATCAAGGCACGGCAGAAAAAGGCACGCGGTGAGGAACTGCGGCGGGTGGCAAACCCGGTGCGGATGGTGCAGCCGAAAGCAAGAGAGCTGCGCTTCGATAATCCGAAAGCCGCGCGCGCAGAGGAGAGAATCCTTGCTCTGCTGTTCCATGACCTGGCGCTGTGCAAAACACTCAGACGTGAAAACATCGACAGCGCGCACTTCACGGTCCCGCTGTACCGCAAGACCGTCGAGCAGCTGCTCGAGTACTTTGACCGCAATGAGAGCGTTACGCTCGACGGGCTGTCGCAGGAGATGACCGACGCGGAAACCTCGCAGCTCGCGGCAATCCTCGCACAAACTCCCGTCACCGAGGCCGAGCGCGTCATGTCCGACTGCATCGATGTGCTCAAAATGGAACATATACAAGAGAATCTATCGCTGGAAGAGCTGATCCGCGCGAAGAAATAGCGCTTTGGAGGAATCATTATGGCGACACTGGAAGAAAAAAAGCAGGGCTTGAAAGACCTCATCGAATACGGCAAGAAGAAGGGCAAGCTGAGCTATAAGGAGCTGATGGACGTCCTCGAGGAGCTGGAGTTCGAGTCCGAACAGATCGATAAGCTCTACGATACCTTCGAATCTCTGGGCATCGAGATCGTTGTGGATGAGTACCCGCCCGACACGATCATCGAGGACATTCCGGCGGACCTCGACGAGGTGGAGGAGGTCACGCAGAAGGAGCTGGACGAGACCGCAACGCTCGCGGACAACTACGCGCTCGACGACCCGGTACGCATGTACCTCAAGGAAATCGGCAAGGTGGATCTGCTCGACGCCGACGAGGAGCTGGCACTCGCGGAGCAGATGGCTGCCGGCGATGAGACCGCGAAGAAGCGTCTGGCAGAGGCAAACCTCCGTCTGGTCGTCAGCATTGCCAAACGCTACGTCGGCCGCGGAATGCAGTTTTTAGACCTCATCCAAGAGGGCAACTTTGGTCTGATCAAGGCCGTCGAAAAGTTCGACCATACCAAGGGATACAAGTTCTCCACCTACGCGACCTGGTGGATTCGCCAGGCGATCACACGTGCCATCGCCGACCAGGCGCGCACCATCCGCATTCCCGTGCATATGGTCGAGACGATCAACAAGGTCATGCGCGTCTCAAGACAGCTTCTACAGGAGCTGGGACATGACCCATCAGCCGATGAAATCGCCGACGAGATCAATATGCCCGTCGATCGCGTGCGGGAGATCATGAAGATCGCGCAGGAACCGGTGTCGCTTGAGACTCCGATCGGCGAGGAGGAGGACTCCCACCTCGGCGACTTCATCTCCGACGACGATGTCCCGGAACCCGCAGAGGCCGCGTCCTTCACACTCCTTCGTGAGCAGCTCGTCGACGTCCTCGGAACGCTGACATCGCGTGAGGAGAAAGTCTTAAAGCTGCGCTTCGGCGTCGAGGACGGAAGGACCCGCACGCTCGAGGAGGTCGGCCGCGAGTTCAACGTCACCCGTGAACGCATCCGACAGATTGAGGCGAAGGCGCTGCGCAAGCTGCGGCATCCCAGCCGCTCCAAGAAGCTTAAAGATTTCCTCAACTGACGGAGGGTACTATGTACAGGGACATCTTCCAGAACGTTTACCGCGTCATCGAGCAGGACGGCACATTTACCCCGACCCGTTTCACTAACCGCCAGCTTGCCGCACTCGGCGCGCTGCATCCAAACTATGAGCGCTTCGGACGCTGCGCGGCGGGCGTGTCTCTCGCGTTTTATACATCGTCACCCGAGGTCTCCTTCGACCTGACCACTGACGGCTTCTACACCCGCTTCACCGGCGTCGATTTTTATGAGAACGGCGTCCTCATGCACAACCTCACACTTCCCGAAGAACCCGCAGTGACCCGCGTCTCCTACGAGAAGCGCACGGCAGGCGAGACGCTTCTTGAGATTTACCTTCCCTCCAACGCCCGGGTCACGCTGACAAACCTCTCGCTCGGAGACTTCCGTCCGGTCGACCGTACCCGGCTTCCGCTGATATTGTACTACGGCGACTCACTCACACAGTCCGCCTACACCCCGACGCCGTCGCTGGCGTTTCCGTCGATTCTCGCGAGGGAGACGGATACACGCTTTGTCAACCGTGGCATCGGTTCGCTTTACTTCGATGCCTCAACGCTCGACCCTGACGACGGTCTGCAGCCGAAGGTCGTGTTCGCGGAGTTCGGTGGCAACGATCTCGTGCGGCGTGTGAACCATCAGGTCGTCTATCGTGACGGCGTCGCCGAGTATTATACGCCTGCCGAGGTTCCCGCGCTGATAGACCGTGCCGAAGCGTACCTGACGAAGCTGCGCAAGATATACTCCGGCGCGGTGATTATCCCCATCACGCTTGTGTGGTGCTATACCACAAGTCCCCGTGCGGATATCGAAACGGTACGCGCAGAGTATTATACACAGCAGACCGCACTCTGCCGCCGCATGGGGTTTGACTTCATCGACGGCAGCACAGTCATCCCACACCTTCCGCAGTTTCGTGTGGAGGACGGCACGCACTTCAACGCACTCGGCGCCTATGCCGTCGCCGCGTCCCTGCTCCCTAGGCTCCTGAAAGCCATCCGATAAACATTACATAGTCAATGGAGGTATCTGCTATGTCGAACTTTCCGAAAATCGGTATCCGCCCCGTAATCGACGGCCGTCCCGGTGTACGCGACAGCCTCGAGGCTCAAACGATGAACATGGCGAAGTCCGTCAAGGCATTGTTTGAGAACACGCTGCGCTATCCCGACGGTACGCCCGTGCAGTGCATCATTGCTCAGAGCACCATCGGACGTGTTCCTGAGGCCGCCGCGTGTGAGGACTACTTCACCCGTGAAAATGTCGGCGTCTCCGTCACCGTTACACCCTGCTGGTGCTATGGCACCGAGGTTATGGACGCCAACCCGCAGCGCCCGAAGGCCATCTACGGCTTCAACGGCACCGAGCGTCCCGGCGCGGTCTATCTCGCCGCCGCGCTCGCGTCTTACGCACAGAAGGGTCTGCCCACGTTCTCTGTATACGGCCACGACGTCCGTGATATCGACGACACCGATATCCCCGCCGATGTCGCGCAGAAGCTGTTGATCTTCGCGAAGGCCGGGCTGGCTGCCGCACTGATGCGCGGCAAGTCCTATCTGTCGATGGGCGGCGTCGCGATGGGCATCGGCGGCTCCATCGTCAAGGACGACTTCTTCAAGGATTACCTCGGCATGCGCAACGAGTACATCGACATGATTGAGTTCGACCGCCGCATTAACAAAGGCATCTACGACCATGAGATGTTCGAAAAAGCCTACGCCTGGACGCGTGCCAACTGCCCGGAGGGGAAGGACTATAACCCCGCCGAGATTCAGCACTCCCGCGCGCAGAAGGATGATGCACGGCAACCCGAAACTCGCCGAGATGGGCTTCTTCGAGGAATCCTTAGGACATAACGCGATCCTTTCGGGCTTTCAGGGTCAGCGCCAGTGGACGGACTACCTCCCAAACGGCGACTTTATGGAGGCGATATCCAACACTACCTTTGACTGGAACGGTCCGCGCGCACCGTTCGTCCTCGCGACCGAGAACGACTCTCTCAACGGCGTCGCGATGCTTTTCGGAAACCTCCTGACCAACACCGCGTCCGTGTTCTGTGATGTGCGTACCTATTGGTCGCCCGACGCCATGAAGCGTGTGACCGGACATACGCTGACCGGACACGCTGCCGGCGGACTCATCCACCTGATCAACTCCGGTGCGGCTGCGCTCGACGGCGCCGGTCAATGCGAGCGTGACGGCAAGCCCGTTATGAAGCCGTTCTGGGAGCTGACCAAAGAGGACATCGACCGTACGCTCAAGGCGACGACGTGGGGGCCGGCGAACCTGCCGTACTTCCGCGGCGGCGGTTTCTCCTCCACCTTCAAGTCCCGCGGCGGGATGCCCATGACGATGGTGCGCATCAACATCGTCCACGGTTTAGGCCCCGTACTGCAGCTTGCCGAAGGTTACACCGTCGACCTGCCGGACGACGTGCACGACGTCATCAACGTCCGTACCGACCCGACCTGGCCGACGACCTATTTCGCGCCGACCGTCACCGATAAGGACGTGTTCACCGACGTCTACACCGTCATGGCGAACTGGGGCGCGAACCACTGCTCGCTCTCTTATGGTCACATCGGACGGGAACTTCTCGCGCTCGCGTCGATCCTGCGCATCCCTGTCAGCATGCACAACGTCGCGGACGCCAACATCTACCGTCCGGCGGCGTGGTCGGCATTCGGCACCAAGGACCTCGAGGGCGCCGACTACCGCGCCTGCAGAGCTTTCGGGCCTCTGTATGGCTAAAAGACAGCGGGATGCTGTCATCCTGCCGTATTCACCGGAAGCCGCACATTTATCATACAAGGAGACGTAACTTATATGGAACAGAGCAAAAAATTCGCGTGGACCTGGAAGGTCAAACCTGAGTGCCTGGATGAGTATGTAGAGATGCACCTCAATGCGTGGCCCGAAGTGCTCGAGGCGCATCGTAAAGCCGGATACCGCAACTACTCCATCTTCCAGAACGGCAACCAGTTCTTCTACTGCTTCGAGTGTGACGATCCGGCAGCGGCGTTCGCGTATGTGAACGACGACCCGGCGTGCAAAAAATGGGACGCGATCACATCCAAGATGGTTGAAGGCTCTTTTGATTACTCGAAGGCCGACCCGATCAAGCCGATGCGGGAAATCTTCTACCTTCCGTAAGCGATGAATGAAAACGCGCAAACGGGTCATCGGGAGCGCATGAGGACGTGCTGCTGAAATGAGGGGCTGGAAAACTTCCAGCCCCGTGAGGTTTTGAAACAGCTGCTGCAGTGACGATCTCTTGCTGCCTCAATCCCATCGGAATCCGTCTGTTCGACCGCATCTGTGTATTGACTATAAGGAGTGCTGTCTATGAGCTTTCATATCATCGACGCGCATATGCATCCATTCTATACGAAAGACGAAATCATTTGCAATTACGACCTTGGCACGGAACCGCGCGGGATCGGCGACGACCTGGCACGCTGCGGCATCGACCGCTTCGCCGGTTCCGTGATCGTGCGCAATGTAACGTCTTTCGATGACGTAAAACGCGCCAACCGTGACGCGCTGAGGCTGCGCGATATCTACGGCGAGCGCTACATTCCCGGCATTCATATCCACCCCGACTTCGTACGTGAAAGCTGCGAGGAGCTGCAGGAGCTGCACACGCTGGGTGTACGCTACATCGGTGAGCTGGTGCCGTACATCATGGGATGGCAGACCTACACCTGCCCGGGTGCGATGGAAATCTTTTCCGTGGCGCAAGAGCTGGGCTACACCGTCAGCATCCATCCGACGACGCATGAGGATATGGATGCCTTGTGCGCGGCGTTCCCAAAGCTCAGCTTTATCATCGCGCATCCGGGCGAGTATGATAATTACATGCGCAACCTTGAGCGCGTGGAAAAGTACCCCAATGCCTATCTCGACATCTGCGGCACCGGTCTGTTCCGCAACCGGATGCTGTGGTACGGTGTCAACCGTGTCGGGGCGGAGCGGTTCCTGTTCGGCACCGACTACCCCGTCTGTGACCCTGCAATGCAGGTCGCCGCGGTCAAATATCAGCGCATCACCGACCATGACCGCGAGCTGATCTTCTCCGGCAACTTCCTGCGACTGCTCGGAATGTAAAGCACAAAGATACACCGGAGTGGGGGAAACCCCGCGTATAAAGAAAACGCCGTAACCTGAACGTTACGGCGTTTTTTGTGGTCGGAGTGGCGCGACTTGAACGCGCGGCCTCTTGGTCCCGAACCAAGCGCTCTACCAAACTGAGCCACACCCCGGAGTTTGTCATCGGCTGATTGACTGTCAACGAGTATATATTATACCTTAGTCCCCGCATTTTGTCAAGGGGTATTTTCAACTTATCCCGGGAAATATTTTCACACCGCCTCTTGCATCCATCGGGAAAAACTGTTATGATAGGGGAGTAAAGGAGGCGTACTTTAATGGAAAAACACTACGCGTTTCGCGATCGGCTGCAGCAGGTACATATGCCCGACCGCGTCAACCCCGACATCTGGACAAAAAAGTCCGGTGTCGTCGTCACAGAGGACTGGACGATTGCCGTTCCCGACACCGCGGGTGAGCTGCTGCGTACCGCCGCAGACGATCTCGCCGATTACTTCAAGGTTTCCATGCGCGTCACGCTCGGAATGAACGGCACGCGGAAGATCACCATCTCCGTTGACTCCACGCTCCCCGAGAGAGCCTTCCGCATCCGGGTGGGGAAGTCGGGTATCTTGATCACCGGTCACAATGAAAAAGCCGCGGCGCAGGGTATCTATGCGCTCGAGGATGAGATGAACCTCAATGAAGGCCCCATCGCCGCCGTTCAGGATACCACCCGCCAAATGCGCTTCACGCCGCGCGTCATCCACTCCGGACTCGGCAGCGGTATGTACCCCGACGCCCACCTCTCCATGCTCGCCCATGCCGGCATGGACGCCATCATGCTCGGCACCGGAGCTGTACTATCCAACTCCGCATCTATGGAACGGGTCAACGACGTCATCCGTCGTGCCGCCCGCTACGGCATCGACGTCTACACTTTCTCGCCCTTCCACAATGCGCGCCATCCCTCCGATCCCGACGCGTGGGAGCACTACGACGCCATGTACGGACGGCTCTTTACGCTTTGTCCCGGGCTGCGCGGCATGTTCATCGTCGGCGAGAGCTGTGAGTTCCCGTCGCATGACCCACGTACGACCGGTAAGACCTGGCGCGAATCGCTCAATGACGAGAAGCCCAGCCCCGGTTGGTTCCCGTGCGACGACTATCCCGAGTTCATCTCTCTGCTGCGCGATGTCATCCGCTCCCATAAGCCCGACGCCGATATCATCTTCTGGACGTACAACTGGGGCTATATCGACGAGAGTTTGCGTGTAAAACTGCTCGAGAACGTGCCGACCGATATCACAATAATGGCGACGTTCGAGATGTTTCAGGAATTCGATATCAAGCCAGGTGTGCGCGAGGTCTGCACCGACTATACGCTGTGGTTCATCGGCCCCGGCACCTACTTCCGTTCCGAATCTGAGGTCGCCGCGCGCAGAGGTCTGAGGATGTACTCGATGACCAACTCCGGCGGGAACACCTGGGACATTGGCGATGTGCCGTACCTCCCCGCGCCGCAGCGATGGATTGAACGCTGGAAGGCCATCACGAACGCGCAGGATACATTGCGTCTGGACGGCGTTATGGAGTCGCATACCTATGGCTTCTGGCCGTCAATCATGCCTGAGCTGGAGAAGTATGCCTACATGATCCCGACGCCCGACCTCAACGAGTTGCTGCGGAAACTCGTCGTGCGCGACTTTGGGGAAGAGAATGCCGATACAGTCCTCAAGGCATTCGCGCTCTACAGCGAAGGTATGGCACACTGTGTCTCGACCAATGAGGATCAATACGGGCCTTGCCGCATCGGGCCGGCGTACCCGCTGTTCTTCCGCGACCATGAGCCGCTGCCGATCGGACCGGAGTCGAAGAAGAACCCCAACAATACCTGCAACCCCGTCTACCGCTACAACCTTGATCTTGCAGACAAGCTCATTTGGGAGACGGGGGAGTATGAGACTATGGCGAAGCTGTTTGCCGCCGGAAATACGCTGCTCGAGGGCGTTGTCTCCGGGATGAGCGGGCAGAAACGTGCGAAGGCTGAGCGGCTCTTAGGCGTCGCGAGATTTATCGAGCGTACCGCCAGGACAACGGTCAACGTGAAGAAGTGGCATCTGCTGAAGGGAAAGCTCGGGATCTACGTCGATACGGTTGCGATCTGGACGGGCGGACGCAAAGGGATGCCGGATGCCGCGAGTGCTAAGAATCCACCGGTCGCAGTCGAGGATCCGCGTCCGGTTCTGCTGGAGCTGCTTGACGTAGCGTACGACGAGCTTGCCAATGCAGAGGCGACCATCCCGCTGGTGGAAGCCGACTCGCGCTTGGGGTATACGCAGGAGCTTGACTACTGCGGCTCGGCAGAGCAGATACGCTGGAAGCTTGAGAAGACCCGCCGCGCGATGGACGAGGTCGCGGCACTTCTGTAAAGTCATTGAATCGGAGGGGACATTCTCTCAGATGTCCCCTCCGAGAAATAATTGAATAAAAGAGAAGATTTCCCTTGACAAATCGTGCTGGATCGTGTATAATGAATTTTGTCGGTTGCGGGAACCGAGGCTGACAACCAGATTCTTGCATGGAAGCATAGCTCAGCTGGGAGAGCACATGCCTTACAAGCATGGGGTCACAGGTTCGAGCCCTGTTGTTTCCACCACCAA
>JAAZKA010000052.1 GCA_012800055.1 Clostridiales bacterium
ACGGCCCGGTAGTTCAGTTGGTTAGAACGCTAGCCTGTCACGCTAGAGGTCGTGAGTTCGAGCCTCATCCGGGTCGCCAATCCGCTGTTGTAGCTCAGTCGGCAGAGCGCGTCCTTGGTAAGGACGAGGTCGGGAGTTCGAATCTCCCCAACAGCTCCACCAGGAAACGCACCGGCAGCGGTGCGTTTCCTGCTTTTTACGGGAGGCGGTATATTCCGCTATAGACCCGTGCCGCCGTCAGAAGCTTCCGCCGGCACCGATGCGGGCCGTCCCGACATTCCATGAAAACCGCAATACAAAAAGCCCCTGCACTCTTTTGACAGAATGCAGGGGCTGATCGTCTGCCGGTCACACGTCTCCGAGCAGCAGCCGGAGGACATAGCCTTCGAGCGCCTCATAGTCCCGCGCCGCGACGCACTTCGCCTGGTAGTCATAGTCGAACCGTTCGACCTTTTTCTCCAGCATCTCGACGACGCGGATGCTGTTGGCGATGTGCTGATAGCACGCCTCGGCGCGCTGCGTGCGCATGACCTTGACGTCGAGGCCGACGAACTCGCCGCGGCTGCCGTAGTTGTTCTCGCACAGCACCTTGACCTGATTGAACGCCTGCCGCAGATTCTCCGCGCCGAAGCTCTTGTCCTGGTCGAACTTCATGCCGTTCTGGTCGTTGAGGTGGACGCTGCCGAGCTTGCTGAATGCGAGCGCGAACGCCATCTCGTTGGCGGGGTCCAATCCGGCGAGAATTGCGTGGGCGCTCTCGAGGACACAGCCGACGCGCGCCGGGTCGACCGTCGCCGCCGATATCGCCATCACGTGTCCGGTCGTCGGACAGAAGCTGCGGTCGATGGGTTCATTGGGTTTCGGCTCGATGAGCACCTCGATGCGGTCGTCGTAGCGCAGCATCGCGTTGACCGCGTCGATGAGCCGCCGGACGTTCTCGACGGGATTCTTGCTCTCGGCGCACAGCGTCCCTTCGCGCGCAAGCCACAGCACGATTTTGTTGCAGCCGAGTACCCGCGCGATGTCGATCGACCGGTAGGCGCGCCACAATGCGAACTCACGGTCCTCGGCGCTGTTGGAGGTGAAGCCGCCGTCGACGGTGTGCGGATCCATCCACAGCCGCGGCGCGACGAACTCCGCCGCGAGATTGTAACGGTCGAGCAGCGCGCGTATCTTTCCGGCTTCCGCGCGGATTTCACCCTCGGTCATCTCATTGAGCCCCGGGACCGCGTCGTCGTCGTGGAACTGTACGCCCGAAAGTCCCAGCTCCGCGAACTTCGCTACTTTTTCCTCCAGCGGTATCGACGCTCTGACCTCCGGGCCGAACGCGTCCGCGCCCTCGTGAACATTCCACGGGCCTGCCGTAAAACGAAACCTTGACATATGCCTTCTCCTTATCTTTTCAAATTTACGCCAAAGTAACCCAGCCGCGTATCCGGTGGCTTTCGAGAATCGCCTCGGTCAGTCGGACAATTTGATGCGCGTCGGAGAACGTCGCAAACGGCGGCGCGGCGACGTCCTGCCCCGCAAGGTATTTGTCGCGCACATAGGTATAAAACGCGCGGAGATTGTTCGTGAAGGCGTCGTTCCAGCCCTCCGGGTGACCCATCGCGAGAGATGTGTGCGCACGCGCTTCGGGGGAGATGTTGTTCGGATTGCGGATTGCGAGCACGTTGTCGCGGTCACGGTACCCAAGCCAAAGCCGGTCGCACTCCTCCTGCTTCCATGCCGCCGACGCCTTCGTGCCGCTCAGTTCGAAGTTGAAGAAGCAGCCGTGGCCCGCCGACACCTCCGAGACATAGAATACGCCGGAGGCGCCGCCGTCCATATGCAGCAGCACCGCGCCCCAGTCCTCCGTCCGTACGGTTTTTTCCTCATATTCCGTCGGCTTAACGCTCGAGAAGGTCTCCGTCTGCGTCAGCGCCTTGCGCCGCACCGGGATGACGGTCTTGAGGTCGGCACAGACCTCGGTGATGCGCTGCCCGGTGACATGCTGCACCGCATCCATCCAGTGCGAGCCGATGTCCGCCACGCAGCGTGACGCCCCGCACACCTCCGGCTCGATGCGCCAGTTGTAGTCGGTGTCGTAGAGCAGCCAGTCCTGCAGATAGCAGCCGTGGACGAGCGTGATGTCGCCCAGCTCGCCGCGCTTCACCCGTCCGCGCAAATCCTGCACCATCGGATTCATCCGGTAGTTGAAGTTCACGCCAGCAGCCAGGTCAAGACCCTGTGAGAGTTTCACCAGCCGTCCGGTTTCCTCCGATGTCCGCGCAAGCGGTTTCTCCGAAAGCAGATGCTTCCCCGCCTTCAGGATGCGCTCGTTGAGTTCCGCATGGAGGTTGTTCGGCGTACAGTTGTGGACGATATCGACGCCGGGATCGGAAAGCAGCGCGTCGACATCCTGATAGACATGTTCAATCCCGAGCGCGTCGGCCTTCTTCGCGGCGAACGCATAGTTGACGTCCGCGACACCCGCGAGCTCGGCAAACCCGAGCCGCCGGATGCTTTCGATGTGGCTTGCGCCGATGTATCCGAGGCCGATGACGCCTGCGCGCAGCTTTCTCATCCCTTTGCTCCTTTCTCATATGCCCTGAGTACGTCGTTGCGCACGTTTTCGGCGACGCGGTCGATCTCCTCGTCGGTCGAAAGGATGTTGATGCCCTTCCCCGCGCCGAGTCCCGTGTCCACCACGCCGACGCTCAGGTTCACCGCACGCCCGAGGATTGCATCGGTCGCCGGGAGCATGTGCTTGCGGTAGCGTTTCGGGTCGATGGCGAGAATCTGCTCCATGTTGTTGTACACATGCCACCCCGATCTCGCAACCGGTGCGCCGCCGAAGATGCCGCAGAACGCCTCCGCATACGCCGGCGTCTCGAACAGCAGCGTCAGCAGCGTCGCGCACTCGCCGGGGTCGTTGATGCGCCGGAAGCTCACACCCGGCAGCCCTTCAAGCGCCGCCTTGAACCGCGCTTTTTTCTCCCGCAGCGCGGCAAGGATTTTGTCGAGCTTGCGGGTCTGCGCGAGCGCGACGGCGCCGGTCAGCTCGTTCATGCGCATGTTCATGCCGATGATGCTGCGATTGCCGACCTCGACGCCGGTACGGTTGGGCTTATGGCCCTGGTCATGGAACCCGAACGCACGCTCATAGAGCGCATCGTCATTTGTGACGACGGCGCCGCCGTCGCCGGAGGTGATGGTCTTGAAGACGTTGAGCGAGAACGCGCCGATGTCGCCGATCGTCCCGACACGCCTGCCGCGGTACGACGCGCCGCATGCCTGGCATGCATCCTCAAGGACATAGAGGTTGTGCCGTTTCGCAAACGCCATGACCGCATCCATCTCGCAGGGATTTCCGAGCATGTGGACGGGAATGACGGCGCGCGTGCGCGGCGTGACAAGCGCGTCGAGCTTCTCCGGGTCGATGGTCAGCGACTCGTCGATCTCCGCGAGAACGGGGATCGCACCGCACAGCCGCACGGCGGACATCGTCGCGATGAACGTGTAGCCGGGAACGATGACCTCATCGCCCTGGCCGATCTCAAGCGCCGCAAGCGCCGCCATCAGCGACGCGGTGCCGCTGGTCGTCGCGAGCGCATGCTTTACGTTGAGCGTCTTTTCCAACAGCCGTTCGAAGTCCACGCATTTGTGCAGATAACGCGGGTCGTCCTCTTTCCCGTAGCGGAAAAGGGAGCCGCGGTCGAGGACGTCGAGCACCTCCGCGCGCTCCTCCTCGCCGATGATGTAGGAACCGGGGCCTCCTGGCATTATGTAACCCTCCTTTTCTTATTCCGGCAGCACCCTTGTGGGTGTCACGCGATGGGCGTCGTTGGCGCGGATGAAGCCCTCGGCGTACTTCACGCCGCACTGCATCCCGCGGTAGCGTGCGGTGATCTCCATCAGTCCGAAGAGATCGCCGGCATCATCGGTCTCGGCGTAGTTGTCGCGCATCCATAAAAACTGCGACTCGTGGCAGGCGAGCATTTCCCGCTTGATCTCGTAGACGTCGGTGATGTCGACATAGTGGTTCGGGACGAAGCCGAGACCGTGGGCACTTTCGAAGTAGAAGATTTTCGGAATCACCGGATAGGGCGGGCTGTCGGTCTTCAAGTGCGCGATGGGAATCATCACGGCGATGTCGTTTACGATCTTTGACGTCAGCTCATGGTCGGGGTTGTAGTCAGTCTCGTTGTGCGTGAGGATGACGTCGGCGCGGCAGTAGCGGACGAGGTTGATGAACTTCATCCGGGCCTCGCGCGAGTCGAAGAACATCTCGTCGTCATAATCGAGACAGATGTACTCGGCGCCGAGGATGGCGGCGGACTTCGCGGCCTCGGCTTTCCGGATGCGCGCGATCTCCTCCATCGAATGCGTGGCGGAGCCGATGTTGCCGGAGGTGGCGGTCGCAAGGAAAACCTTATGCCCCGCCTTGACGTACTTTGCGAGTGTCCCGGCGCAGTCCAGCTCGATGTCGTCCGGGTGCGCGCCGATTGCCAGAATGTTCATAAGCAGACTCCTTTGACTGAAACCTTTTCGTTTGCGCAATCAGATGCGAAAGGCGGGATGCGCATATCCCACGCCTGCGAACGGCGCCGCAGGAAACCTCCCGAGAGCTCCTTTCCATGCAGCTAAAACCTTTTAGATGTGCTGATTATACCATACCGCTTCCGCTTTTGTCAAGGCATGCGCGGGTTATTTTTCCGCATATCTCCCGTCCTGCACACTGTCGCGGATCAGCAGCTCATCCGACCGCACGCGGACGGCGCGGCAGGGTGTCCCGGGCTGCTCTACGCGTTCGACGAGCAGCTCCAGACAGGTTCTCGCAATGAGCGCCCGGTCGACGTTGACCGTCGTCAGCCGCGGCGTGACGTACTCCGCCAGCAGGATGTTGTCGATGCTGACGGTTGACAGATCACGCGGCACCTCGACGCCATGCCTGCGCAGCGCCCGGATGCTGCCGATTGCCAGGATATCCCCGCTGTAGAAGACCGCGTCGGGCAGCTCGTCCCACTCCCGCAGCAGCGTCTCGGTTTTCTCTTCGGCGTCGGCGTCATCATTGTCGGCGGCGGTCACCCAGCGCGGGTCATGCGTCAGCCCCGTATCCCGCAGCGCGCGTGTGAAGCCGGCATACACCCGCGCGTTGTAGAGCGGGTTGGTGCTGCCGAAATACCCCGCGCTCCCGTGTCCGCGCTCATGCAGATAACACACCGCGCGGTACGCCGACTGCTCATAGTCCACATACGCCGCCGTCTCCGCGCACGCGCCGTCCTGCGGCTTATGCGTATCCGCCACGACGTACGGCACCCGCATGGTGCGCACCTCCCGCGCGACTTCCTCACGTGGGTCGCCCAGGAAGATGATCCCTGCCGCGTCACGAGCCGTGATCACGCGCGGCAGCGTCACACGCCCGCCGCGGACCGTATAGCCCGCGTAGCTCAGGCTGTAGCCGAACGACGCGCTCGCGGAAATCAGCTCGTTGTTGATCTCCGAATAGAACAGGTTCGCAAGCACGCTGATGTCGGCGTCCACAAGCACCGCGATCGTGTCCGAACGGCCCATCAGCAGCCGCCGCGAGTTGGGATTGGGCGTGTAACGGCTCTCATCGACGATGCGCAGAATGCGCGCGCGCGTCTCGTCGCTGATGCCGCGCCGGCCGTTGAGCGCGATGGACACCGCCGAAATCGACACCCCCGCCCGCGCCGCGATCTCCCGTATCGTGATGGTACCCATCCCATGCCCTCCCCTTTTCTTCTTGGCATCATCATACCACAGATTCCCCGTGTACGCAAGAGGTGCGCGATAAAAACAGAGGAAATCCGTCCTGCCGGAAGCGACGCGTCGGCATTTTGTTGATTTATGTATACAACCTCTTGTGTTATACGCGGAAATGTGATAAACTGAACCCATCGGGACAGGATTCAACCGACAGAACAGTAAAGGAGTACCCTATGGGCAGAAATCAGACTTATCTGCGTTACGCGCCGACGCTGCTGATCGAGTGGGAGCAGCTCAAAGACGAGGGCCGCGCAGTCGACAGCTTCCGGAAGGACTGCGAAGCGCTGGTGAACCGTGCGCGGAAGCATTGGACGCTCGCACTGGAGGAGGAAGCGGTCCAGCTCGCGGCGGCGATGCAGGCGGAAGTGCCGGTACGGGACCATCCCTACGTCGAGCCGAGCGGCCTTGACGAAATCCGCGCTGCGCGTCCGGCTCAGCGGAAGGCATACGCGAAAGCCGTGCCCGACCTCGGGAAGCTTCGCGCGGCGTGGGCGGGACGCATCGCCGGGTGTCTGCTGGGCAAGCCCGTCGAAGGATTGAGACGCAAGACGCTTTACCCGATCCTCCGCGAGGCCGGCAACTACCCGATGACCCGCTACATCTGCAGGAGCGACTACGATCCGGCGCGGTATGAGGCGCTGTCGTTCAATCCCGACCGCTGCTGGGCGGATACGCTCGACGGCTGGGCGCCGGTGGACGACGACACGAACTACACGACCGTCGCGCTGAAGCTGCTGGAGACCTGCGGCCGCGACTTCACGCCTGCCGATGTGGTGGACGTCTGGACGGACACGCTGCCGATGAACGCGACATG
>JAAZKA010000006.1 GCA_012800055.1 Clostridiales bacterium
CATCGCGCTGTAGGTATTCAGGACGCTTTCGAAAAACGTCTGCATCTCAGAGAGTCCCCGGCGGTCGTCGGAGCGGAACTCATAGAGCATCTGTGCTTCCTGGGCAATGGTATTGACGGACGTGCCGCCCTCGATCGTCCCGACGTTGTAGGTCGTCTTGCCGTACACGGGCGCCTTGATCTCGTAGAGTGTCGCGATCATCCGGGCGAGGTATGCGATGGCGCTGCGGTTTCCGAAGGAGCCGAAGCTGTGGCCGCCCTCGGTCCTGACGCTGACGCGGTAGCGCTGAGATCCGACGGCGGTGTTGACAATGCGTCCGAGGGAGCCGTCGAACGTGACGAGCTCGCGCACCGGGTAATCCCCGCATATCTGCCGGACGCCCTTGAGGTTCCCCAAACCCTCCTCGCAGGAGTTGGCGACGATCAGAACGCCGCGCTTGGGCTTGAGGCGGTTTTCGAGGATATAGCGCGCGACGAGCAGGAGGACGATGAGGTTTGCGGTATCGTCGCCGATGCCGGGCGCACGGATGATATGGTCCTCGCGGACGACGGGAAGGGGTGTGGTATCGGGGAACACAACGTCGGTGTGGGCCATATAGACGGCGTAATCATCCGCGCCGGGGTTGAGGTTCAGGATGACGTTGAGCGCCCGGTCTATTGTGACGTCCTGCGCGCCGTACCGTTCGAGGTAGGCTTTGACCCACGCGGCGCGCTTTTCCTCATGATGGGACGGCGCGGGAATGGCGGCAAGCTCCATGAGATCGTCGAGCATCTGCGGGAAATGATCATCGAGAAATCGGATGAAATCGGTACGGATATCCATGTTATTATTCCTTCTGTGATCTTTTAACGGTGGTATTTATACTCCAGCTCGCGGATCATGTCGGTACGGAGGGCATGACGGCCGCCCTCGAAGTCGGTATGCAGGAAGGTATCGACGAGCTCGCAGGCGAACTCGGGGGCGATGACACGGGCGCCGAGGCAGAGGATATTGGCGTCGTTGTGGAGGCGGGAGTAGCGGGCTTCGAAGTGGTTGGAGCAGGTCGCGGCGCGAATGCCGGGGATTTTGTTGGCGGAGATGCCGATGCCGATGCCGGTACCGCAGCAGAGGATACCGAAGTCGAAGTTGCCGGCGGCGACCTCGACGGCGACGCGTTCGGCTACGAGGGGGTAATGGCGCTGAGAGGGATCGATGAGTTCGCCGGTGGGGAGAAAGGTAGCGCCGATGTCGTTGACGGCGATGTCGCGGGCGGTTAGGTAATCGCGGACGGCCTCTTTGAGGGGGTAACCTGCGTGGTCGGAACCGATGATGATTTTCATAGAATCAAAGCCTCCCAATATGATGATTCTTCTATGTAAGTGTGAGTGTCGGGCGCTTTTCAAGCCCTGAGGTCGGCGGTGTCCATGGGGACGCGGGGATGCACTTTTGTGGGATTCCTTCGGAATCTCACAAAAGGGTTGCGTTGCGGTTCTGCTTTTCCAGGCGTTCCCGCTCCGCCTGCGGAAGCCGGTGGTACACCGGCGTCAGCTCCGCTGCGCTTATGGGCTGCTTTTCCCGCGCCGCATACGCCACTCCCGACGCCCTCTGCCACCTCAGCTGCTCCGCCGCGATCTCCCCCACGCCCATCGCATCCCGTGCAATCTCCGCGCCGTCTCCGCACAGCACCACTCTCCCGCCGCGTGCATGGAGCTCCGCTCCCAGCTCCGCCAGCGTGATCGTCCGGTCCTCGCACAGCCGTGTGCCGTCCCGCAGATCAAACAGCGCGTTATACACCTGCCCGACCCGTGCATCCATCACACAGCACAGCGTCCCGTCACCGTCCGGCTGCATCGCCGCCATTGCCTCAAGCGTCGATACGCCCACGCACGGTTTCTCCAGCGCCGCCGCCAGTCCCTTCACCGTACTGATCCCGATCCGCAGACCGGTAAACGAGCCCGGCCCATGCGCGACGGCAAACATGTCGATTTCCGCGAGCGTCACGCCGGTGTTCTTCAGCAGATCCTCCGCCATCGGCAGCAGCGTCGCGCTGTGGGTCAGCCGCATATTCTGCCACGACTCCGCGACAATCCGCCCGTCCTCCATCAGCGCGACGGACGCCGGTCCCGCCGACGACTCAAACGCCAGTATCCTCATAGCGCATCCTCCCCGGTGATCTCAATCCGTCGTGTTTTATCTCCGGTGACGGTTATCTCCACGCGTACGCAGTCCCCGGGCAGCGCGTCGGCGACGTTCTCCGACCACTCCACCGCACAGACTCCGCCCGCCTTCAGATAATCCTCCCAGCCGATGTCGTACAATTCTTCCGACGACCCGAGCCGGTACATGTCAAAGTGGAACAGCGGCAGCTTGCCCTCGCGGTACTCGTGGACAATCGCGAAGGTCGGGGAGGTGACGCTGTCGGATATTCCCATGCCGCCGGCAAGACCTCGGATGAACGCGGTCTTGCCGGCGGCGAGGTCGCCGAAGAGCGCGACGACCGTCCCGGCATGCACCCGACGTCCCAGAACCTCTCCGAGCGCTTCGGTCTCGCCGTCGGACGCGGTTTCATACACCCGGGTCATGTCAAAACAGTCCCGTGATGCTTCCCGTGCCGTCTACGTCAATGCTCTCGGCCGCGGGCACCTTCGGCAGCCCCGGCATCGTCATAATATCGCCGGTGTAGACAACGATGAACCCGGCGCCCGCCTTCAAGGCGACGTCGCGGACGCGCAGCGTGAACCCGGTCGGACGGCCGAGCTTGAGCGGGTCGTCGGAGAGGGAATACTGGGTCTTGGCTACACAGATCGGCGCATGCCTGAACGCGCCCTTTTCGATGCGGGCAAGGGCGGTCTCGGCGGCATCGGAGAACGCGACGTCATCCGCGCCGTAGAGGTTTCTTGCAAGCGTCCGGATTTTCTCACGTGCGGGGGCCTCGTCGGGGTAGGCGTAGGTGAACGCGCCCGCGTCGGTATCGCACAGCTTTATGACCTCCTCGGCAAGCGCGATGCCGCCCTCGCCGCCCTTTGCGAACACCTCCGACAGCACGCATGACGCGCCCAGCCTCCTGCACGCGTCATCCACCATCGCAAGTTCCGCGTCGGTGTCGCTCACAAAGCGGTTGATCGCCACGCAGACGGGGACATGGAAAGAGGACAGGTTCTCGATGTGCTTCTCGAGGTTGCACAGGCCCTTCTCGAGCGCCGGCAGGTTCTCGATCGAACACTCGGCTTTGTCAACGCCGCCGTTATACTTGAGCGCTCGGACCGTCGCGACGAGCACGCACATCGACGGCTTCAGTCCCGCTATGCGGCATTTGATGTCGAAAAACTTCTCCGCGCCGAGGTCAGCGCCGAAGCCTGCCTCCGTGATGCAGTAGTCCGCGAGCTTCAGACCCAGCCGGGTCGCGCGGACGGAGCTGCAGCCGTGGGCGATGTTGGCGAAGGGGCCGCCGTGGATGAGTGCGGGGGAGCCTTCGAGCGTCTGGACAAGGTTGGGCTTGAAGGCATCCTTGAGCAGCGCGGCCATTGCGCCCTCGGCGCGGAGGTCGCGCGCGGTGATCGCTTTGCCCTTATAGGTATACGCGACGACGATACGCGACAGACGCTTTTTGAGGTCGTCGAGGTCGGCAGCCAGGCAGAGGATCGCCATGACCTCACTGGCAACGGTGATGGTGAAGGTATCCTCACGCGGGATGCCGTTGGAGCGTCCGCCCATCCCGACGACGACATGCCGAAGCGCCCGGTCGTTCATATCCATGACCCTGGGGAACGCGACGCGGCGCGGGTCGATGTTAAGCTCATTGCCCTGCTGGAGGTGGTTGTCGAGCATGGCACACAGGAGGTTGTTGGCGGCGGTGATGGCGTGGAAGTCGCCGGTGAAATGGAGGTTGATATCCTCCATCGGGACGACCTGGGCATATCCGCCGCCGGCCGCGCCGCCCTTGACGCCGAACACCGGCCCGAGCGACGGCTC
Organism: Clostridiales bacterium; assembly: GCA_012800055.1. Classification (GTDB taxonomy): domain Bacteria; phylum Bacillota; class Clostridia; order Oscillospirales; family QAMX01; genus JAAZKA01. The sequence continues at coordinate 3,952 of JAAZKA010000006.1, forward strand.
ACGCAGCGTGATGATCGCCCGCCGGCCCATCTTCGTGAGCGCCTGCCCGAGTCCGACGGTGGTGGTGGTCTTCCCTTCTCCGGCCGGAGTCGGGTTGACGGCGGTGACAAGGATCAGCTTCCCGTCGGGGCGGCTTTCGAGGCGGGTCATCAGGTTGTCGTCGAGTTTGGCCTTATAGCGGCCGTAGGGAATGAGCTCATCGCCGGTGATGCCGAGGGACGCGGCGATTTCGGTGATGGGGCGCATCACTGCGGACTGTGCGATTTCAATGTCTGACAGCATGTTTGATTGCCTTTCGAGTTTACATAATTATATTGAAAGTTGAAACGCGGGGGCAATGGGACAAGTACCCGCAAGTCCCGCGGGGACGGTGAGCAGTACGCCGCCGGGGCAGGTCTGGTACGCGACGTCCTCGCCGGTCGCGACGAGGGTGACCTGTTCGACCTTCTCCTCACACGGGACGAACAGGTTCGCAGGCATCTGCTCATGCTCTTCGAGCCGCACGATACCGTAAACGGCGCCGGGTTTGCGTGTGAAGGCAAGGTTTCCGGCCTCATGCGGTGTGCATGTACGGGTGCCGTAGATGGCGTCGCCGTTGCGTCTGAGCCACTCGCCCAGCCCCTGCACCGACCGCACCGCGCCGATGGGGAAACGTCCGTCGGGCTGCGGCCCGATGTTGAGCGCAAGGTTCCCGCCGCGGCACACGACGTCCGCAAGCATATTGACAAGCGTCCTGGGGGATTTATAGGTATCCTCGAACCGGAACGAGAATCCGGTCCCGATCGTGACGCAGCTCTCCCACGGGACGGGGATGAGGGTATCGGGTATGCTCTGCTCAGGGGTGATAAAGTTCTCATTCTCGCCGCCGACGGTGCGGTCCGCGAACAGCAGCCCGGGGGTCACCTGTCTGGCGCGTTTTGCCAGTTCGGACAGGCGGATGTCCTGCCCGTTCTTTGGATTGACCTGACCGCCGTCGAGCCACAGGACGTCCAGCGGGCCGTAATTCTCTACAAGCTCCATCATTTGATTGTGCGTATATGAGACAAATTGTTCCCACAGCTCCGGATGTTCCTCGGGTTTATACGTGGGGTTTCTGTTGTAGGCAGGCGGGACGTCCATCCCTTCGGCCCAGTACCAGGGGCATGTCCAGTCGGGCTTTGAAAAGTAGGCGGCGATGCCGAGATTCCGTTTGCGGAAGGCGTCGAAGACATGTTTGGTCAAATCGGCGTATTTGTGAGTATGGAAGGGGCAGTCGGGAGCGGTGATTTTATAATCGGTGTATCGGGTATCGAACATACAAAAGCCGTCATGATGCTTGGTGGTGAAGATGAGGTATTTGAACCCGTTGTCGTGTGCGAAGTCGGCCCAGACGTCCGGCTGAACGCGGACGGGGTTGAAGCTGCGGTTCATATTGCGGTACTGGGATTTGAACACGGCGGGGTCGGACTCCCAGTCGACGAAGCGGCGGGACCAGGATGCGTCGCCGTCGGAGAGGGGCCAGGATTCGAAGATGCCGAGCTGGGAGTAGATGCCGAAGTGGAGCATCAGGGCGAGCTTTTGATCCTGAAACCAGGAGAGCTTGCGGAGAACGGCAGGGTCGGTGGGCGTGACATAGGAGGATGCCTGGGAGCAGCCGTGGAGTCCGTCGCGGATGAGGTCAGCCATAGAGGTTACTCCTTTCATTTTTTGAGGAAGTATGAGCGTCGGGCGCTTTTCGAATCCTGCGGATTCGCGCGTTCCCGATTCATGTACGGGATCCGGGAGCGAGGATCAGGTACGCCGCGGGAGTCCGGTGACGGCGGCACAAGCCGCAGCTGCCAGCAGCGCTGCGCCAGACACCAGCATCGCCGGCATGAAGCCCCATATATCCGCAATCTTTCCCGCCATCCACGGGAACACCATCGGCGCCGCCACCAGCGTCAAAAACACCACCGACGTCACCCTGCCCGTCGCCTTCGGATACAGCCCGCACAGGTACGCCACGACCATCGGTATCACCGCGCCCGAACAGACCCCCGCGATCATCAATCCGGCCATCACTACCACCGGCATACCCGACAGCACTCCGCCGATCAGCGCTGCTCCGCCGATGAGGTTTCCCCACGCGGCGATGCTGACCGTCCTCTCCGGCCTGACATACCGCGCGCCGAGGAACCGGCTGATGATGATCCCCGCCCACAGCGCCGTCGTCGACAAACTCGCGAATGTCCCTGCAAGCCCCAGCGCGCGCTCGCAGTACATCGGCCCCCAGGTGTTGACGATGATCTGATGCCCCTGATAAAAGAACGTAGTGAGGCACAGCGGGACAATCACGCCCCAGTCGAGCCATCCTTCCGCGGCGCGCGAAGCAGCCGCGGCAGTCTCCGGTGCGCCGCGCATCAGTACGATGCTCAGCAGCATCAGTAGCAGGCACAATCCGCCGATTCCCGCGAACGCGAGCCGCCAGCTCAGTCCCCGGTCGAGCGCGAGCTGCAGCAGCATCGGCCCGACGCATGCGCCGATTCCGAGGGTCATGTGCATCGTGTTGAGATAGCGTCCGGACGCGGCGGGAAAGCGGTCGGCGAGGATCGGGTTTGCAAGGATGTCGACAACCTTCGATCCGAATCCGACGGCGAGGATGAGCAGCAGCAGCGCATAGTATCCCCGTGAGAGCGCGACGCACAGCAGTGCCAGCGAAAACAGCAGATAGGCGCCCCGATGGAGCGGGAGCTTCGGCAGCCGGTCGGCGCACAGCAGCGTGAACCCGACGGCGAGCAGGCCCCCGATGCTCAAAAAGGTGGAGATGAGCGCTCCCTGCGCGGTGGTGAGCGAGAAGTCGGCAATCACGCGGGAGATGAGCGGCGCGACCATCGTGACGGTCAGCCCGAAGCCGAACATGAGGAATAAAAGTCCCATGACGAAGGATTTACCGCTCTTTTTCATACATCCACCCCGTATATTCTTATGTATCCGAACACCGCAGTTTTAGAACGTCTGGTTTACTCCGTGACCGCCTGCGCCGCCAGCAAAATCCCCAATTTTCCGGATTCATACGTCAGCCCGCCCTGCATATACGCGGTATACGGCTCGCGCATCGGGGCGTCAGCGGACAGCTCGATGGACGCGCCCTGGACGAACGCGCCCGCCGCCATGACGACGGGATCGGTATAGCCCGGCATCGGCCACGGCTCCGGCGTGACAAACGAGTCGACCGGCGCACCCGACTGCACCCCGCGCATAAACGCGAGCAGCGGTTCCGGTTTCCCGAACCGGATCGTCTGGATGATGTCGTGCCGCACGTCAGACGCCAGCGGGTCGACGGCATATCCCAGCTTTTCGAACACGCCCGCCGCCAGTATCGCCGTCTTCATCGCCTGAACCGTCACATGCGGCTCCAGAAACAGTCCCTGATACAGCGACCGGTTCTGCCCCAGAGAGCTGCCGCACTCGCGTCCGATGCCCGGGACGGTCAGCCGCTCCGCCGCACGCTCGACAAGGTCTGCGCGTCCCGCGACGTAACCGCCGCACAGCGCAAGCCCGCCGCCCGGATTCTTAATCAGCGACCCGGCGCACAGGTCTGCGCCGACCATGCACGGTTCGCGCTCCTCAACGAACTCGCCGTAGCAGTTGTCCACCACGACCGCAATCTCCGGACGCACGCTATGCACCGCCGTACACAGCTCCCCGATTGCGTCGACGGAGAGCGCCGCACGGTCGGCATATCCGCGCGAACGCTGGATGAACACCGCGCCGGTGTCCGGGTACTGCGTCAGCGCCGCGAGCAGCGCCGGGAGGTCCGGCCGGCCCGCCTTCATCGGCACGACCGTCGTCGAGACACCGTACGCCGCGAGACTGCCGAAGCGCGGTGTCTTTTCCAGTCCGATGACGCCCTGCAGGGTGTCATACGGAAGCCCTGTGCCGCAGATGAGCCGCTGACCGGGCGCAAGCGACGCGTACAGCGCCGACGCGATCGCGTGCGTGCCGTTGACATACTGCACGCGCACCAGCGCGTCGGGCGCGCCGAAGACGTCCGCGTAAACCCGCTCCAGCGTATCCCGTCCGGCGTCGTCATAGCCGTAGCCGGTTGTTCCGGCGAACAGCGAATCGGACACCCGGTGACGTCGGAATGCCTCCAGCACGCGCGACGTATTCACAAACGAAACCCGCTCGGCGCGTTCCAGATACGGCTTGATTTCCCGCTCTGCATCCTCAATCAGCGAAAGAAGGGTCTGATATGCACTCAATTCTGATAGACCTCCCGCGGCGTGAGCATCGGGATGTTGCGTTCCTCGAGCAGTTTCGCCGCGCGTTCTTTATCGTCTACCCGGAGGATGGCGTAAGCAAATCCCTCCCTGCGGCTGACGAAGGCGTATCCGTACTCGATGCCGATGCCGCACTCGGCGAGGTAGGCGAAGACCTCGTGCATCCCGCCGGGCACATCCGGTACTTGTACGCCGATCACGCGGTTGAGGCTCACGGCGATGCCGCGCTCCCGCAGCACCTTCTCGGCACGGTCGGGCGCGTTGACGATCAGCCGCAGAATGCCGTAGTCGGTCGTATCCGCGACGCTGAACGCGCGGATATCGATCCCGGCCTTCGCGAGAATCCCGGTGATCTCGGCGATGCTGCCGGGACTGTTGCGTACAAAGATGGACAGCTGGGAAATAAACATTCGATAAGCCTCCTTATCAGGCGGATAGCGGTAGAAAAAGGCGGGGCGTTTTTATAAAAGCCGCCCCGCCGGTGAACTCTTACAGCTTGCGGCGATCCTCGACGCGCTTGGCCTTGCCTTCCACACGCGGCAGAGTCTGCGGCGGCAGCAGGCGGATTGCCGCTGCGAGGCCGAGTGTGCTGTCGACCTGCGACCGGATTTTCTTCTGGATTGTCTCGAGCGTCCGGATCTGGTCGACCGGAACATCCGGGGTCAGCTCAACCTGAATCTCCAGTGTATCGAGCGCGCCGACACGGTCGATGATCAGCATATAGTACGGCGACGCCTCGGGGATGTTGAGCAGCACGCTCTCAACCTGCGACGGGAACACATTGACGCCGCGGATAATCAGCATGTCGTCGGTACGGCCCACGGGCTTGGAGATGCGCGCGAGGGTGCGTCCGCAGGCGCAGGTCTCATGCGTGACGGCGGCGATGTCGCGGGTTCTGTAACGCAGCAGCGGTACGCACTCCTTGGTCATGCAGGTAAACGCCAGCTCGCCCTGCGTTCCGTCCGGGACGGGAAGCAGCGTATCGGGGTCGAGGATTTCGGGATAGAAGTGGTCCTCATTGACGTGCAGACCCGCTCGCGCGTCGCACTCAAACGCGACGCCGGGGCCGATCACCTCGGTCAGACCGTAGATGTCGTAGGTACGGATCCGGAGCCGGCGTTCGATGTCGTCGCGCATCTCAACCGTCCACGGCTCGGCGCCGAGGAATCCGACCCTGAGCTTGATCTCATCGGGGTCGATGCCCATCTTCTCTATGGTCTCGGCGATGTAGAGCATATAGGACGGGGTGCAGCAGATGGCGGTGCAGCCGAAGTCGCGCAGAACGGTGATCTGGCGCTGGGTATTGCCGGTGCCGATCGGAACGATTGCCGCACCGATCCTCTCCGCGCCGTAGTGGCCGCCGAAACCGCCGGTGAACAGCCCGTAGCCGTAGCTGACGTGCATGATATCGTCCTTCGTGACGCCTCCGGCGGCGAAGGTACGCGCCATGACCTCTCTCCACAGGTCGAGGTCGCTGCGCGTGTAGCCGACGACCTTCTGACGCCCGGTGGTGCCGGAGGACGCGTGCAGCTCGATCACCTCTCTCATCGGCACTGCGAACAGTCCGTAGGGGTAGTTGTCGGCGAGGTCGTACTTGTCGGTGAACGGCAGCTTGACGAGGTCGTCAATCGAGCGGATGTCGCCGGGCGTGATCCCCGCGTCTTCCATCTTCTTGCGGTAGGGATTCACACGGGAGTAGACGTATTGCACCGCTTTGACGATCCGCTCGCTCTGGAGGGTGTGCAGCTCGTCGCGGGACATGGTTTCCATTTCAGGGTTCCAGCATTTCATGGGCAGAAAACTCCTCAATTTCAAATACATGCGGGGACTGTCAGCCGGCCTTCAGACCCATCTCAAAGGCTTTGAAATTGAGGTCAAGCAGCGCGGGTTTGATCGTTTTGCGCATCGCGGCATGCCACTCGTCGGGAGTCCGTCCGATGACCTTCGACGCGGCGCCCAGCAGCGCGACGTTGGCACACCTGGCGTTTCCGGCTTCAACGGCAGCTCCCAGAGCATCGAACGCGACAACGTTGACGTTCATCGCGGCGAACTGTCCCCGGATATCCTCCGGATACTTCGCCGCGCCCGTCAGAACGGGCATCGGCTGGATATGCTGCGTATTGACGACGACGGTGCCGTCCTTCTTAAGCCAAGGCAGATAACGCAGCGCCTCGGACTCCTCGAAGGAGATGATGCAGTCGCACTCACCCTTGGGGATCAGCGGTGACGCTACGGATTCACCGGCGCGGATATAGGTGACAACGCTGCCGCCGCGCTGGGCCATCCCGTGAACTTCGCTGAGCTTGACCTCGAGACCTGCAGCTTCAAACAGGCTGCCTAAGATGCGGCTGGCGAGCAGGCTTCCCTGGCCTCCGACACCGACGATCATGATATTCAGCATTACACAGCACCACCTTTCTTGACAGCGCCGAACTTGCACATCCGGGCGCACAGATCGCAGCCGACGCACAGAGACGCGTCGATCGCCGCGTGACCGTCCGCGAACGAGACGGCCGGGCAGCCGATGCGCATACACATGCGGCAGCCCTTGCATGCAGAAGCATCGATCGTATACGGTTTCCCGCGCTTCACGGTTTTGAGCAGCGCGCAGTGGCGGCGTGCGATGATGACGCTGACCTCCGGCGCGGCAAGCTCCTCGCGCAGGATTTGCTCCAGCTCCGCGATGTCGTACGGGTCGCACACACGCACACGCTTCACCCCGACGGCATGGCACAGCGCGGTGAGGTCGACGGCGGCGGTGACATCGCCCTTGAGGGTGACGCCGGTGGTGGGATTCTGCTGGTGTCCGGTCATGCCGGTGATGGAGTTGTCGGCGATGATGACGGTGGAGGCGGACCGGTTGTAGACGGCGTTGATAAGACCGGTGATGCCGGAGTGTATGAAGGTCGAGTCCCCGATGACGGCGACGGCATGCGCGGCTTCGTCGGGTCGGACCGTGTTGCGGCCGTGGAGCATCCCGATGGACGCGCCCATGTCGAGTGTGGTATCCATCGCGCCCAAAGGCGGTGCGGAGCCCAATGTATAGCAGCCGATGTCGCCGGAGACGGTCAGCTTCATCTTGCCGAGGACGTAGAACAGGCCGCGGTGGGGGCATCCGGGGCAGAGGACGGGCGGGCGAACCGGCACGGCGGGCGCGTCATAGACCTGCGCGGACGGAATGCCCAGGATTTTCGCACGGATTCTCTCGGGCGTATACTCGCCGATGAGGGAGAAGGTATCCTTGCCGTGGCATTCTATGCCGAGGGCGCGGACCTGCTGTTCGATGAAGTCGTCGAGTTCCTCGATGACATAGAGGGTATCGACGCTCGCGGCGAAGGTGCGCAGAAGGGTGGTCGGGAGCGGGTGGACCATTGCGAGCTTGAGGTAAGTGGCGTTATCTCCGAGGGCTTCGCGGGCGTACTGGTAGGCGATGCCGGCGGTGATGACGCCGATCTTCCGCGAGCCGGGGATGATCCGATTCAGCCGGTCGGTATTGGCAAGCTCGATGAGCCGCTCGGTCCTGGCCTCGACAATCGGGTGACGCTTCTGGGCGTTGGCGGGGGTCATGATGTACTTCGCGGGATTCTTGACGTAGTCGCGCATCGGCGGCTCCGTGCGCTGCTCGAGGCGGATGAAGCTCTGGGAGTGGGCAACGCGGGTGGAGGTCCGCAGGAGGACGGGGGTATCGTACTCCTCGGAGATTTCAAAGGCAAGTTTGACATAGTCGCAGCACTCCTGCGAGTCGGACGGCTCGAGCATCGGAACCTTGGACGCGCGGGCATAGTGGCGGGAGTCCTGTTCATTCTGGGAGGAGTGCATGCCCTGGTCGTCGGCGACGCACATGACGAAGCCCGCGTTGACGCCGGCGTAGGAAGCGGAGAACAGAAGGTCGGCGGCGACGTTGAGGCCGACATGTTTCATGGCGGCGAAGGAGCGGCAGCCGTAGACGGCGGCGCCGTAGGCGGCTTCGGCGGCGCATTTTTCGTTGGGCGCCCATTCGGCGTAGACCTCGGGGTAGCGGGCGACCTCCTCGGTGATCTCGGTGGACGGGGTGCCGGGATAGGACGAGACGAAGGTACAGCCTGCCTGATAGAGGCCCCGTGCGATCGCCTCATTGCCCAGCGCGAGTTTCTTTTCCATAGTGTGCCTCTTTTGTCTTGAGATAGGGGTGATATAGATTATCCTGTATTATACTACGAAAGCGGCGGGATGTCAAACGGTATGGTGTAAAAAAGTAGGAAAGTGCGGGAATTTTTCCGGGGAATCCGGATGCGTTCCGAGGCGCCCGTACGGGAGAGTCCGCAGCGCGCGGACCCGAAAGGTTTGAAAAGCGCCTGATGCTTACTTGCTTTTTCTTTCCTCCTGTGCTATACTCAACCTATCTCATCTTTTCCGGAGGTTACCGCTATGCTGCCGACATACTGCAACCCCCTCTCCATGCCCTCCTGCCCGCGCGGCACCGACCGCCCCATGACCCGCGAACCCTATATCCCCTACCGCTCCATCTCCGACCCCTCCGCCCTGTATTACAACGGCAAGTTCTACCTCTACCCCAGCTACGGTATGGCATGGGTTTCCGACAACCTCGAGACCTGGGAGTACGTCCCCTGCGAGCCGTACGCCAAAGGCCCCGCCTACAGCCCCACCGTCATCCCGCACCGCGGCAGATTCTACCTCACGATCCACTCCGACGGTCTCTATGTCGGCGATACCCCCGTCGGCCCGTTCAAGGCCGTGGGCGACTTCATCATGCCCGACGGCACACGCCTCCGCCCGGTCGACCCGGCGCTGTTTGAAGATACCGACGGCAAGCCCTATCTCTACTGGCACTCCGGCACCGGCAACGGCATCGACATGACCGACTCATGGACCTACGGCGCGGCGCTTGACCCGGACGACCCGCAGCGCGTCCTGACCGAACCGGTGATCGTCAACCGTCTGAACACGGCGCACACATGGGAGCGCTTCGGGCAGTACAATCAGGATTCCCGCTACGGCTGGATCGAAGGTCAGCACATGCTCAAGTACAACGGCCGGTACTATCTGATCTACTCCGGCAGCGGCACGCAGTTTTCATCCTACGCAAACGGGGTATACATATCGGATAACCCGCTGACGGGATTCCGGTACCAGACGCGCAACCCGCTGACGGCCCATCGCGAAGGGTTGATCAAGGGCGCCGGGCACGGCTGCGTGATCGAGGGGCCGAACGGGACGCTGTGGGCGTTCTACACGACCTGCGTCTGCGCGGCGCACCAGTTCGAGCGGCGCATCGGGATCGACCCGGTGGGCGTGGATGAAAACGGCGAGCTGTATTGTACGGTCACAGACACCCCACAGTACGCGGCGGGCGTTCTGAAGAATCCGGCGCGCGGAAACACGACGGGCGCGCTGCCTTTGACGTTCTTCCTGCGCGGCAATCAGTATGCGACGTCGCAGATCTACGGTCGCGAGAGCTTCTACGCGCTGGACGAGAACCTCTCGACGTGGTGGGAGCCGAAACCCGAAGATAAGACTCCGGCGCTGACGGTCGACCTGCGCGCCGACTACGTAGTCGAGGGGATACGCATCGCGTGGCGGGATGTGGGACTGGACTATGACGCCGGAATCCTCCCGGGTCCGTTCGGCTACCGTGTGGACGTCACGACGGATCACACAACGGAAAGCGGCTGGACGACGCTGCTGGACTGCACGGACAATACAGTCGACCTGAACATCGACTACCGCGCGACGGTTCCGACCCGCGCGCGTGCCGTCCGGCTGACCGTCACCTCACATCCGCGCGGCATCACGCCGGGGGTCGTCAGCTTCACCGCGTTCGGACGGAGAACATGACGGGATGACAAAAGAGCCGCTTACTGTTATGTAAACGGCTCTTTTTGTTTTGGAGCGGGAAACGGGGTTCGAACCCGCGACATTCAGCTTGGGAAGCTGACGCTCTACCACTGAACTACTCCCGCGTGCTGCGTCCCTGCCCGGGATATGATTCATTATAACCGATTCCGCGGGAAAAATCAAGGGGTTTCGCGAAATAATTTACAGGTTGGAGCGTGCAGAGCGCGGCGGCGAGACAGTATTCCTAAGAATCCGGATCGGATGATTTTCCGAATGAAAATGCGCCGAGCCTTTCAAAAGGCTCGGCGCATATGATTCTAATCCCACAGAGTTCCTTTGGCTTTGATCATTGCGGCTTCGGCCGCGCCGTAGTACCAGCATGTCTGCGCCAAATCTTTCAGACTCGGAACCTCCGGGAATGCCGGAGCCCGGTTGAGAAGCTTGTTGATGATAATGACAACCTCACTCCGCGTAATCGGCCTGTCCGGATAGAACTTGCCATCCGCGTAACCGCTCATAAGCCCGGTATTGTACATGGCATTCGCATATTCTCTCGCCCAATGCTGACCCATGTCGCTGAATTTTGTACCGGACCTGTCCGCTTTGTATCCTCTGATATCCCAGAAGGTTACGATCGTCTTGGCAAACTCCGCTCTCGTCATGGGTCTGTCGGGCTTGAACTCGCCGTCCGGATAACCTTCGAACAGATGCATGGACTCCAAGCGGGCGAGATAGGTCTTGCCCCAGTGTTTGTCGTCCTTCATATCCTTATAGTTTACCGGCACCATATCCGCATCCGTCCTCTTGAGGATTCTGGAGAATATCGTCACCAGTTGAATCCTGGTCAGAGGAGCTGTACCTCTGAACGTCTCATCTTCAAAGCCTTTTATGTACGCATCTTTATAGTCGATTGTCGCCTTCGGAAGTTCCGTGTAAGGTATGTTTACATAAGATGCCAGATCCTTGCCTTTCATCAGGAACATTTTGTCGATATACGCCTTTTCCTTCTCGCTTGCATTCTTCGGATACACAGGCTTCAAGCTTGCGGAATCCCTGTCGTAGGGCTTATAATCTTTCCCCGCACTGTGTGGTTTCAAATCCTTCCCTGCGTCAGAGGGTTTCGGATTTACCCATGCGTCGTAGGGTCCCGGTTCTGCCCCTGCATCGTAGTATTTCGGTTCTTCCTCTGCGTCGTCCTCTCCGCGGGTCGCGGAAGGTCCCCGGGGCGGGTGAGCAGCATAATAATCGGTGATAGCAATCCATCTTTTCAATTTTTCAAGCTGTTGTTCCAGCAGCGCTCTGAATCCGTCCGCTTTTGTTTTATACGGCTCATTCTCTTCGGCAACTTCGTCTATCAGTGCTTTTATTTCGTCGTAATTGGTTAACGATCCCTTTTTACTCGCTTCCAAGATTGCCCTGCCGGCATCTATGGCGTGCCCCATGTAGGAGTTGACTATGTGCTGCGTTTCCGTAAGCTGGTCCCATAAACCCACTGCCGTAATCAGGTTTTCTGCAGCAATATCATCGGAAGCGGCTCCCTGGCAGACTTTCTTTACCGCTTCGTAAGTTTCCAGGAAGTTGCGGGATCTGCGCAGCATAGTGATATCGCTTTCGTTTGAAGGGTGATTCTCCCTTTTTCCGAGAATTTCCCGCACCTGAGGCGGAAGGCTGTTGAATTCGTCGATTGCAGCCAGTACAGCGGCTTTGCCGTCTTCCCCGACTATCATATTCTGGGCCTTTGCAATGATATCCTGATGATCTGTCTCCCATTGATTGGCTCTTGCCTCTGCGTTCTTGGTATCGAGCTGTGCCTGCAGCGCGGCTTCGTTGATCGGATCTTCTACAAGGTCAATGTAGGTCTGTGCGTCCGCACTGCCATCCCTTATCTTCTGCGCCGCATCGATGGCTCTTTTCAGGTCCGGATTTGCATCTTGCTGTTCCTGGGTTAAAGCATCCCATTTCCCCAACGCAGTATCATAGAGAGTAACGTCATGGGAAGCGTCGTAGACGGCATCCTGAGCCTCTTTTAAGGCGACGGCAAGCCTTTGGGCTTCGTCAAGCGCCGCGAGCATATCGCTCAGTTTTTTCCGCTCTTCACTCAGTTTCGCGATTACCTTATCGGTCAGGTCATTTCTTACTTCGCTTAAAAGCGTATTGTAATTAATGATAGCCTCTTTTATCGCGCCCCTGTCGTCTTCATTCACGGAGTCGACTGCCCGCGCTGCGATCGGATTTTCCGCTCTCCATTTGCCGGCATAGTACTCCGCCTCTATCTCATCCAGCTGCGCCTGAAGCGCCCCCCTGTTTGCATCGGCTCGAGCTTCATTCTTGGGAATGGCTCCTGTAACCAAATCGATCAGAGCTTGCGCATTTTCTATTGCAGTTTCTGTGACATTTCCGGTTATAGGATCGTAAAACGCGGACAGCGCTTCTGCAGCCTCTATCGCCTTTAATAAATCATTGTTTTCGGCTATTACGGTGTCTGCTTCATCAGGATTTGTAAATAGCGGAGAGTTTCCGGCTCTTAAATCTGCTTCCCAGTCCCTCCATATACCTTTTGCATCATCAACTGCGTCGGGCATCGATAATGCAGAAACGTTCATTACAGCCTGAATCAGCGCTGCCTCTTTGAGTGCCCCGATCGCTGCAATCATATCCTCCAGATCAGCCTTTTCTTTTACAAGATAGTCTCTAACCTTGGAGCCTGCAGGAAATCCGTGGTGCCAGTAAGCATCCAGTATAGCGGGATAATCCCCCTCACCTATTGCTTCATTGTATTTTGCCTTTTTCAAAATCGGAGCATGTTCCAATTTGAACTTTGCCGCAAGGCGGATGTCTTCGAGAATATCCTTATACGCATTTCCTCCTGCGGTATTCCCTTCGATGGTTTCTATCTCTCCCTTTAATTGCTCCAAAGCCGCCATAACATCAGGCGTTCCGATTGTCCCGGAATCCACCGCAGTATTTCCTGCTTTCCAGGCATCGATTACCGCGTTTGCAGCATCTATGACTGCCTGAAGCTTATCGGCTGCGGATTTGTCGGCTCCCGGCAAAGCATTGTACAGATCAGTAATCGCATCTTGTGCAGCATCAATACTCGGCCCGACTGCGGATTCAACTGCGGCATTATCATTCTTTATAAAGAGATCTTTTATGGCCGCGTCTATCGTATTGATAGCCGTCTCCACAGCTGCCTTCGCATCACGCAGCTCCGGCTTCATCTGGTAGAAAATGCGGAAACTCGGGTTTGATACGGAGCCATCCAAAAGCGTACTGAACTCCACAGTCTTTGCTGCAACATAGTCTGTATCATCAAACGCAAGTAGTCGCCTGACGCCATTTGCTGTTTCTACTTCCTGAAAGTCGTATCCGCATATTTTTTTTGTATCCGCTAAAGCAATGCCTACGTCGGAACCAAGGGGAACATCGGAAATCAGTTGTCTTTTTAAGAGGACTTCAGTGTCGCCGTCTTTTAAAATATGATCCGCTATCACCGTTACTGTTTTAGGAATAACCTCCACGCCGTAACGATGAACCACATTTTTGTCTGCTGCCGTCGCGCCTCTCTTGAAGGGCACAACATAGAGACTTACCCGATTGTCATTACCGATTGTGCCGGTAAATGAATGGGGCTTTTCATGATTCATTCCTTCTACGTTAGAGCCGGGATTCAGACGCGGCGTAATGACCGGATCCGTGGGGTTTGCAATCGGATTTTTGTAGCTCAACATTTCCTCCGGCAAGTCCCGGAGCTGATACTCTTTTATTCCGTTCATGCTGTAGAAAGCCTGGGTTCCCATAATATTCTCGGGAACTCTTACATAATAAGATACCTCGCCGGTTGCTGCTATCGTCTTTTTGTAGTAGTAATAATTTACTTCGCACTTTCTATAGGAATCAAAGCCGACATTGATGCTCTCCCACCGGTCTATACAAGGATGAGAGCCTGCATAAACGCCAAACCATGCCTTTCCTGTGCCTCCGAACATGGCTTGTACTTCTTCTTCCGTATATTCTCTGGAAATTCCCGTTAATTTCTCTTCATCTGCCAGACCGATGCGGCTTGCATCTCTCCAGTAGTCATACTGAAGGGTGTATCTTCTGTTGGGAGCAGTACCGGTTATGCACCATCTTATGGTAATTGCAGCCGGTCTCGGCGGATATGCTGCCTCGTAGAAAGCAGGCGGCTTGGCACAGCGTCCGCTCAGCATGCCTACAACTCGAGTAATCGCTTCGTGCACCACATCCGTTCCTTCCGGCGCGGGAGTCACGATCGCTACATGTCCGTCGACCGTTTCATCGAATACGCCGGGCCGATGCTGCCATAAGTTACCCAGTTCTGCCTGGTTGTCATAACAAGTTAAATCGTACTGGCTTTGGAACACCAGAACACCGTCACCGCCCGCTGTTTTCCCTGCGTTCCTCTGAGGATCGACTTCGACGGCTATGGCGTTTCTCAGATGGTCGTGATAAAACCAGCTGCCATCTGTAGGTGCATAATAGCTTTCGCCATGTATGCCGTTGGCAGCCCCGGGTCCGCCGATAGCGCTTTCGCCTCTCGGATCGTTATGAAACGCAAAAGCCATCCCGCGCTCTCTGGGTCTTCCTCCGTTGAGCATCGTTATCGTGGTCGAAAACGTGAATTCGCTGTTGAGCATATCCAGCTGCCCATTTGCCAACGGTCCCTTATAGACAAGGGCGCCTGCGGACTTTGTATCCCGAACAATATCGACAAAGTCAGCGTCGGCATTGATCACCCCGGAAATGGTGCCCAATGCTCTTTTCTTGATATCCCGATAATAGTAAACGAAATCCTCCGCAATGTTCGGCTTTGTCTCAGTCGTTGAATCCACATCCGAAACGATTTCTTTTCCATCTGCGGCTCTTGCCGTGCTTATCATCCCGGGCAGAGAGAATAAACCGCCAAACACCGTCATGAACACCAGTGCAAGTGCGACTGTACGCTTCAATGCATCTTTGAGCCCTCTTTTTTTCATAAAAAACTCCTTTTTGAATGATTTCAGGTGAACTCACCGATCGATTCAACGAGATTCATCTCCCGAATCAACCGGCTGCTGCGCGCAACGGTATTTATGAAAAGCGATCACTCTGCCGCTGAACCGCGCCCGCGTGCCGTGTTTTTCAGGACGCATATGTCCCTCTTCGAGCGTTCCCCATTATAACCGATGCCGCAGGGAAAATCAAGGGGTTTTGCGAATTTATTTAGGGGTTTTGCGAATATTTTTACAGGCTGCGCGAGAGCGCACAGAGCACGGCGGCGATGTTGACGACAAACAGGAATCCGGCGGCGAGATAGTTATGCGTCCGCTTTCCCGGTGTGACGATCCCCTGAACGAGGAAGAAACCGATGAGCACCCCGGACACGGCCAGGCAGTATTCCCGGCGCATCATGGAGACGGGCAGGCCGGACAAGCTGAACTGCATCGGCACGCGCTCCGGCAGTACGAACCACAGCACGGCCGTCACGACGGCGAGCACACCGAGGAGCACCCAGCCCAGCAGCCTGCCGCGGTCGACCGGCGTCGGCTCGTCCGGACGCTGCGAGTACAGATGCATGATCATCCCTCCTTACACGCGCAACGGCATACCACGGATGTACCGCATACCTCCCCGGGCGTCCTAATTGCGGTTCTTCCGAAATACCACCAGCTTGGACAGGACGTAGTTGAGCACGAGCACGATGACGCTGATGGCGGCCTTCGCCCACATGCTCGGAAGCCGGAGGAAGTCGTGGAGGATATAGAAGCCGCCCCACTCGACGAGCATCGCGAAACCGCGCGCCGCGAAGAAGGAGACCGCCTCCCGCACGAGATCGGCGGCGGAAGTGCAGTGTGTCCGGAAGACGAACAGCTTATTAGTCACGTACGCAAACAGCACCGCGCAGATGATGCTCAGGGCGTTTGCGAGGTTCGCGTTCCAACCGCACAGGTTCTCGAAGACCCACAGCGTCCCGAAGCTGACCGCCGTGGTCAGCACGCCGATCACGCAGTAGCGGAACAGCTCCCGGATGCGCTCGGATTCCCATGCGCCGCGGATGCTTTTCCGCAGACGCTGCCACAAGGTCTTCATCGTCTATATCCTCTCCGACACGATATACCGCCGCCGCTCGCGCACCTCGTCATAGAGCCGCGCGATATACGCACCCAGCACGCCCAGCCCGGCAAGCACCAGTGCGCCGGTGAGCAGCACGCACAGGATAACCCATGCCGCGTTCGTCACGCCCGTTTGTGTGCACGCGCGGACGATCATCACGACCGCGTCCGTGAGCGCGCCGAGGACGCACAGGAACGCGCCCAAAAACGGCAGGTATAAAAGCCCCGATGAGTTCCCCAGAATGGCGTTGAACGCAAGCTTCAGGAGACTTTTGACCGAAAAGCGGGAGGTGCCGTCGTCTCGGTCATCGACGGAGAACGGGAAATCGACGCGTTTGAAGCCCACGAAGTCGACCATCGCACGGAAGAAACGGTTGCCCTCGGGCATCCGAACGATCTCCTCGACGGGCGCACGCCGGAGGATTTTGAAGTCGGAGGAGTTGTTCAGCTCCATCCCGGATACGGCGGCGAGGGTGCCGTAGAAGCCGCGGGCGAGGATTTTGCTTTTCAGCGTCTCATTGCCGCGGAACTCCTTGATGCCGTCGACGATATCGGCGCCGGCGGAGTCCATGAGCTCGAGCATGGTTTTCACAAAACGCGGGGGATGCTGCAGATCGGAGTCCATGACGAGGAAGCGGTCGGCGTCGGGGTATGTCCGCAGCGCTTCGGACAGTCCGGCGTGGATGGCGGACTCCTTGCCGAA
>JAAZKA010000053.1 GCA_012800055.1 Clostridiales bacterium
AATCCACTCCGGCTCGATCGCCCACAGCATATACGACTGGTCTTTTGTCTTCGCCATCGCGAGGGCCGGCGCGTCTTCAAATTCGACGATGCGCGCATAGTGACCGGTCGCGACTGTGCGCGCGCCGATCTCGTCTGCAGTATCAAACAGCATCCGCAGCTTCACCCGACGGTTGCACATGACACATGGGTTCGGGGTCAGCCCCTCCATGTACGCCCGGCAGAACGGTTCGACAACCTCCTGCTCGAACGCCGCGCGGACATTGCGGATGAGCAGCGGGATGCCGAGGGTTCGGGCGGTATCCATCGCGGCGTCGGGAGAGCCGGAGCCGGTGTCAAGATAGACGCCGGTGACATCGTAGCCCGCGCGGAGAAGTTCCGCCGCAAGGGATGAATCGACCCCGCCGGAGATTCCAAGAATGAGCTTTTCCATATCAATCCGTCTCCAGACCATCCTCGCCGAACTGCGAGGTATACATACGGTAGTAGGTCCCTTGTGCCGCCATAAGCGCATCGTGGCGTCCGCGCTCAACAATCTCGCCATTGTCGACGACAAAGATGCAGTCGGCGTCACGGATGGTGCCAAGGCGGTGGGCGATGACGAAGGTGGTGCGGTCGCGCATGAGCTGTGCCATGATGCGCTGGATACGCAGCTCTGTACGTGTATCGACCGACGACGTGGCCTCGTCGAGGATCAGGATGGGCGGGTCGGAGAGCACCGCGCGTGCCAGGGCGAGAAGCTGCCGTTGACCGGCAGAGAGGTTGCCGCCGTTGTCCGCAACCTCGGTGTTATAGCCGTCGCGCAGACGCGTGATAAAGCGGTCAGCACCGGCGACACGTGCGGCCTCTTTGACTTCGTCGTCCGTTGCCTCGAGACGTCCGTAGCGGATGTTGTCCATGATCGTCCCGCCGAACAGGTAGGTCTCCTGCAGGACTACGCCGAAGGTGGAACGAATGCTGTCGCGGGTATAGTCGCGCAGATCGCGTCCGTCGACGGTGATCGAGCCGCCGGTAACGTCGTAGAAGCGTGTCAGGAGATTGATGATCGTCGTCTTTCCGGCGCCGGTCGGCCCGACGAACGCCGCGCGTGACTTCGCCGGGACCGTAAAGCTCACATGCTTCAATACCGGCGTATCGGGACGGTAGCCGAAGCTCACGTCCGTGAATACCACCTCGCCCGACGGATTCGTAAGCGGGATGGACTCCGGACGGTCGGGGATTTCCTCCGCCTCGCTCATTACGTCAAACACGCGCTCCGCTCCGGCAATCGCGGACAGGAAGGTGTTGTACGTATTGGCAATCTCATTGAGCGGCCGCACAAACTGCTTGGTCAGCGACACAAACGCCGCGATGGTGCCGAGCGTCACGTAACCTCTGAGCGCGAGGAAGCCGCCGACCGCCGAGACCAGCACGAAGCCGAAGTTGTTGATGACGTTGAGCAGCGGCATGATCGACGACGACCACACATGCGCCCGTGTTCCGACGTCGCGCAGACGTTCATTCTCCTCATCGAACTGCCGCGCGACCTGTTCCTCCTGACCGTACGCGCGCACCGTCTCGATGCCCGTGATGGTTTCCTCGATGTGAGAGTTGAGCATCCCGAGTGCGAACTGCTGCTTTTTGAACAGCGGTCCGGTGCGCTTGGTGACGACGCGGGTGAGAAAGTAGATCAGCGGCACGGTAAAGAGAACCACACACGCAAGGATGGGGCTTTTGATGAACATCGCCGCGAGCGTACCGGAGACCGTGAGGATACCGGTGATCAGCTGCAGCGCAGCCTGCCCGACCGAGCCGGAGATTGTGTCCATGTCGTTGGTAAGACGGCTCATGATGTCGCCGGATTCGTGGCTGTCGAAGAACCACAGCGGCAGCTTCTGGAGCTTCGCGAACATCTCGCGCCGCAGCCGGTTGACGAACGTCTGGGACAGTCCCGCCATGATGAACTCGCGCAGGAAGATCAGACTGACGTCGGTGAAGTAAACGACCGCGAGGATGATGAGCGTATTGCGCAGGGCGCCGAAGTTAACCTCGCCGGGATTGACGCCCATCGCGTCAATCGCCGCACCGGACAGCAGCGGGATGATGATGCTCGCGCCGGAGATGACGAGCACGATGCCCGAGACCCACAAGAGCCTCCCGCGCAGGCCGGCCATGTACTTCCACAGCATCCCCATTGTCCCTTTGAAGTCGTGGGGTTTCTGCACGGGCATCCCGCGCCTCGGGCCGCCGCCGCGTCCGATCGACGCGTTCGCGTTGGACTGCATCTTATCCATGGACGACCGCCTCCGTTCCGCCCGCTGCGTTCTGCAGCGCGTCCCTGCCGTACTGCGACAGATAGATGTCGCGGTAGACCGCGCAGGTTTTGAGAAGCTCTGCGTGAGTGCCGAAGCCGACGCCCTCGCCGTCGTCGAGAACCAGGATCTTGTCGCAGTCGCGGATCGAGCTGATTTTCTGCGACACGATCAGACACCCGCAATTCTCCGACACGTCTCTGAGATAATTGCGGATGCTCGCCTCGGTGAGCGCGTCGACCGCCGATAAGCAGTCGTCCAGGATGAGGATACGCGGGTTTTTGATCAGCGCGCGGGCGATGGCGACACGCTGCCGTTGTCCGCCGGAGAGGTTGACGCCCGAGTGCCCGAGCATCGTGTCATAGCCCTCCTTGAAGCTGCGGATGAAGGTGTCCGCGCAGGCGACGCGCGCGGCCTCCTCGAGTTCCGCGTCGGTGGCGTTCTCACGTCCCCAGCGCAGGTTCTCGCGGATGGTGCCGGTAAAGAGCATCACACGCTGCGGCACGACCGCAAGGTGTCTGCGCACCTCTTTGGGGTCCGACTGCGTGACGTCCGCGCCGAAGATGCGCACCGTTCCCTCGGTCGGCTCGTAGAATTGCAGCACCAGCGAAATGAGCGTCGTCTTGCCGGCACCGGTCGCGCCGATGACGCCGACGCGCTCGCCGACGCCGCAGGTGAAGCTGACGTTTCTGAGCGCCGGACGTCCGGTGGCATTTTTATACGAGAAACCGACGTTTTCGAACACGATCCCCTGCGTTTCGTCGAGCTTCGGCGCGTTGACGGGCACTCTGAGCGACTCGGCGTTCACAATCTCGGTGAGCCGCTGTGCCGACGCCTTCGAGCGGACAATGCGCTGGAAGATGTTGGAGAACATGTTCAGCGCGTGCAGTATCTGCGTCATGTACGACACAAACGCGATGATCTGGCCGGTGTGCATGATGCCCTCGTTGACATAGATGCCGCCCTCCCAGTAGAGGATGACAATGCCGACGTAGATGACGAACGTGACGGCGGGGTTGAAGATTGCCATGACGCGGGAAGCGAAGACAGACTTGCGCTTCAAATCCTCGTTCGGGACGTTGAAGCGGTTGACCTCGAATCCGAAACGGTTGAACGCCTTGACGACGCGGATACCGGAGAGGTACTCGCGGATGACGGTGTTGACGCTGTCGAGTGCGGACTGCACGCGGGAAAAGAGCGGGAAGCCGTACTTAATATTGACGGCGATCATGACAAAGATGACGGCGGTGGCGATGATGGGGATGAGCGCAAGGGTCGCGTTGAGCCGCCAGGCCATGATGATGCCGCCGATGCAGAGGATGGGCGCTTTGATGCACACGCGCATCAGCCCCATTGTCATATTCTGAAGCTGAGTGATGTCGTTGGTGACGCGCGTCATCAGTGTTCCCGCACCGAAGCGGTTGAGCTCATCGGGCGTGAGGGACTGAATCTTTTTGTAGAGGTCGGCGCGCATGTAGTAGGCAAACCACTGCGAGCCACGCGTGGAGAGGACATTGCGTCCGAAAGCTGCACCGGCGTAGAACAGAACCGCCAGCAGCATCACCGCCGATGTCCGCAGCACATAGACCATGTCTCCGTTCGCGACGCCCACGTCCAGGATATCGGCCATCAGCGTGGGCTGAATCAGCTCCACCCCCGATTCAACGCACATGCACATAACCGAGAAGATGAAGTAGGGCAGAATCATCCTGATGTATTTCCAATATAGGCGCAAGCGGCATTCCTCCCGTTCTTTCATATTCCCATTGTACATCTCTCTGCGCGAAGGGTATGCAGAGTTTGCGGTTATCGGTGTTTTCGGGCAGATGCGCGGTATCGAAGATATCTGCGGCGCATGAGTACATGTCCGTAGCGGAAAATGAACAGCTTTATATCCTGCGTTCCTCCGGTATTTCGACAGTTCCGTCGCACAGATAGATGGGGTTGGTGAGCAGCACGGGGCGACCGTCGGTACGAATCAGCTCCGCGCGGACGACGGTGCACATGCCCGCGCGGGTGACCTCCAGCGTCTCCGCGAAATCCGCGCCCACCGGACGCTCCGCCGCGCATACGCCGTCGACGATGAACCGCACCGTACCCTCCGTGCCGCCGCTCACCCGGAACGTCACCGTGAGCGCGTCGATACGAACCGCCTGTCCCATGCGCACTGCGGTGCCCGCGCAGTCCGCGTCATATTCCGCTGTCCCTTGGAACGCCGCCGGGTCACCAAAGAACATCCGTCCCGCCTTCATCGACGCCGTAAAGCCCGCCTCGGTGCCGTCGCCCCAGATAAAGCCGCAGTAATTGTTGCCGTCGAACCAGTCCGCCCTACATGTATGCGCATCGGAGTCGCCGTAGCCGGTGACGAACACGCCCGCCATGCCGATCGCGTCCCAGATGCGCAGGTGGTCGGCCATCGAGAAGCCCGCGCGTCCTTCGACAAAGCCGACCTCTATCAGATCCGCGCCGTAAACGCGTTCGTGCGCCAGACGTTCGGACTCAAAGCGGATCACCTGCTCACGCTGCTCGTCGGTCATTTTGAACGCACCGTAGGACGCCATCGGATGGTTCAGCGAAATCAGTCCGCCGTGCGCACGCACATGCGCGACCGCCTCCGCGCGCGTAACCTTGTAACCGCGCTCCGCGTAGTTGATGATCGGCACCGTCGTCGAGAAGCAGTTCATGTCCCCGCCGATTCCCGAAATCTCTGCCGCGACAAACGGCGTGATATCAAACCGCGCGCCGAGCTCCCGCGCGAGCTTTGCCTGCTCCCGCCGCGCATCATTCCACGCGTACCGCGCCTCTTTCGATACGTCGTCGATATACACCTCGACCGGCTCGCCGCAGCTCTCAAGGGTTATCGAAAACCCGCCGAAGACGTTGTCCATGCCGCCCTCCGCGTGTACCGCCGGGTTGATGCACAGTTCCCGCCAGCCGTCTCCGGAGCAGGGCAACGCAACCTCGCCGGGCTCCGCACGACCCATCACATAGCTCACCGCAGCCTCGTGCCAGTCCGGCGGACGCTGCGACAACCATATCCGAAGCGTCAGACGCGCGTGATTGCCAAGCGGTTTCGGGATGCGCACCCACAGCCGCAGCGTCACGACAGACGTCAGTGCCGTCTGGTCGCGCTTGCCGCTCGCCGCCCAGTCCGCCGTAACCTTCCGCCACGCGCCGTCCGTACCCGACGCGCTCAGCCGCATGCAGCAGTTCCCCGTATGCGGCGCGTCTTCGGACAACTCGCCCGCGCAGCCGTCATCCGCCGTGATGCGGAAACCGTCCGTCCAGGGCTTGACGTAGCGGCGGGAAATCTGCGCAATCTGCGTCTCATTGAGCTCAAAGCCCGCCTGCTGCGCCACGCCGACCGCGTATGCAAGCCTGGACGCAACATCCTCACCCGGACGCTCATCGAGCAGTTTGCCTTTCTCGAAGTCATATCCGCACGCCTCGTACTTTTTCGGTCCCATGCGCGTGTCGTGGTCGGTGAACCACATATAGTGGATTCCCAGCCGATGGGCGTTGTACATCTGCCCCTCCATGCTCGC
Source organism: Clostridiales bacterium (assembly GCA_012800055.1). Lineage (GTDB taxonomy): Bacteria > Bacillota > Clostridia > Oscillospirales > QAMX01 > JAAZKA01. Next base: position 5,836 of record JAAZKA010000053.1, read on the forward strand.
TTCTCTCTCGTGGATGCTGTGGATGTGCATGGGAATCGCATGATAGGCTAAGTTTTCCATACTTCCTCCCGTATGCGATACAGTTCCGGCTGGTCTATATACTTAACCGTGCACTGGGGCAGTGTGATGACATGTGCGGTGAGGTTTGCGTTGAGATAGAGCCGCTGCGGGGTATTGTCACGGCGGCGGCGTGTCTCGGCGGTATAGCCGTGGCCGTAGAGCGTGATGCGCGCAGGGCGGGTATAGCTGCCGGGAACATGCGTCAGGCAGACAGTCACACCCTCGAGCGTGAGGAGTGTATCCGGCGTCACGACTTTTGCCCACGGTGCGCGTCGTGCGATCTCATCGGGAAGGTCATTGTTCCCCGGGCAGATGTAGGTCTCCCGCGCGCCGGAGCGCTCCATCACCGCGAGGATGACAGAAAGCCCCGCGAGGTATTCCTTCCGCACCGGCAGCCGTCCGACCTTCACGTCGTCCACCATATCGCCGGTATGGATAAGGATATCCGGACGAACCCGCCGGATGAGCGCGTCGAAATACGGTACCTTCGCGCGCGGCGTGTCGCTGATGTGCAGCAGCGTCGTCATACGGTCACCTCTCTGATCACGCGTTTTCGGTACGCAGACGTTCCGCCTGGTCTGCCATGACGAGCGCGTCGATCAGCTCATCGAGGTCGCCGGCGAGAATCTGGTCAAGCTTATAGAGCGTCAGGTTGATGCGGTGGTCGGTCACACGGCTCTGTGCGTAGTTATAGGTGCGGATGCGCTCGGAACGGTCGCCTGAGCCGACCATCACGCGCCGCTTCTGCGCAATCTCGGCGGTCTGCTTCTCGCGTTCCTGCTCGAGGAGCTTCGAACGCAGAATCTTCATCGCACGGTCGCGGTTTTTATACTGACTGCGTTCCTCCTGGCACTCAACGACCAGACCCGTCGGCAGGTGCGTGATGCGGATGGCGCTTTCGGTCTTGTTGACGTGCTGACCGCCCGCGCCGGAGCTGCGGTAGGTATCGATCTGCAGCTCGTTCGGTGCGATTTCAAGCTCCACCTCATCGGCCTCCGGCAGCACCGCCACCGATGCCGCCGACGTGTGGATGCGTCCGCCCGCCTCCGTCTCCGGTACGCGCTGTACCCGGTGGACACCCGACTCGAACTTGAAACGGGAGTACGCGCCGTCGCCGATCACCATGAAGCAGATCTCCTTGATTCCGTTCATCTCGGTGGCGCTTTCGTTTATCACCTCGATCTTATACCGCTTGCTCTCGGCGTACATTGAGTACATGCGGTAGAGGACGGCTGCGAACAGCGCGGCCTCCTCCCCGCCGACACCGCCGCGGATCTCCACAATGACGTTGCGGTCATCGTTGGGATCACGCGGCAGCAACAGCACCGTCAGTTTCTCCCACAGCACCTCTATATTTTTCTTAGCCTCGTCCAGCTCCTCCTGGGCAAGCTCGCGCATCTCCGCGTCGAGCGGGCCGTTCAGCAGCTCGAGTGCGCCGTCGGCGTCCTGCTTTACACGCTTCCAGTTGCGGTACGCATCGACTACCGCCGTAAGGTCCTTCTGCTCCTTGGCAAGTTTCGCCATACGCTCGGGGTCGGAGTAGACCTCCGGCTCCGTCAGCGCCTGCGCCAGTTCGTCCCAACGGCTCTCCAGCGCGTTCAGTTTTTCTTCCATATATCGGGTTCTCCTTATTTATTAACTCATTGGCGTATTACCGGAACGCCTTGCTCAGAATGGGGAATGCGACAAAAAACACCGCAATCCCGGCGGCACTCTGGATGGCGTTCATCAAAAGACCTGCAATCCCGGCCGCGACGCCGTAGAGCACCATGTCGGCGATAAAGTAGCCGGCGATGTTGACCGCGCCGGCTGCGACAAACGCGGCTCCGAGTATCAGGATGTCCCGCGCGCGGACACTGTCATGTCCTCCGCGCATACGTCTGATGAAGCCGTTTCCGCGGCACATCCATGAGACGCAGACGGCCATCAGCGCTTTGATGAGCGCCGTTGCCGGAGCATAGAGCGCGAAGCCCGAAAGGACATCTGCGAGTATTCCGCCGACTGCGCCCGCGCAAGCTGCATACAGCGGGGGCAGAATCGCCGCCGCCGTGTAGATGAAGCCGTCGCCGAAGTGGATGTACCCGGCGCCGGACATGATGGGAATCTTCGGGATATAAGTGCCCAGAAAGATCAGCGCCGCGAACAGAGCCGCCTGCGCCATCTGTTTGACCGATGAGGTTTTCATTGCTCTGATGGCTCCTTATGTGTTATTCCGTATGAGCCTCGCTAGCCGAACAGCGCGTGATAACAGATTGCCAGGTATTCCCGGATATAAAGGCTCACCGCGAGACCCGCATTGGGCAGCGGTGCCGCCAGTGTGCGGACGTTTTCCGCACCGGACTTCTCAAGCTCCCGGATGCAGCGCGGCAGGTGGAACGCATTGGACACCGCGATCACCTGTGCGTCGGGGACGTTTTCATCGATGAGCGCCATCGCGTAAGCAGCGTTCTCGAAGGTATCCGTGGCGTGCGGCTCAATGAGGATGCGTGCGTTGTCGATGCCATAGGATACAAGCGTCCTTCGCATTGCCTCGGCCTCGGTGATGCGTTCACCCGGCCCCATGCCGCCCGTCACCACGCACAACGCGCCCGGATGCTCCGCGAGATAGCCGTACGCCGTTCGGACGCGCAGCGACAGAAGCTGCGACGGAGTCTCGCCGTTCACGCCCGCGCCGAAGACCACCAATACGGGATGGTTTTCCGTCCCGTCCGCAGCCGTCCGCGCCGCCATGACGTGAAAACTGATACTCAGCGCAGAAAAGCTCATAAGCCATACCGCGAACAGGATCCAATATGCCCGGACGATTCCTTTCGCCCAGCGCTTTCCCGTATGCTCCAGAAACGCTGCCGTAAAAAAGCACAGCGACAATATGAGCACCGCAGCTGTCCCCAAGTCGAAGCGGCCGATCAGCACGGTCATCAGCGGAACCGATATCAGCAGCAGACTCGCGAAAAGTGCGGAAAAAACACCGCGTATCTCCCGCCTGTGAGGCATTCCTTTGTCGGTCATTTCCGCACCTCCATCCGTGTTTTGAATCAGAATCGTTAGAATGCTGATTATTATATCACATCCGTTTGAAGGAATCAAGATTAGAGGCGAGCGGTATAATAAAATAAAGACTTTTTATCAGCTGTCGGACAGGTTGGCGGCATAAGAATTTCAGAAATTTCGAAAAAGTTGTTGCAACCCGCGCAATTGTTTGGTATAATTATAAGAACCATCAACAGCATTTGCGTCACGTATACCCCTCACGTGGCGACATACCGGCTTCGTTACACATTCCGCCATGAGGAGGTCTTAAAAAGCTGTGGATAAGCGATTCATCCGACTCCTTCAACCCGGCACGATGCCGCTGTTCCTGCTGCTGCTGCTTTTCTGCATCCCGGCCTTCTTCGTGGGTTACGGGATCGGCCCGTGGCTCGGCAGCGCGATGGTCATCGGGACAGGCGTACTGTTCGTCATCTGGCGCCGCGACTCCAAACGCCGCGTACGCGAGTTGATGCGCTATATGGATACCCTCTCTCTCCAGTTCGATACCGCCTCCCAGAACGCCGTCTTTTCCATCCCCCTCCCCATGGCCGTCGCCAGGATGGATACCGGTGAGCTGATTTGGTGCAATCACCAGTTCTCCGCGCTCGATGAAAAGCGCGAGTTCTGGTTCAACGCTAAACTCTCCGATCTCTTTCCGGGCTTCCATACTGAGTGGCTCACCGACGGTAAAACCTTCTACCCCGACCCCGTGCACATCGGGGAGCATGTCTATAAAGTCGCCGGCTGCGTCGTCAAGGCCGAGGATCCATCCGCGCATGAACCTATCTGCTCCCTCTTTTTCCTCGACATCACCCGCGAGGATGCTCTCGCCGCCGCCCTCACCGCCTCGCGCCCCGTCGTTGCCATCATCCAGATCGACAACTACGATGAACTGAACAAGACCGCCTCCGGGAATGACCGTGCCTTCTTCCTCGCGGAGGTCGACACGAAGGTCTCCCAGTGGGCTGAACAGGCTCACGGCGTCTTTGTCAAGTCCGACCGCGAGAAATTCCTGCTCTTGTTTGAACAGAAAGAGCTGGAAAAGCTCTCGAAGTTCGAGGTGTTCACGCTTGTGCGTGAAATCAAAAGCCCCGTCGCGTTTCCCGCTACCCTCTCGATCGGTATCGGGAAAGAGGGCTCTACCTTATCCGAAAGCCTCAGATTCGCGCGGCTTGCTCTCGATATGGCCCTCTCACGCGGCGGAGACCAGGCTGTCATCAAAGACCCCTATAACTACAGTTTCTTCGGCGGCCGTTCCCGTGAAATCGAACAGCGTACCAAGGTTCGCACGCGCGTCATGGCCAGCGCCATCCGCGATATCATCCGCACCTCCGAAAACGTCATCATCGTCGGCCATGCCTACTCCGACATGGACGCCATCGGCGCGGCCATCGGTCTCGCGTGTGCCTGCCGGAAGCTCGAGAAGCCCGCGCGGATCGTCATCAACCTCCAGACGACCACCGCGAAGCCCCTCTATAACCGCATCGTTCAGGTTCCCGAATACCGCGACGCGTTTGTCACACCCGACGAAGCCGTCTCCCTCGTTACCGCCGAGACTCTCGTCATCGTCGTCGACGTCAACCGCGCCAGCTTCGTCGACGCGCCCGACCTTCTCACCAAAGCCGTTCACGTCGTCGTCATCGACCATCACCGCCGTGTCGCCGACTACATCGAGAACCCCGCCGTCAGTCTCCAAGAGCCGTACGCGTCCTCCACCTGCGAGCTGGTCGCGGAACTTCTGCAATACATTCTGCAGCCGTCGGACATCCTGCGCGCCGAGGCCGAAGCCATGCTCTCCGGCATCTCGCTCGATACCAAGAACTTCACGATGAAGACCGGCGTGCGCACGTTTGAGGCCGCCGCGTTCCTGCGCCGGGCAGGTGCCGATACCATCGCCGTCAAGCAGCTCTTCGCAAACGATATGGACCAGCACCGGCAGCTCTGCGAAATCATCCGCACGGCGGTCAAGTACCGTGAGATGCTCGCAATCGCATTCTCCACGACCGATATCAGCCGGGAGCTCGGCGGGCAGGCGGCGGACGAGCTTCTCAATATCCAGGATATCGAGGCATCGTTCGTCATCTTCCGCCACGCGGGCGAAACGCAGATCTCGGCGCGAAGTCTGGGGAAAATCAACGTGCAGCTGATTATGGAGCGCTTGGGCGGGGGCGGAAGCCTTATGGGAGCCGGCGCGCAGCTGGGAGATAAAAGTGTGTCGGACGTCGCGGACAGTCTGCGCGAGGCGATCGAGAACTACTTCACGCTGGTCTAGGTGCGCTTCCAAACCCCTTTACAGGAGATTCCCGCGGAAACAGGCGATCTCCCCAAAGGAAACCTGTCTCCCATAGCCAACTCAGCCGCCTTGTTTTCTACAACATAGAAAGGACGACCGCCATGAAAGTCATCCTCCAAGCCGACATTGCCGGACAGGGCAAAAAAGGCCAGATTATCACCGTCTCAGACGGTTACGCACGCAACTACCTCCTGCCCAGAAAGCTCGCCATCAAAGCCGACGCCGACGCGCTCAACGCGATCAAAAACCGTGACCTCGCGCTGCAGCGGAAAAAAGAGATGGAACGTGAGCAGGCTCGCGTCCTTGCCGGGAAGCTCGCCGGGATGCCCGTACGTGTCAGCAAAAAGGCCGGCGACTCCGGCAAGTTCTTCGGTGCCGTCACCGCCAAAGATATCGGCGACGCGTTCCAGGCACAATATGAAACCACCCTCGACCACCGTAAAATCGTCCTCGACGAGCCGATTAAAACATACGGCAGCTATGAGCTCAAAATCAAGCTGTTCCCCGAAATCGTCGGGACCCTCTATGTCAACGTGACGGAGTAAACTATGGATAATCTCGCGCCGCGCGCCGTCGTGCAGTACGCGGCTGAGGCTGAACAGTCCGTCATCGGCTCCATGCTCATTGCGCCGGACTGTGTGCCTGAGGTCCTCCCCGTACTCAAGGCCGACGACTTCTACTTCCCCCAGAATAAAATCATCTACGAAGCCTTCGTCAATATGTTCATGGGCGGCACCACCATCGACTCGCTCACCGTCCAGGAGTACCTCAAGGGTACCGGCGAGTTCGATGCCGTCGGCGGCACCGCGTATCTGCGGCAGCTCGTCGAGATCACCCCGACCGCCGCCCATGTGCTCGACTATGCCCGCATTGTCCGGGATAAAGCCCTTATGCGCGCGCTCGCAGCCGTTGCCGGCCAAATCACCGATATGGTCGCCGCCGGCGAGGGCAGCGCAGACGATATGCTCGAGAATGCCGAGCGTATGGTTTATGAGCTGCGCCGCGGCCGTGAGTCGCGCGATCTGCTGCATATCAAAAACGTCCTGCTGTCCGTCATGTCCAGCCTCGAGGAGATGTATCGCAATAAGGGACAGCTCCCCGGTATCCCCACCGGTATCGACGCACTCGACAATTTCATCTTCGGCCTCAATAATTCCGACTTTATCCTCATGGCCTCCCGCCCCGCAATGGGCAAAACATCCATTGTCCTCAACATCGCCTTCAACGCCGCCAAAATCTCCGGAAAAGCCGTCGCCCTCTTCCAGCTCGAAATGTCCCGCGAGCAAATCGCAACCCGTATGCTCTCCAGTACCGCCTCCGTCTCGCTGCAGAAACTGCGTTCAGGCGATATCGCCGGCGACGAGTGGTCCAAGATCGCTCTCGCCACCAGTCTCCTCTCCCGCCAGGAAATCTATATCGACGACAACCCCAGCATCTCCGTCGCCGCTATGAAGTCCAAGTGCCGCCGTCTCGGAGACCGTCTCGGCCTCGTCGTCATCGATTACCTCCAGCTCATGACCGGCAGCAGAAAGTACGAAAACCGCGTCACCGAAGTCGCCGATATCTCGCGCAGCCTTAAAATTATGGCCAAGGAGCTGAACGTCCCCGTGCTGTGCTGCTCGCAGCTCTCCCGTGCCACCGAGCAGCGCAGCGATAAAAAACCCATGCTCTCCGACCTGCGCGAGTCCGGCTCCATCGAACAGGACGCCGATATCGTCATGTTCCTCTACCGCGAGGACTATTATAATAAAGAAGCCCAGAAGGATACCGCACAGATCATCATCGCCAAAAACCGCCACGGTCCCACCGGTACCGTCGACCTCAAGTGGCAGAGCCAGTTTACCCGCTTCAGCAGCGTCGATACCAAATACGAGCAGCCGCCCTGGAAGTGACGCGTATGAGAGGACTTGACCTTGTAGAACAGGCTGCCCGCGATTTCTTCACCCGCGAGCGTCTGCCCATCCGCGCCGCCGTTCTCGGACTCTCCGGCGGCGCGGACTCCACCGCGCTGTTGTATGTCCTCCGCGCACTCGATGTCCCCGTCACCGCCGTTCATGTCCACCACGGTATCCGCGGCGACGATGCCGACCGTGACGCCGCCTTCTGCAAAGAGCTGTGCCGTACCCTCGGCGTACCGTTCGTGCTGCGCTATGTCGACGTTCCCGGCGACCCGTCACCGGGAAGCATTGAGGAAAAGGCGCGGCGGCTGCGCTACTGCGCACTGTACCGGGTATGCCGTGAAACCGGTGCGGCGTACCTCGCCGCCGCGCATAACGCCAATGACGCACTCGAGACCGCACTGTGGAACCTCACACGCGGCACCGGCGCGGCAGGCCTCGGCATCGCGCCCGTGCGCATTCAGGATGACGTCACCCTCATCCGTCCGCTTCTGGAAGTGCCGCGTGATACGATCGAGCATTATCTCACCGCGCGCGGGCAGGTATGGGTCACCGACGCCACCAACCTTGCACCCGATGTCACGCGCAACCGCATCCGTATGACCGTCATCCCCGCGCTGCTCGGCGAAAACCCGCGTGCGCTTGAGCACACCGCCCGTACCTTCCGCACACTGCGGGAGGACGATGCCGCGCTTCGGGAGTACGCACGCGCACTTGCCGTTGTTCCCGCGTCTGCAAAGGCTCTGCGCGAGGCTCCCCGTGCCGTCGCCGTCCGCGCCGTGCGGATGCTCTACGGACGCGAAGACCTCACCGCCGCGCATATCGACGCCGTGCTGCTGCTGTGCGCGTCGTCCGACGGCTCCGGCTGTGTCGACCTGCCCGGCATGCGCGTCACGCGGACGTATGACGCGCTCACCTTCGCTCTGTCGCGTGAGGCTGCGCCGGAACTTCCCGAAAGAGCGGTTCTTATCCCCGGTGTGACCGCGCTTCCCGAGGCTGATTTATGGATACGGGTAAATAAAACGAAAATGTCGGCGCAAAATACGCAGAGTTTTCATAAAATCTATGTTGATTCCTGCGCAATTCATGGTATACTTGTTTGCAGAGCCAGAGTGTCGGGAGACCGCTTCAAAGCGTCCGGCTCATCCTGTACAAAAACGCTTCGGCGCATGTTCATCGACGCCAAGATTCCCGCAGCCCGCAGAGGTCTGATCCCCGTCCTCACGGATGGGAGCGGAAGGATTGCCGCGGTATATGGTTTCGGCGTAGCGGACGGTTTCGCCGCGCAGCCCGGTGACGATGCACTCGAGGTAAGCTTTGAATCCCGATCCCCGCAGCCCCCGTATGGGAATCCACATAAGCTTTAAGGAGAGATCAGCGCAATGCAAATATATTCGGCCGCCGATGCCCTTCAGGAAATCCTGTTTTCGGAGTCGGAACTCCGCGCGCGCGTAACGGAACTGGGTGAACAGATCCGCCGCGGCTACCAGGGTATTGACGGACGTATTCTCGTCGTCGGGATGCTCAAAGGCTCGTTCATCTTCCTCGCCGACCTTGTGCGCGCCATCGACCTGCACTGCGAGATCGACTTCATGGCTGCGTCATCCTATGGCCACAGCACCGAGTCCTCCGGTCAGATCCGCATCACCCGCGACCTGACCAACATCGAGGGTCAGCATGTGCTGCTCGTCGAAGATATCGTCGACTCGGGCTTTACGATGGATTACATACTTCGGCTGCTCAAAAGCCGCGAGCCGGCGTCAATCAAGCTCGTGTCGCTGCTGGATAAACCGTTGCGGCGCAGAGTGCCTGTGAATATCGATTACTGCGGGTTTGAGATCGAGGACAAGTTCGTCGTCGGATACGGGTTGGATTTCGCCGGGATGTACCGCAACCTGCCCTTCATCGGCGTGCTCAAACCGGAGTGCTACCAATAAGCCAATGGACGCCCCCACCGGCGCTCCCTGCAAAAACGAGGTGTTTATTTGAAGAAGTCCAGTTTTCGCGGCATCGGGTTTTACATCGTTGTCATCCTGCTGCTTATCGGCACCATCGCGGTGCTCTACAACTCCAACAAGCCCAAGGAGCTTGCTTATTCCGAGATCATCGCGCTCTTCGAGGGTGAGAAGGTCTCCAGGTTCATCATCGACGACACAGCCATGACGCTTGAGCTGAAGGACGGCTCGACGCTGTCCTACACCGTGCCGAGCTGGGCGCTGTTCTTCGAGGACGTCGGCGACCTGATCACACAGCAGCGCAAGGACGGCACGATCGAGTGGTACGACGTCCGCGCAGCGCAGCCGCTGCCGTGGTGGGTCAGCTTCCTGCCGTACCTGATCATCATCGTTCTGATGGGCGTGTTCTGGTTCTATATGATGAACCGCGCGGAGGGCGGAGGCGGCGCAAGAGGTGCAATGGCCTTCGGGAAAGCCCGTACCCATCTCGCCGACGATAAGAACAAAAAAACTTTTGCCGATGTCGAGGGCGCGGATGAGGAAAAAGCCGAGCTTTCGGAGCTGGTCGACTTTCTCAAAGCCCCCAAACGGTTCTCCGACATGGGTGCGCGCATCCCCAAGGGCGTGCTGCTCGTCGGTCCTCCCGGAACCGGTAAGACCCTCCTGGCCCGTGCGGTTGCGGGAGAAGCGGGCGTGCCGTTTTTCTCGATCTCCGGCTCGGACTTCGTGGAGCTGTACGTCGGCGTCGGCGCAAGCCGTGTGCGCGACCTGTTTGACCAGGCGAAGAAGGCTCAGCCCGCGATCATCTTCATCGACGAGATCGACGCTGTCGGACGGCGGCGCGGTGCGGGTCTCGGCGGCGGACACGATGAGCGTGAGCAGACCCTCAACCAGATGCTCGTCGAGATGGACGGCTTCGGTCAGAACGAGGGCGTCATCATCATCGCCGCGACCAACCGTCCCGATATCCTCGACCCGGCGCTGCTGCGTCCCGGACGTTTCGACCGTCAGGTCTTTGTCGGTCTGCCGGATGTCAAGGGACGTGAGGCGATCCTCAAACTGCATGCGCGCAACAAGAAGTTCATGGAGGGCGTCAGCTTCACCGCCATTGCCAAGACCACCGCCGGTTTCACCGGCGCCGACCTCGAGAACCTTCTGAACGAATCGGCGCTGCTCGCCGTACGCCGTCATCTGCCGGGCATCTCGGAAGCCGAGCTGCAGGAAGCGTTCGTTAAGGTCATCATGGGACCCGAGAAAAAGTCGCGCGTCATATCCGAGAAGGATCGCCGCCTCACCGCGTTCCATGAAGCCGGCCACGCCGTCGTCAACAGCTTCCTCCCCACGCAGGACCCCGTCCATCAGATCTCCATCATTCCGCGCGGCCGCGCCGGCGGCTACAACCTCAACCTTCCGCAAACCGACAAGAGCTACACCTCACGCAGTGAGATGTTTGAGGACATCGTGGCCTTCCTCGGCGGACGCGTCGCGGAGAAGCTCATGCTCAATGACATCTCCACCGGTGCTTCGGGCGATATCGAAAGAAGCACCGACATCGCGCGTAAGATGGTGACCAAGTACGGCATGAGTGACGTTCTCGGACCGATACAGTACGGCTCGGGTCACGACGAGGTGTTCCTCGGCCGCGACTTCACCTCCCAGCGCAACTACTCCGAGGAGGTCGCCGCGGAGATCGACTCCGAGGTGCGCCGCATCATCGGCGAGGCGTACGACCGCTGCGAGGAAATCCTGAAGGCGCATATGGATCAGCTCACGCGTGTTGCGGAGTTCCTGCTGAAGCATGAGACGATGGACGGCGATACCTTCCGGCGCATCATGGCCGGTGACGACATCGCGAACATCGAGTCCGACCTCGACGCCCACAACCGTGAGGTAGAGGCGTCGCGGCAGAAGGTGCTCGACGCGCTGCAGAAAGCGGAAGCCGAGCGGAAATCCGCCGATACTCCCGCAGGCCCGCCGCCATGGATTCCGCCGAGCGATCCGTCCTATGAGGAATACCTCAAGGAACATCCCGAAGTGAAACCTCCGAAGGGTGACACGAAGCCTCCGAAGGACAACACGCCGTCCGGGGATAAGAAAGACTGACACATGCAGACCTTACACCTGACCGAACATGACGCCGCGCGTGCCGGAGACATCCTCCGGCACGGCGGTCTTGTCGCATTTCCCACCGAAACCGTCTACGGCCTCGGCGCAAATGCTTTTGACGCCGACGCTGTGAGGCGCATCTTCGAAGCCAAAGGACGCCCCTGCGACAATCCGCTGATTGCCCACATCTGCGACCTTGATACGCTGCCGACGCTCTGGCGCGAGATTCCGGATACCGCTCGCACCCTCGCGGCGGCATTCTGGCCCGGGCCGCTGACGATGATCCTCCCGCGCACTGCCGCCGTCCCGGATGCTCTGACCGCAGGGCTGGACACCGTCGCCGTCCGCTTCCCTTCCCATCCGGTGGCGCAGGCGGTCATCCGCGCGGCGGGCGTCCCGATCGCGGCACCGTCGGCGAACCTCTCCGGACATCCGTCGCCCACTACCTATGAGCATGTGCTGCACGACCTCGGCGGACGCGTCGACGCAATCGTCGAGGGCGGCATGTCGAGCGTAGGCCTTGAGAGCACCGTCGTCGCGGTCGAAGAACACCGCGTGACCGTTCTGCGCCCCGGCGGGATCTCACCGGAGATGCTCGCGGTTGTGCTCGACGACGCGGAAGTCATCATCGATCCCGGTGTCACATGTCCCGTGGAAAGCGCGCCCCGGTCTCCCGGGATGAAGTACCGCCACTACGCGCCGCTGGCACCGATGACCGCGTTCACCGGTGACCCCGACCGTACCGCTGCCGCCATCCGGGAAAAGATCGGTATGCGTACCGACTGCGCCGCGCTTCTCTTCGATGAGTACGACGCGCCGTGCAGCGTCGTCCACTACGGCAGGCGTGCGGATTCTCTTGCACAGGCACATCGGCTCTTTGACGCGCTGCGGAAGCTCGACGACCTCGCGCCCACGGAGATATTCGCCCAGTGCCCGGATGAGACGGGCGTGGGGCTTGCCGTCGCAAACCGGATTAAGCGCGCGGCGGGGTTCCATGTCGTAAACGTCCCCTGACATCACGAACGGAGGTATTCCATATGGTCATCGGTCTGACAGGACCCTCCGGCGCGGGAAAAGGTGTTGCGGCGGACGTCTTCGCACACTGCGGCGCGTATGTCATCGACTGCGACGCGCTGTACCACGAGATGCTGCTTACCGACGAGCCGCTGCGAAAGGAACTGCGCGCGGCGTTCCCTGACTGTGCGGACGATTCCGGCGGAGTAGATCGGAGAAGGCTCGCGGGCGTGGTGTTCGCCGACGCAGAGAAGCTGCGGACGCTCAACACCATCGCACACCGTGCGATCAACCGCGCGCTGACCGAGCTGCTCGCGGCGCATCGGGATGAGAACACCGTGCTCGATGCCCCGACGCTTTTTGAGGCCGGCGCGGACGCGTTATGCGATGTGACCATCGCGGTGCTCGCACCTATGGAACTGCGGCGTGAGCGGCTGTATATACGCGACGGGCTCCCACCCGCCGCTATCGATGCGCGCTTTGCCTCGCAGCATGACGACGCGTTTTTCCGTGCGCACTGTACCTACATCCTTGAGAACAACGGTGACCTCGACGCATTCCGAAAAACCGCCGAAGACCTCTATCACGCGATCACCTGAGGCGCGGGGCTGATGTTTCCGCGCTTTTAAATCATTACCCGAATAATGGAGGAGAATCCGATGAAAGAGCAACGTGCGAAACTGTTCTACACCCCGAAGAACGGCTATGACCGTGTGGATGACCAGCAGCGGCGCGGGATCGAGCGCATAGGCGAGGACTACAAGGCATTCCTGAACCACGGCCGTACCGAACGCTGCGCCGTGCAGTACACCGTGCAGCTGGCCGAAAATGCGGGCTTCGTTCCTTACCGCGAGGGTGCGCCGCTCACCGCCGGTGACCGCGTCTATATCGTCAACCGCTCGAAGTCCGTCATCCTCGCGGTGATCGGCAAGAAATCCCTGTCCGAAGGCATCCGCATCGCAGTGGCGCACATCGACTGCCCGCGCCTGGATCTCAAGCCCATGCCGCTCAATGAGGAGACCGGCGAGCTGTGTATGCTGCGTACGCACTACTACGGAGGCGTCAAGAAGTACCAGTGGACGGCGATCCCGCTGGCTTTATCCGGCGTCGTCGCACTCCGTGACGGCAGCGTCGTGGACATCGAGATCGGCACGCATCCCGGTGACCCGGTGCTGACGATCACCGACCTGCTGCCGCATCTTGGGAAGGATCAGATGGCGAAGACTGCCGCGGAAGCAGTTACCGGAGAGAATCTGCGCGTGCTGTGCGGATCCGTTCCTGCAGGCGACCCGAAGGAGAAGGATCGCGTACGCCTCGCTGTGCTGACGCTCCTGAACGACATGTACGGCATCGTCGAGGAGGACTTCCTCTCCGCCGAGCTGTCGGTGATTCCGGCGTTCCCTGCGTGTGACGTAGGCCTTGACCGCGCGCTCGTCGGCGGCTACGGTCAGGACGACCGCTCCTGCGCATTCGCGGGGCTCGATGCCATCCTCTCGCTGCAAAATCCCGAGAAAACCGCGCTGTGCGTCATGGCCGACAAGGAGGAGATCGGCAGCGTCGGCTCGACCGGAATGCAGTCGGGTTTCTTCGACGCGTTCGTCGACAGCCTCTGCCGCGCACAGAGCGTTCCTTTGACGGTGTGCCTGGGCAACTCCGAGTGCCTGTCCGCTGATGTGAGCGCAGCGTACGACCCGCTCTATGCCGACGCGTATGAGAAAGCCAATTCCGCGTTCGTCAACTACGGCATGAGCCTTGTGAAGTACGTCGGCTCGCGCGGGAAATCCGGCTCCAATGACGCGAACGCCGAGTACCTCGGACGGCTGCGCAGAGCCTTCGACGACGCCGGCGTCATCTGGCACGGCTGTGAGCTGGGAAAGGTCGACCAGGGCGGCGGCGGTACCGTCGCGGGCTTCATGGCCAACCGCAACATCGAGACGGTTGACATCGGCGTTCCGGTGCTCTCGATGCACTCGCCGTTTGAGGTCGTCTCCAAGCTTGACGTCTATATGACTTCGCGCGCCATCTCAGCATTCTACCGCATGGCCGGCGACGAGAACGAGGATACACTGTAAATACATTTTCAGCAGGTGACGATCCCACCGTGTGACCGTCACCTGCTGAATCGTTGTCCGAATGCAATGGGTATCCTTCCCAAGATTTTGTCGCAATCACCTCTTATATTCGTTTGATTCATTGTTTACAGCGGAAGAGTTCGCGCGTATAATGAATAACAAGACAATTGCCGCGCGGTTTGTGAATGGCGCGGAGGATGAAGGAGTGTTATCGTGCCGGATTATCGCAGGCTGCTGCGCGAGAAGCGTATTGAAAAGGGGATCAGTCAGTACCAACTGGCGGAGATGTCGGGGATGACACAGTCCCATATCAACAAAATCGAGAACGGCATTGCCAACCCGTCCCTGGATATTTTATTCAAACTATGTGAGATTTTGGAAATCCGTCTGTTCCCGGACGAGGTAAAATCCCGTCCGGTTTATACGCCGCGCGTAACGTCGATGGTGTGCGAAAGCATTCTCGACGCCATCGGCTACACCCCGATGATCCGACTGAGCCGTATGGGTTCGCCGGACGCCGCGCAGGTCATCGTCAAGTACGAGGGCCTGAACGTCGGCGGTTCAATCAAGACGCGCACGGCGTACAACATGATTCTCGAAGGTGAGCGCTCGGGGAAGATCACGTCCGAAACAATCATCGTCGAGCCGACCTCCGGCAACCAGGGCATCGGTCTGGCGCTCATCGGTGCGGTCCGCGGCTACCGGACAGTGATCATCATGCCCGACTCCGTCAGCGAAGAACGGCGGCTGCTCGTCTCACACTACGGCGCTGAGGTCGTGCTCATCCACGACGACGGCGACATCGGCGCGTGTATCGCCGAATGCCTGGCGACCGCCAAACGTATGGCACGCGAGAATCCGCATGTCTATATTCCGCAGCAGTTCACCAATCCCGCGAATCCGATGGTGCACAAGCATCACACGGCGCTCGAGATTCTCGAGCAGGTCGCGGGCCCGATCGATGGTTTCTGCTCGGGCGTCGGCACCGGCGGCACGATTTCCGGTATCGGAGAGGTGCTGCGCGCGCTGAACCCGGGGATCGAGATCTGGGCAGTCGAGCCGGAGCATGCGGCCATCCTCGCCGGCGGCAACATCGGCACCCATCTCCAGATGGGCATCGGCGACGGCTTGATCCCCGACAACCTCAACCGTACCATCTACTCCGACATCTGCATTGTAACCGACGAGGAAGCCATCGCCACTGCGCGCGACCTGGCCCGAAAAGAGGGACTGATGTGCGGCATCTCCAGCGGCACGAATGTTGCGGCGGCGCTGCGGCTTGCGAGAAAACTCGGGCCCGGCAAGACCGTCGTCACCGTCCTTCCCGACACTGCCGAACGTTATTTCTCTACGCCGCTGTTCGAGGACCCCAAAGCATAAGGTACCGTCCTTTTCCCGGCGATGTTCTCATCCCGCCGGTATTTTGATTGAATGACATCGGAGGTTTTCTTATGGACTACGCCTTACTCAAACGTCTGGAGCATCCCGAAGAGTCGATCGACGTGGTGCTCGATACCGATACGTACAACGAAATCGACGATCAGTTCGCGCTGGCCTATTTGCTGCGCTCAGGCGAGAAGCTGCGGACGGTGGGTCTGTGCGCGGCACCGTTTTATAACCAGCGCTCCGACGGTCCTGCCGACGGAATGGAAAAGAGCTACAGCGAAATCTTAAAGCTGCTCGACCTCGCCGGATGCCCTGATCTGAAGTCGGTGACTTACCGCGGCTCGGCGGGCTATCTGCCAGACGAGACAACGCCGGTACGTTCCGACGCGGCAGAGGCGATCGTGAAGCTCGCCCGGGAGCATACGCCGGAGAAACCGCTGTACGTCGTGGCGATCGGTGCGATTACGAATGTCGCATCAGCAATCCTGCTGGACGCGGGAATTATCGACCGCGTGGTGCTGGTATGGCTTGGCGGAAACGCGTGGGAATGGCAGGACACGCGGGAGTTCAACATGCGTCAGGACATCGCTGCGGCGCGTGTGGTCTTCGGCTGCGGTGCGGCGCTGGTGCAGCTTCCGTGCATGGGTGTCGTATCGGCGTTCCACACGTCCGCACCGGAGCTTGACCGCTGGCTGCTGCACAAGAACGCACTGTGCGACTATCTCGTCGAAAACACCGTCGAGTACATGGGCGGACGGGAGAAGCTGTGGAGCAAGGTCATCTGGGATGTCACGGCGATTGCGTGGCTGCTCGACGGGAACTTTATGATGAGCAAACTCGCCCCTGCGCCGATCCCCACATACGACGGCTCCTATGCCTTCGACTATACCCGTCACATGATGCGTGTCGTCACACACATCAGCCGGGACGCCGTACTGCGCGATCTGTTTGAAAAACTGACGAAACAGAGATAGGAGAGCGAAAGATGTACATGATCAATAAAACCGCCGACCTCTCGCAGATGAATGAAGGCCGCATCGCGCTGACAACGTGGGGTGGCGAGTACAAGCCCGACGCCCGCTTCTACATCGGCTGGCAGGATGACCGCTTGATCGTCTATCTGCGTGCATACGAGACAAACCCCGTCGCCGACGTCACCGAGCGCAACGGGAACGTCTGCCGCGACTCGTGCCTGGAATTCTTCTTCTCCCCGAGCGCCGACTGCTCAAACGGCTACTTCAACTTCGAGATGAACTGCAATCCGACGCTTCTTCTGCACTACGGCCTGACCGCGAACCAAAAAGATCGCGTAATCGTCGACTATCCGCTCGATGCGTTCCGCCTGACCTGTGCACATGATACGGACGCCTGTTCGTGCGGCGGCGGCGTGTACTGGCAGACGCGCTTCGAGGTGCCGTTCGCGCTGCTGGAGAAGTACATCCCCGGTGTCACGCTGAAGTCCGGCGACATCATCCGCGCGAACCTCTACAAGTGCGGCTCGACCCGCCAGGTCAGTCACTACCTGACCTGGGCGCCGTTTGACACCGTCAAAGTGCCGCGGCCGAACTTCCACGTTCCGGAGATGTTCGGCCGAATGCAGCTTGCGTAACGTTTTGTACAGCGAAGATTTCGACATGCAACAGCCGCCGATTGTGTGATCGGCGGCTGTTTTGTACAAGATGGAGTAATTTTATTCTTCTTCTTCCTGCATGGTACCCTTTGCATCCTCGATGACCTTGGCCTGCACCATCGGCGGGGCATCCTCGTAGCGCTCGAACTGAAGCTCGAAGCTGCCGCGGCCCTGGGAGATCGAGCGCAGGTCGATCGCGTACGACGCCATCTCGGCCATCGGCACCTCAGCCTCGATCATCTGCAGCCCGTCCTCGGTCGGGTTCATGCCCATCACGCGGCCGCGGCGCTTGTTCAGGTCGGAGATGACATCGCCCATGTTCGCGTCCGGCACGTAAACCTTCAGCGATCCGATCGGCTCCATGATGACCGGGTTCGCGATCGGCATACCGGCCTTGAACGCCAGACGCGCCGCCATCTTGAACGACAGCTCGTTGGAGTCGACCTCGTGGTACGAACCGTCGAACAGCGTCGCCTTCAGGTTGACGACCGGATAGCCCGCCAGCACGCCGTGATCCATGCAGTCGCGCAGACCCTTCTCAACCGCCGGGAAAAAGTTCTTCGGTACGCTGCCGCCGAACACGCGCTCTTCGAACACCATCTCCAGCGAGTCGCACGGCTCAAACTCAATCTTGACGTGTCCGTACTGCCCGTGGCCGCCGGACTGCTTCTTGTGTTTCCCTTCGACGGAGACCTTCTTGCGGATCTTCTCGCGGTACGGGACCTTCGGCGCCGACAGCTCCGGATCCACGCCGAACTTGCTCCTCAGCTTCGAGCACAGCACATCCAGGTGCATGTCGCCTGCGCCGGATACGACATACTCATGCGTTTCCGGATCGTTGAACGCGATAAAAGTCTGATCCTCGTCGCGCAGCCTCGCCAAACCGGACGCGATCTTTTCCTCGCCGCCCTTTGTCTTCGGCTTGATCGCCTGCGAGTAGCAGGGTTTCTCAAAGACGATCGGCTGCAGCGTCACGACGTTACCCGGCGTGCACAGCGTGTCGTTGGTCTTGGTGTCGTTGAGCTTCGCCACCGCGCCCAGATCGCCCAGGCAGATCTCCTCCACCTCGATGTTCTTCTTGCCGCGGATCATATAGATGCGTCCGAGCTTCTCCGTCTCGCCGGTGCGGGAGTTGATCAGCGACATATCGGAGGTGATCTTGCCGTTCATCACACGGAAGTACGAGAAACGGCCGTACTGGTCGGTTACAGTCTTGAAAACGAACGCGGTCGGGGGGCCATCGGGGTCAGCGGCCAGCTCCTCGCCGTCGACGGTAAGCTGCGGAGCGGCATCCAGAGGCGACGGCGCGTAGTCGATGATGGCCTGCAGCAGCGCAAGGGTTCCGTCGCCGGTCGTCGCGGCGCCGCAGAACACCGGGGCGAGCGTACCGGACTTTATGCCCTGCTTCACGCCCTTGATGAACTCATCTTCTGTAAACGGCTCCTCGGCGAAGAACTTCTCCAACAGCTCGTCATCGGTCTCGGCAACGGCTTCGGACAGTTCCATGCGGTAGGTCTCGAGAGTACCGGCGGCTTCGGCGGGCACCGGTACCTCGGTGAGCTTCATGCCGTCGGCCTTGTACGCCTTGTTGCGTACGACGTCGACAATGCAGGTGATATTCGTTCCGTTCATCACGGGGAACTGCAGCGGGCACACGGAATTGCCGAACTCGTCTCTGAGCTGCGCGGCGACTTTAGCGAAGTCGGCATGATCCTCGTCGAGCTTGGAAACATAGAACATCCTCTCGAGCTTGCGGTCGGTGCAGTATTTCCAGGCTTTTTCGGTACCGACGACGACGCCGGACTTGGCGGTGACGACAATAAGGCCCGACTCGGAGACGCGCAGAGCCTGCATGACCTCGCCGGCGAAGTCGAAGAATCCGGGAGTATCGATGAAGTTGACTTTGAAGCCTTTATACTCGACGGGCGCGAGGGAGGCGCTGATGGAGAATTGACGGCGGATTTCCTCCGGGTCGTAGTCGCAGACAGTATTGCCATCGGAGACCTTGCCGAGCCGGTCGGTGCCTCGCGTGAGGTAAAGAAGGCTCTCGGCGAGAGACGTCTTACCGTCACCGCCGTGGCCGAGGAGAGTGATGTTTCTGATCTTGTCCGGTGTGTACCCCATGTTCATACTCCTTTAAAGGATGTTAGGTTTTGCGTATACGCATTCTAGAATATTATAACCCATCCGCTTAGGAATTGCAAGTACTAAAAAGAAATAAATGTGTACTTTTTTGAAACGTTCAAGACGTCCTCTCCCGTGAGGGATGTCTTTCGGGAACACTGCCCTCTTTTTCACATCCATAAGGCATCAATACAGCGGGCACGCACGGTTACGCCACATCCCGGACATGGCGCGCAGTACCCTGCGAGGGTTACTTTTTCACATCCTCGCATTTCTGTCTTCGGATATGAAAAAGGGCGGTGTGTGAAACCACCGCCCTTCGTATATGCAATTACTTTCTGGAAACAGCCTTACGGGTCTTCTCGACAATCTCCGCAGCGGTAAGCTTGAAACGCTCGCGCAGCCACGGCTCGGTGCCGACTTCGCCAAAGATGTCGGGGATACCGACGCGCTCGACGGGACAGGGGTTCGTCGAGCAGACGACCTCGCATACCGCACCGCCCAAACCACCGATGATGTTGTGGTTCTCGCAGGTGACAATGGCGCCGGTCTCGGACGCAGCAGCGGCAATGGCGGCGGCGTCGATGGGCTTCCAGGTGAAGCTGTCGAACACGCGGGCGTCGATGCCCTCATTGGCGAGTGTCGCCGCTGCCTTGAGTGCTTCGGCAACCAGGATGCCGGACGCGATGATTGTGACGTCCTTGCCCGGACGCAGCAGTGCGGCCTTACCGATTTCAAATGTAGAACCCTGCTCATAGACGGAGAACGGATTCTTGCGCATCAGACGGATATAGACGGTACCGTAGGTATCGATGATCTGCGGGAGGATGTTCTCAAGCTGTACGGGATCGGACGGCTCGACAAGCGTGATGGTCGGGCAGACGCGCAGGATGCCCATGTCCTCGAAGGGCATATGGGTCCCGCCGTTATACGCAGCCGTGACACCGGGGTCGGAACCGATGATCTTGACGTTGAGTTTGGAATATGCGCAGGAGAGGAAGACCTGGTCATACACGCGGCGGGACACGAACGGTCCGAAGGAGTGTACGAACGGAATCTTTCCCACGGCGCTCATGCCGGCGGCGACGCCGATCATATTGGCTTCCTGGATACCGCAGTTGATGTAACGGTCGGGGAAAGCCTTGCGGAAGGGCTTGAAGCCGGAGGAGCCGAGTGTATCGGCGTCCATGGCGACGATGGCGGGATTGGTTTTGCTTTGCTCGACGAGGGCGGCGCACAGGATATTGCGCATCTCGACGGGCGCTTTCTCAAATTCGGTTTTGACAATAGCGGACATTTTGTGCTCCCCCTCTCTTAAAGCTGCGCCATGAGCGCATCATATTCGGACTGCCAGCGGGCAATATCTCCGTCAAGCTGTCCGGCCTTAAACGCGATGTGATGGTTCGGGACGACACCCTCAGCTGCCGAGCAGCCGTAACCCTTGATCGTTTCGAGGATGATGACGGAAGGCTTGTCGGTAACGGCTTTCGCAGCGTCGATGGCGTCGTCGATGGCCTTGACGCAATGGCCGTTGATGACCTGCACGTTGAAGCCGAACGCCTCAAACTTGGCCTTAAGATCGCCCATGTCGCAGACATCCTTCGTATTGCCGTCGAGCTGCTGCTTATTCCAGTCGACGAACCAGATGAGGTTATCGATCTTCTTGGCGGAGGCGAACATGGCGCCTTCCCAGACCTGACCTTCGTTGAGCTCACCGTCGCCGACCATGAGGTAGACACGGTTGTCTTTCCCGTCCATTTTGAAGGCGGCTGCGACGCCGAGAGCGACGGAGACACCCTGTCCGAGGGAGCCGGTGGTCATGTCAATACCAGGGGTCAGATTGCGGTCGCAGTGGGAAGGAAGACGGGTGCCGCCCTGGTTGAGGGTATTGAGCCAGGACATCGGGAAGAAGCCTTTGAGCGCGAGAGCAGCGTAAGTGGCAGGGCCGGCGTGACCCTTGGACTGGATGTACCAGTCGCGGCGATCCCAGCGGGGATCCTTCGGGTCGTACTTCATCTGCGCGTCGTAGAGAACAGCGAGCGTCTCGACGATGGACATTGCGCCGCCGACGTGGCCGAAGCCGAGGTGGGCAAGCTCTTTGAGCGTCTCGAGACGGATCTGCGCGGCAAACGCCTTAACGCGGATCAGTTCCTTTTCGTTGAGCATACTTGTGGTAACACCCCTTTGAGGATTCAGTATTCTGGTGACGGAAATCAGAAAATGCGGGAGCCGCGGGGGACTCTGCGCTTTCATCATATTATATCATTATGGAGCGCGGATTGCAAGGGCATTGTGAATAAAAAAGCGAAGTAATATCCGCGCGGTATGGGCATGCCCGGGCCCAGAGCTGCAGCTTGCCTCCGGCCGGGAGCTGCCGAATACGCCAAGGCAACGGGACGCGGTTACGAGCGCTCCGGGACGCCGAGTGCCTGGAGGTGATGGCCGATGTGGGATTCGACGGCGGCGGCGTACTCGTCGGCGTATTTGCGCCAGAACGTGTAGAGGCGGTTATGGAAGCGCGGGTCGGAGAGGATGAGGCCATAGGTGATATGAATGAGCTGACGGGCGTCGTTCTGGGTGAACAGCGCAGGGAGCTCAGCGTCGGAGAGTGTTGCAAGGTCCGGAATTTTTGTAAGGTCGGTGGTGACATGGTAGTAGGTACTGGCTTCGGCGAAGGCTTCGAGGGCGTAGGCATGGATCTCACGGTAAAGGGCGGGGTCATGGACCGCGACAACGCGCATGGCCTCAAGCCAGTTGGTGCCAGCGGTCTTGACGTGGAAAACGCCGTTGGTATTCCTGCCGACGGACGGAAAGACGCTGAACTTGTCCGAACCGGAGTGGACGCTGATCTTATAACCGAAGTGACGGGCAATGCGGGCATGGTCGTGCATCTCGGCGTCGAACTGCTGAAGGTCGCCGATGTAGTCTACGCCCTTCTGGAACTCTCCACAGAAACGCGGGGCTATCGTCGCGATTTTCACACCACGGCGGGTCAGCTCATTGGCGACAAAGAAGTGCTGCAGCGGAGTGGTGGGTGTGGCAGTCTCGTCGATGGATATTTCAAAGTCGGCTTTCGCGCCGCCTTCCTTAAAAAAGCGGTCGTAGATGGATGCCGCGAAGTCGATGGCTTCTCCATAAATGTAGACGATCTTTGCGAGCTCTTCCTTCGAGAAGGTCAGTTTCAGACCTTCGCCGACGTCGAAGGTTTTACTGAGGTAACGTTCCTCGTACTCCGGGCACTCGACGCTGCTGCCGTCTCCCTTAATATGCTCGGAGCAGTCGAGCGTGATCATCGTGAAGCCGAGGCCGAGCGCGTACTCCACGTCTTCGGGCTTTTTGAGGTGGTCGCCGTCAGCGCCGAAGCCTTTTTCGAAGCCCTCGCGATAGACGGCAAAGGTAGCTGCGTCGAGGACGTCCTTGTAGGTGCGATGGGTCAGGTTCAGCTCACGGATGCTCTGCTGCGCGAGGACGGGCAGAGCGTCGTACTTCTCGAAGACGCGGAGGTGTCCGGGGCCTGCGATTCCGAGGCGGTCACCGACGCCGACGGTACGCGGATAGGAGAGGACGGGTACGGGCGCGGTGAACGGAAAGTTCGCGCGGAGGAATCCGGCGCTCTTATGGTCGCATTCCGCGACGGTCACACCGCAGCGGGTTTTGCCCTCGAGGGCGGACTTGCCGACGCAGACGAGTACATCGGCGTCGCCGGCGTTGGCCATAAAGACAGTGGAGTCACCCAGGGCACGCACGGACTTGGGGTAGACGCCGTACTTTGCAAACTCCGTACAGCCGCCGGTTACGAAGGGTTTGTAATTCATACGCAATCTCCTCATCGTTATAAGATCGTTTTATTATATCACGAATTACGGAACTTGACAAGCCCCGGCCAGTAAATTGTGTTCGCTTATTGTGTTCGGATGTCAATCATCGGAAAAAATCACCGTGCAGCGGCGAACACCATGACGACCTCGAGCGGCTTCTTTCACTCTTCCATTGTACCTCAACTTGCTTGACAAACACGGCGGGATATGGTATAGTTAGGATGCTGAGCAACGGATGCCACGGGGGTTTGTTTTGAAGACATACACCCCACGTTAACGGGCAGCCATACCCTCGGTGTTGTGCTAAGAATTCAGCCGCGACCTTGGACCGGGGGCGGCTATTTTCCTATCGTCCCATTATTCTTCATAGTTTCACTCTCTTTTTGACAAGGGAACGTTGCCGCCTGCCGAAACACCCACACTTACCGTACAAAAAAGCACCTGCATCTGACCAAACCCAACCTTTAATACGCAAAACCGGAGGTCACATTATGGATACCGCAGCCCTCGCCGCGCTCCTGTTCTCACACATAACCGCGTCTCCCGCAGATATGGAGGCACGTTTCCCGCGCCGTACTCTCCCCGACGGCGCACGCGTCACGCGCATCGCACCCTCTCCCACCGGTTTTTTACACATCGGCGCGCTTTTCAGCGCGCTCACCGACGAACGCCTCGCCCACCTCTCCGGCGGCGTCTTCTATCTGCGCATCGAGGATACCGACCGCAAGCGCGAGGTGCCCGGCGCCGTCGAGGCTTATATCCGCAACTTTGACCGTTATGGCTTGACCTTCGACGAGGGCGTCACCATCGACGGCGATACCGGTTCCTACGGCCCCTATCGCCAGTCCCAACGTACCGAAATCTACCAGACCTTCGCCAAGTGGCTCGTCGAACAGGGACGTGCCTACCCCTGCTTCTGCACCGAGGATGAGCTGAATGCCATGCGCGAGCAGCAGGAGACCGAAAAGATCACGCCCGGCTATTACGGCACGTGGGCCGTCTGGAGAGACGCCGACGAGACCGCCGTCCGCGAAAAGCTCGCTGTCGGTGTTCCTTATGTCATACGCTTTAAATCCCTCGGCGATCCCGAGAGGCGCATCAAGTTCACCGACCAGATCAAGGGCGCGCTTGAATTCCCCGAGAACGACCAGGATATCGTGCTCCTGAAGTCCGACGGCATCCCCACCTATCACTTTGCCCACGTCGTCGACGATCACCTGATGGGTACTACCCACGTGGTACGCGGCGAGGAGTGGCTCGCGTCTCTGCCCGTACACCTCGAAATTTTCCGCGCGATGGGCTGGAAGCCGCCGAAGTTCTGCCATACCGCCACCATCATGAAGCTCGACGGTTCCTCCAAGCGCAAGATCTCCAAGCGCAAGGATCCCGAGGCCGATCTTGAATGGTATTCCCGCGAGGGTTATCCCCCCGAGAGCGTCCGTGAATACGTCATGACGCTGCTCAACTCCAATTTCGAGGACTGGCGCCGTGACCACGCAGCCGAGGACCTCACCGCGTTCCCGTTCTCATTGAATAAGATGAGCGTCTCCGGCGCACTGTTCGATCTGCAGAAGCTCGCCGACGTCTCGAAGAACGTCGTCTGCCGCATGTCCGCCGCACAGGTCTATCAGAGTGCCGCGGCGTGGGCAAAGGAATACTCTCCCGATTTCCACGCGCTTCTGACCCGTGACCCTGCCTACTCCACCGCCATCCTCAACATCGGCCGCGAAGACCCCAAGCCCCGGCGCGACTATGGCGTCTGGTCGGAGTTGCCCGCGTATATGAGCTTCTTCTTCGACGAAACCTTCACCCCCGGCGGCGAGTATCCCGCGAACCTCACCGCCGATGACCATCGCGCAATACTCACTCGCTTCCTGGAAACCTACTGCGCGGACGACGATGTCAATGCATGGTTTGATAAGCTCAAGGCGATTGCCGCGGAACTGGGACTCGCGCCGGATACGAAGACCTTCCGCAAGAATCCCGGCGCCTACCGCGGACATGTCGGCGACGTGAGTATGGTGCTGCGTGTCGCGGTCACCGGCCGGAATAACGCGCCTGACCTCTACAGCGTCATGCGCATCCTCGGCGCCGAACGAACTCTCGCGCGCGTGAGAGCGGCGTTATGACGGAACCGACATCCGCACCGGTATTCACTTTGGAACACGCGGCGTACCGGGCGTGAACGGATATAGGAAAGCCCCTGTGGATAAAGGTTAATCGTGATCAATAACGATCCTGCGATGAGGGCAGAAGACGGCGTGACTTTCGGGTCACGCCGTCTTCTGCGTTTTCAATTATCGGCATCAGCTCCGATACCTTGATTTACCGTTTTACAAGCGCTAACGCAGTGTGACGTACCCGCAGCGACATAAATCTTTGTAAAACGCCGCAAACTGCTTCCATAACGGTTCCGACATCTCCGTTCCGCATTCCGCCGCCGTGAGCGTGTATATCTGCCACAGGCTGCGATTCCCGTCCGTCCAGGAGATCGGTTTATCTAAAGTAAACGGGAACGCCTTTCGGTACGTTTCCGCAAGCTCCGGCGCACCGCTGAGAGTGAACCAGCCCTTTGTCGTGCGCACGGGAATGATGCCGCTGTCCGACGCCGCGTACGCTGCCGGTTCGGGATACGCAACGCGCTCCGGCTCGAACTTCCCGCCGAGGAAGCGCGCGAGCGACCGTTCGGCAATATTCCGTACCTCCTGCGCGAGCGCTCCTTCCAGGTTCCGCGAGACACGCGCTGTCAGTGTCTGATAATATGGCAAATCGGAGGGCAACGCTTCAGCGAGCTTCAGCAGAAAGGTTCCCAGCAGAATGCAGGAGCGCCGGAGTACGTTCCGGTCAATCGTCTCCGGCGTATCGCCTGAGGTGTGGTAACGCAATGCCGGTGAGATGATGTATCCGACGGTCGGGATGCCGAGAGAGGGTTCACCAATGACGTTGTCGCTTCCGCTCCGGAACGGCATGTCCGACCAGGGAAACGGGTCCTTATCGGCGTACGCGGCAAAGATGTCGCTGATCAGCGTATCCGCAAGTGACGCGTTTCCCAGCGGTGCGTGCCAAAGCTCGCTCTTTGTTCGCTCGGTGATGTCGCAGCCGATCATATCCCCGACGACGCCGAAAACGGTTCTTTCGGCGATCTCCGGGTGACTCTCGAGAAACGCAGCCGAGCCGGTACACTCGTCTCCCATCGCAAAGCGGATCGAGCGCGCCGGACGCGGGAGTGTCCCGGCTTTGATCGCGGCTGTCAGACACGCCGCGATCTCCAAAGAGACGGCGCAGCCAGACGCGTTGTCATTCGCGCCCGGCTCGTAGAGATGCCCATAAATCAGCAGCTCTCCGGCATCCGGGTCCGTCCCCGGGAGAAGTCCGGATACGGTGTACTTGACGCCGTCGTACCGCGTGCAGTCCGTATATGCGTGCAGCGTGACGCTGCCGCGCTCGCGGATACGTTCGCGCAGTCTGTCGGCGTTTTCCGGTGAGAGAGAAAAGCCGATCAGTCCCGTGCCATCCCTGTTCACTCCGCCAAGCGTGCTGCCGTCCCAGCGGGAGATTCCGCGCATTTCATCCCGGCTGTCGCGCGTGCCGGGAAACAGCGGGAAGTAGTCCGACAGGATGCCGACCGCGCCGGTGTCCACGGCGAGCCGCGCGACACGTCCCGGTTCCCGCGAGGTCAGCAGAAACTTACCGCGCAGTGACTCCGCATCCGCCTTCTCCGGCTCCTCGACTTCCACGACCTGCGCGGTGATGCCGTCCTTCGGTGTTGCCGCACTGTACATCATCAGCGAACACGGCGTGCGCTCGTAGTCCGCGTAGAGGAAACCGTCGGATGTATCGGTCAATAAGCCGCGTCTCGCGTCCCAGGCGCGCTGGAGATGAAAGCCCCCATAGGCGCTCTTGCCGTCGGCGCACAGCGGCAGCAGCTCCACCTGCGTCAGTCCCAGCGAACGCATTTGATCCGCACAATACTCCGCCGTACGCGCAAACGCGTCGAAGTTGAACAGCCGGTCATGATTGTAAATATTTACCAGATAATCGAAGCAGCGGTCGATATCGACGGCATTCCCGAAAAACGCGAAATATTTCTCAAACATACACGATTGCGGTCCTTTCAACGGTATCAAATGGCTGGAGATTCCGGATTGCTGTTTTTGTCAATGCGGGACGGAAACTCGTCCGACTCACACATGAATCAACAGCGGCGGTGAGGCCATCCGCCCGT
Organism: Clostridiales bacterium; assembly: GCA_012800055.1. Taxonomy (GTDB): domain Bacteria; phylum Bacillota; class Clostridia; order Oscillospirales; family QAMX01; genus JAAZKA01. The sequence goes on from JAAZKA010000053.1 coordinate 33,447, forward strand.
ACTCGTTCTCACTGTAGAGCTTGAGAAGACACTCTCCTGAATAGCCGGTCGTGAATACCGCAGCTCCGGCAGCTTTTTCCGCGTCGGTCAGCAGCCGCTGTTCAAAGGGGACGAAGTTCGGTGTCTGAAGCGATAAATAGATCGGCTGACAAAACTCACCGCTGCTGAACCGCAGCTCTACACAGCCGGGTCTTACCGTATACTCCGTGATTTCAGCGGGCTTTATCACCTGCCAATACTCCCGCGCGTTCTGTGAACTCGCTCTGTAAAAACCCGGAACAAGTCCGAACAGCTTCTTCACCGTTCCGGCCTCCGCAGTAAACGCCGTCACCTTTTCATAATCCCTGCAGAACCGCTCGACGGTAACCTCGCCCGCGTCCTTCACATAGAGGCTCACGGCCTCCCCGAACCGGTAATTCGCGTCGCAGCCGTACCCGCACATGATCCCGCCCACTCTTCGAGGCTCCACACTCTCAGGCGCCGGTACAGAATCGAGCTGCCTGTAACGGTACACCACATAACTCCCGTTGTTTCCTCTGAGCGTCGCATTGAATTCCTCGGCGGTATACCGTGTGCGCTTGACCACGGGAGGACAGCCCTCCGTGATCTCAACCGTCGTCACCTTTCCGGAGCCATCGCGCTCAAGGCCGGTGATCAGACGGACATGACCGCCTGTCGCCACTCCGCCGCACGACGGATATCCTTCGCTCCGCGTTGTGACCGGCGCATCGCAGAGTGCAAGTCCGTCCGCGTCCTGAAGCGGTATCGGATAAAACTCCGGCGCGCAGCAAAACTCGTGCGTGGAGCGGTGCATCGGAAGCGCTAACGCGTAGTTTACGAAAGCGCTGCACACAGTGCCGTAATAAAGATAGGTATTTCTGATTTCCGCGTGGTATGCCGCATCCTCCGGGTTTGACGTATCGCGCGTATAGAGGACGCCGCGCGCGTTGTCAAGCGCCGACAAGAAGGTGGTCAGACGGATATCCCGTCCGATAAATTTGTCCTCCACTCTGACCGACGAGTACGGCACGCCCCGGACAGGCTTCGTACTCCCTGTTTCAGGAGCTCTTTGATAATAGCCCTTATTGTTGACTGTAAGCCCGGCTGCCGGCTGCCAGACAAGCTCCGCCAGCTGTGCCGCCCTCGCGAGCGCGTTCTCAAGTCCGCTGTGTTTGTTCATGTGTATATCACCTTCCCTGAATATTTTATCGGCTTATCTGCCGGTTTCCTATGCTGCGGCATCCTTTATATCGCATGTTCCGGCGCAACCGGTGCCGTCAGCCGAAGGATACCGCCAAACTGAGCGGTCAGGCATTCCGGTGCGCCGTGCAGTTCAAATACCTCGAGTGTATTGTCCTTATCTTTTAAAAGCTCCCCGGGGACATACAGGCTCATCTGCGGCCCCGTGCACCAGTACCGGCCGATGTTAAATCCGTTGATGCGTACAAAGCCCTTGCCCCAGCCGTTCACCTCAAAGCAGGTGTCCACACCGGCCTGCGCGTCGAACATGCCCCGGTAGAATGTCGGACGGTTCTGACGAATCCCGCTCACGGGAGTGTATCGCAGCGGCTTGCGAAAGTCCATCGGCAGCGTGCGAATCTCCCAGCCGAATATCCGCCTGCAGCCGAGCAAAACGGCTTCGTTGATGCCCTTCCGGTCATACAGCTCTCCGAAAGAAATGCGTCCGAAATTCTCCACCAGGATAGACAGCCGGTCACCTTCGCCAAACTCCGACGTGACCGAAGCACTCTCGCGGTCGCGGAAGTATTTGCCGATGTATTCCCCGTTGCGGTAGATCAGTGCGCGGTCGGCAAGACCCCGGATGTTCACCGTTTCCTGTCCGACACACCGGCCGTGCAGTGTGGCCGTGTAGAGGATAAATCCGTAGCCCTGCCCGAAGTATTCCATCGGACGCGGAACCGGTGATTCGAAGACGCCGGCGGATACCGTGTCGAGGTTGTCCAGAAGATCGCAGGCTTCCGTCAGACGAACCGACAGCTCCTGTGTGGGATGGGCGGGTCGTACGTGCGGACGCGGCGCTCTCCCGAAGAATGTGTCGAGCAGATCACGTGTAAGGAAATACTTCTCCGACGGAATACCGTCCTCGCTGACCATCGCGTCCACATCATAGCTGGTGACCAGCGGCCGGTAGATTTGACGGTCATCCCCGGGACGCGGGGAAAACGTCTTACCGTAATTTGCACCGCTGGTGAAGCCGAAGTTCGTGCCGCCGCAGAACATATAGGAGTTCAGGCAGCCGCCCAGCTCGTACGCCCGGACAAACCCCCGCGCAATCTCCTCCGGCGCGCGATGGAAAAAGGTCTCGTCGTAATGCGCCGCACGGCCGTTCCAATATTCCCCCGCGAAGGGAATTTGATCCGGGCGTGCTTCCCTGGACGCGGCAAAAGCAATCTCCGTCTCGATGCGGTAGTTGACTCCCGCCCAGATACCCGGGATGCTGCCGTATTTGCTGTACGCAGCTCCGTAGCCGTCCGTCGTGTAGAGCGGTACATCCACGCCCATCGACCGGTATTTGTCCCGCAGATGCGCAAGATATGCGGCGTCATTGCCGTAGGAGCCGTACTCGTTCTCGACGCAGACCGCGATGATACAGCCGCCGCGTGTGGACAGATGCGGCAGGAACACTCTCCCGACCGCGTCCAGATAGCGATCTACCGTGGCGATGTAGCGGTCGTCCATGCACCTGACTGCCGCCAGCGGATCGCTCAGCAGCCACCACGGCAGCCCGCCGAAATCCATCTCGGAGCAGATGTACGGCCCCGGCCGCAGCATGACCTTCAGCCCGTATTCTTGGCACAGGTTCAGGAACGCGTCAAGATCAAGCCGACCCGTGAAGTCGAAGCAACCCGGCTCCGGCTCATGCTGATTCCAGGGCATATAGGTCTGGATCGCCGTGAGGCCGAAATCCACAGCCAGCTCCAGACGTCTGCGCCACCCGCCCGGCAGCGTGCGGAAATAATGAAAATCGCCGCATATCAGCTCGAAGCATTTCCCGTCCAGCTCGAGGCGGTCCCGAAAGACTTTCAGACAGCTCATATTGCTCCTCCGTCATCCTGTTTGAGATAAGTTGATTATACCACCCTTCACGCTTTTTGTAAATGCACAATTCTACGCGGTATATACACAAACCTGTGCGTATCGCGGCATATCTGACGGGGCTGGGGAAGATCGGGCTGTCAAGGTCTTTCTGATATCACAGTTTGACCCGCGTCAGAGTTTCGCGCCGGTGATAACGGAGCCGGAACCTGACCTGAGCATGGAACCCGAATATAAAAAGCCGTGAATAATTCATATTTTTGTATTGACAAGCGCAGAAAAATAAGTTATACTAAAATAGAAATCAATCGGAACGGTCGGGTCGTCCGTTCAAAGGACGGCAGGCACGATGAAAACCACGAAAGGGGTTATACAATATGAACGGAAAATATATCGCGAAGAAGCTGGAGGATTTCCGTGCAGTGCATCCACTGGAGCTGCCGTTACGGCGCAATGCGGAGAAACCGATCTCTAAGAAAGCGCTCGTGGCCGTCGGCGTGACCTGCGCAGTGCTCGCTGCTACAGCAGTCGCGTGCTACTTCTTCCTCAAGAAAAAGGACATCACCGTGAAGCTCTGCTGCGACATTGATGATAAGAATGACGGTACCGACGTGTGTGTCAGCGACGATGAAGCGGAGAGCAAACCCGCCGAGGAACCGTGCGACGAGCCGTGTGAATATGCTGAATCTTGCTGCGAAGAAGAGCCCGAGAAGCCTTGCTGTGAGGAGAAGGCTGAGGAGCCCTGCTGTGAGGAAAAGACCGAGGAAGCGTAAAACTGCCTGAGCGCATAAGAGATACGCCCCGAACGTTTTTCAAGCGTCCGGGGCGTATATATCCATTTGGGGGCTTTTCAAGCGGCACAAAATATGGTATAATGGCGTCAAGCGCGGGTATACTATGCCGCGCAATCTGTAAGACCCTGATATAGCGGGAGGTAAGAACATGCAAAAACTGGCACTGGGTATCATCGGCGCCGGCAACATGGGTTGGGGACATACCAACAACATCATGCAGGGGCTTGTACCCGAGGTGGAGCTGAAGGCGGTGTGCGACATCGACGAAGCGAAGCGAAATCGGGTACACGAGGCGCTGCCGAAGGTTAAGCTGTACGAGACCGCCGAACAATTCTTCGAGAACGCGAAGATCGAGGCCGTCCTCATAGCGACACCGCATTACTCCCATCCGGTCTACGCGATCGAAGCGTTCAAGCGCGGTCTGAATGTCCTGACCGAAAAGCCGGCAGGCGTCTACACGAAGGCAGTCCGTCAGATGAACGAAGCCGCCGAGAAGAGCGGAAAAGTCTTCGGTATCATGTACAACCAACGGACAAACCCCGTCTACCAGAAGGTGCGCGAGCTGATTGCGGCCGGTGAGCTGGGCGAGATCAAGCGCACCAACTGGATCATCACCAACTGGTACCGGTCTCAGGCGTATTACAACTCCGGCGGCTGGCGTGCGACGTGGTCGGGTGAAGGCGGCGGCGTACTGCTCAACCAGGACCCGCATCAGCTCGACCTGTGGCAGTGGATGTGCGGGATGCCGACGAAGGTTCGCGCGTTCATGCAGTTCGGCAAGGGCCGCGACATCGAGGTCGAGAACGACGTCACCGCGTATGTCGAGTACGCCAACGGCGCGACGGGTCTGTTCGTCACGTCGACGCATGAGACACCCGGGACGAACCGCTTCGAGGTCTCCGGCGACATGGGCAAGCTCGTCGTGGAAAACGGCAAGCTGACCTTCGACCGCAACCGCGTCAGCGAGCGGGAGTTCAACGCGACGTCGACGAAGGGCGGAATGCCCGAGCACTGGCTCTGCGAGATTCCGACGGCTCCCGCGCCCAACGGTCATGCGGTCGTCCTGAGCAATTTCGCGAATGCCTGCCTGAAGGGTGACCCACTGCTGGCACCGGGAATCGAAGGCATCCGCAGCCTGACAATTTCCAACGCGATGCATCTGTCGGCTTGGACGGACACCACCGTCGATATCGCGACGCTCGACGAGGATCTGTACTACGAGCTGCTGCAGAAGCACATCCGCGAGTCGAAATTTGTCAAAGCAGACGTGAGCGCGCCGACCGACGGCGTAATCAAGGCGGTCTATTAAGTAAAAACCCCGCCGCCCGCATAAAATCCGGACGGCGGGTTCTCCACCCGAACGGAGGTCTTGTATGGACGAACGCGCAGTCACCTGCTGCTTCACAGGTCACCGTCCGGAGAAGCTGCCTTTCGCGCCCGGACGCAATGAGACAACCTACCGCTTCTTCATGTCGATGGAGGAAGCCGTACAGCGCGCGATCCTGCGCGGGTATACACACTTCATCACGGGGATGGCGGAGGGGTTCGACCTGTGGGCAGCGGATATGGTGGTACGGTTTCGGCGGGTATACCCGGAGCTGACGCTGGAGGCGGCGATCCCGTACCCCGGACAGGCGCGGTCGTGGACGTACGACAGCCGGGACTACTACGGGGAAATCCTCAAGGTGTGCGACAAGACGACTTACGTATCCTCCTCGTACACGAAGGACTGTATGTACAAGCGGAACCGATACATGGTGGATCATGCGTCTCTGGTGATCACGGCGTTTACGGGAGGTGCGGGAGGAACGGCGTATACGCTGGACTACGCGCAGAAAAACGGCGTGGAAGTTATAAATATTTTTGATTTTTTTGAAAAATACACGCCTCAAGGCCTTGTCAAACAGGAAAATGAGGCGTATGATAAAGAAGATAACCTTTATGGAGGTGAGCCGCAGTGATTATCAGGAATGAACGCGGCAGTATTCGGATCTCGCAGGACGTCATCGCGGGAATCGTAAGCGAATGCGCAAACAACTGCTTTGGGATCCGTGGGATGGCGTATACGAACAGAACGGACGGTCTGGTGCATCTGTTGCGCCGTGACGCGTGGCGCAAAGGCGTACGCGTCACGATGACGGAAACGGGCGTGGACATCGAGCTGCACATCATCGTGCGGCATGGGATCAACATCGCTGCAACAGCGAACTCCATCATCAGCGAGATTCGGTACAAGGTGGAGAAGCTCGCCGACGTCGCGGTCGGCACCGTAACGATCTGCGTCGACGGGATCATGACAGACTGAAAGTGGGGAACACATTGAACGCGAGGATAGACGGACAGCTTTTTCGCAGGATCGTGCGGGAGGCTGCGCTTGTGATAGAGGAAAACAAGCAGAAACTCAACGATCTGAATGTGTTCCCGGTGCCGGACGGCGACACGGGGACGAACATGAGCCTGACGCTGAACGCGGCGTCGAAGGCGCTGGAGAACCGGAACGACGCGGATGTCGGGACGATCGCGGACGCGGCAGCGATGGCGCTGCTGCGCGGAGCGCGCGGAAACTCAGGCGTCATCCTGTCGCTGTTGTTCCGCGGAATCGCCAAGACGCTCAAAGGCAGCGCGGACGTCGGCGGGATACAGTTCGCGAATGCGCTGATGGCCGGTACGGACGCGGCGTACCGCGCGGTGATGAAACCGACGGAAGGCACAATCCTGACGGTATCGAAGGTTGCGGCAGGTGCGGCGCAGATGAAGGCCGAGACGACCGACAACTGCTTCGAGATCATCATCGCGGCGTATGAAGCGGGCAAGACGGCGTTATCCGAGACAACGAAGCAGAACCCGGTACTCGCGCGCGCGGGCGTGGTTGACGCGGGCGGCGCAGGCTGGGTCATGGTGTTGTCGACAATGATGCGTGTTCTGCGCGGCGACCCGACAACGGCTCCGGCATCAGGCGCTGCGTCGGCACAGTATGCTCCCGCACAGACGGCTCCGGCAAGCGCGCAAGCGATATTCTCGGCCGACGAAATCACGTTCGCGTACTGCACGGAGTTCATCGTCGACCGCAAGGGCTCGCGCGAGCCGATGGAGCTGCGGGCATATCTCGAAGGCATCGGCGACTGCGTAGTCGTGGTGGACGACGAGGAGATCATCAAGGTTCACGTCCACACAAACGACCCGGGGCTGGCGATTCAGGAAGCGCTGACATTCGGAAGTCTCGACCGCGTGAAGATTGAGAACATGCGGCTGCAGCACACGGAAGTGATGGGGCTGCCGGGAATGCCGGAGGAATCCATGACGTTCCCGGAGGTCACGCAGCTTTCGTCGCCGGCAGAGCCGGCGGAAGAGCCGCAGGTTCCGGTGGGCTTTGTGGCAGTCGTCTCGGGTGAGGGGCTGTGCAATGTATTCCGTGACCTGGGCGTCCACCGGCTGGTCGAAGGCGGTCAGACAATGAACCCGTCGACGATGGACATCCTGGAGGCCATTGAGACGGTACCGTCGGACGTGGTATTTGTGCTGCCGAACAACAAAAACATCATCATGGCGGCGCAGCAGGCGATCCCTCTGACGGAGAAAACGCTGTATGTGCTGCCGACGGTGTCGATTCCGCAGGGGATTACGGCGATGCTGACATACGATCCGGAGCTTCTGCCGGAAGAGAACCGGGCGGCGATGGAAGCGGCGTTCGCGGCGACGCATACGGCGCAGCTCACTTATGCGGCGCGCGACTCCAACTTTGACGGACAAATAATCCGGGAAGGCGACTATCTGTCGCTGCTGGACGGAAAGATGGTGGACGTGAGCCACACGGAGGAACGTGCGGTGGAGCGTCTGGTAGGCAGCGTCGGGAATTTGCCGGAGCTTGCGTACATCACGATCTTCTACGGTGAGGGCGTGACGGAGGAGCGTGCGGACGCGGTGCGGGCGAGTCTCGCGCGGGTATGCCCGAACGCGGAACTGACGGTTCTCTACGGAGGTCAGCCGATCTACTATTACATCATCTCAGCGGAATGAACGATCAAGCCCCTGTTTCCCGATAAAAACGGGAAACAGGGGCTTTTTATATGCTTTACGCGTAACTCTCGCCCTCAGCGTCGAGAATATCGACGCGGGTGTATTCGGCATAGGCGATCTTGCACGGGGTATACTCGTCGAGCGCACGGGTGAGGTACTCCGGGTTGAGATTGTCGCTGCCGGCAGCCAATACGCAATCGATCAGCACGCCGTCGGGCAGCGCGGATACCTCCAGCGAGCGGATGAACGTGCAGATATCGACCTCGCTCTCGCCGCGCTTGGTTTTCTTCATCATCCGCACCGGACGGGAGAAGAGCGCGCGCGTATCGTCGACGGAGAAGCCCTCACCGTGGATGCCGATTCGGCAGCGTACAGCGGCGATGTCCCCGACCGGACGCGTGCGCAGGTAGACATACTGCGGGACAATCCCCTCGGGGAGCGCTGCCGTCATCCGTGTGAGAAAGTCGTCGGGCAGGCGGTCAAGCTCGACGTTGAAGTCGAGCAGCTCGCAGCGCGACGAAAAACCTGTCGGCAAAGGCAGCACGACGCTGAGGTACGGATGCGGGTTGAAGCCCTGCGAAAACGACAATGGCACCTCCGCTCTTGCGAACGCACGGCGGAAGACACGCATCAGGTCGAGATGCGAAATATAGCGTGCAGGACCTTCCTTGCGGTACTGCATCCGCAGCTTAAGCATGGCACGCACCTCCCATCAGCAGACTGACTGCGCCGCAGCCGGTACACTGTGTCCGGCAGTCGGGTGTCGTGATGCCTGCCTTCGCCTGTTCGTACTCCCGCCACAGATACGCCTTCGTCACACCGCAGGACAGATGCTCCCACGGCAGCACCTCGTCGCGTGTCCGCTCACGGTTTGCGTACCATGTCGGATCGATGCCCGTTTCCGCGAACGCCTCACGCCACAGGTCGATGCGGAAATACTCATTCCACGCGTCGAACTTACAGCCCTTCCTCCATGCGCTCACAAGTGCCGCACCAAGCCGCCGGTCGCCTCTCGCAAACACGCCTTCAAGGAAACTGACGTCCGGTTCGTGCCAGTTGTACGTGACGTTCTTGATCTTCATCTGCTCACGCAGCAGCATATACTTTCTCCGGAACTCCGCGGGTGTATCCTGCGCCGCCCACTGGAACGGTGTGTGCGGTTTCGGGACAAACCCTGCGACCGATACGCTGATCTTGACGCCGCGCGCACGGTTGGGTGTACAGCGCCGCCAGATCCAGCCGATCTTCTTCGACAGATCGGGGATTCCGGCGAGGTCGTCGTCGGTCTCGGTGGGCAGACCCGCCATGAAGTACAGCTTGACCGATCCCGCGCCGCCGGTGAACGCGATCTCGCAGGCGTGCATGATGTCGTCCTCGAGGATGTTCTTGTTGATAACGTCGCGGAGCCTTTGGGTACCGGCTTCAGGAGCAAAGGTCAGACCGGTCTGCCGCACCTGCCGAAGCTGCTCGAACAGCTCGGGGGTAAAGCTGTCGGCACGCTGAGAGGGGAGGGCAAGGCTGATCTTCCGCTCCTTACAAAACTCCGACAGCGCATCGCAGATTTCACGGATGCCGGTATGGTCGCTGGTGGACAGCGACGTCAGCGATATTTCCTCATAACCGGTCTGGATGGCGAGCGTCTTGGCCTGACGGATGATGGTTTCAGGCTTGCGCTCGCGGACGGGACGCCAGGTATAGCCGGCTTGACAGAACCGGCAGCCGCGGATACAGCCGCGCATCACCTCGACCATCACGCGGTCATGGACGACCTCGGTGGACGGCACGACAAAGTAATCGGGAAAGTAGGATTTATCAAAATCCCGGACAATGCGCTTGGTGACGACAGGCGTTACACCGTCAAGCGGAGTGATTGCGGCGATCCGGCCATCCTCGCGGTAGGTGACGTTGTAAAACAGCGGGACATAGACACCCGGGATATCGGCCGCTTTTCTGAGGAAGTCATGTTTGGACCATCCGTTGTCGCGTGCTTCGACGTAGAGGCGGTACAGCTCGAGGTTGACCTCCTCACCCTCACCTATGATGAAGACATCGATGAAGTCAACGAGCGGCTCGGGGTTATAGGTACACGGTCCGCCGGCGACGACGAGGTTGTGAAGGCCCTCGCGGTCTTTGCAATACAGCGGAATCCCGGCAAGGTCGAGCATATTGAGGACATTCGAATAGCAAAGCTCATACTGAAGCGTAAAGGCAATGATGTCGAAGTCGCGCACGAAGTCTTTGGACTCGAGCGCGTAGAGCGGCAGACCCGTCCGGCGCATCTCGGCCTCCATATCAGGCCAAGGGGTGAAGACGCGTTCGCAGCGAATCCAGTCCTCGGCATTCCACAGGCTGTAGAGGAGCTTCAGGCCGAGGTGGGACATGCCGATTTCGTATGTATCGGGAAAGCAGAAGGCGATGCTGAGCAAGACGTCGGCTTTATTCTTGATGACGGCGGCATATTCTCCGCCGGAGTAGCGCGCGGGCTTGCGGACATTCGGGAGGATTGTTTTTAACGTATCCATACGGTCGATCCTTTACGGTATTCACGGCGCTCAAGCGCCGCTATAGAGATATTATACCGCATTTTGACTGTAATGTACAGACCAAAAGTGAAAACAATCATCGAAAGTGTGATTCCGGCACCTCCGCGCGATACACTTATCTCGGTCTGCACGATAAAACGCGATGACCTGACCGATGAGGACGCTGCCTGTGTTTCACGTGAAACACAGGCAGATGCGCGATCCCATCACTCCGGCTCCGAAAAAACCTGGCCGGCTATGGTATTTTTTGAACACATATGGTATAATGGGGCATGCTGTTTTTTGGGGAGGCATTTATATGGAGCTGAGAATCACACCGAGAGACGCGGCATTGGGTGAACGCAGCGAACGCGCAGAGATCTACGCGGACGACGGTACGCGCATGTCCTGGGCGGGCATTCGTACGGTGCGGACGCGGTTTGCGGACAGGTGGATTTCGGGGGTCTGTTTCGGCGGTGTCGGGACGGCTCCGGAGTACCGGCGCAGCGGGTATGTCCGGCGTATCTTCGACGACGCATTCGCACGGTCGGAGAAAGAAGCGTGGACGGTGGCGCTGCTGCACCCGTTCTCGTTCAGCTACTATCGCAAGTTCGGGTTTGAGCGGGTATGCGACCATCTGATCGTTACGCTGCCGATGACGGCGCTGTCGCATATCCCGCGGGTATCGGAGTGTAAACCGCTGACGGAGGCCCGGCTGCCGGACGTGCTGAGGATTTTCGAAGACTTTGCGAAGTACCGGAACTTAACGATCGCCCGCACGGACGCAAGCCGCTGGGATCTGTCGGGAAAGTCGCTGTGTTACATATGGTACCGTGACGGTGAGCCGCGCGCGTACGTGAGTTACACGACGGCGAAGAAATACATCGAGAACCACATGGGCGAAGGTGTGCTGAACGTGACGGAGCTGGCCTTTGTCGATCGGGAATCGTTGTGGGCGATTTTGGGTTTTTTACGGATGTACGAGGGTGAGTTGGAAACGGTGCGGTTCAACAATGTGGCAGCGGTACCGGAGCTGGAGCTGACACTCAGAGAGTACCTTGCGGAGAAACTGGAGCTGGTGCCGGATGTCGCGGCGCGGGTGCTGGACACGGCGGCGCTGCTGGACGCAAACACGTACCCAAAGGTGCGCGGGATGTTCACGGTACGGGTGAACGACACGCTGCCGAAGGTGCGCGGCGTCTGGCGAGTGCGTTACGGCGGAGGCGGACACACGGTCGAACGGCTGCCGGACGCAGCCGCGTGCGACCTGGAAATGGACGCGGCGGCATTCACTCAGACCGTCTACGGCTACAACGCGCTGACCGCAGAACTTGCACGGTACATGGAGCATGTCACGCTCTATACCGACGCGGAGGATTTTTTCCGCGCATTCCCCAAGCGCATCTGCGGTATCTTCGAGCACTTTTGATGAACGCATTTATATCCCATCCTTTTCACACCGTTTGCCCGGACGTACTCTCCCGCGTATGCGGCGCCATTCCCGACGGCATCGGGATCGGTTCGATGGTCAGAGCGTCCCGCCGTCACTCCGGATGTTTCACGTGAAACACAGGATAGACCGGCGTAATACTCGCATGCTATATGTGCTTCTGCACGCGGGAGCGCGATTTGCTGCCGCCGGATAGCTTTCAGATACGCCCCAAAAGAGAAGCTCGCGCGCAGGCACGGTTGTGGGATGGTCAAACATGTGATGCGCATATCTGACGGGGCATGCCCGTTTGGCAGGCTTGCGAGGGACGGGAAAGTGTGATATAATGATACCCGGTCGGGAGGGATTCGTATGGCCGCGTTTCTGGACGAATATCTGTTCTATATCCTTATAGGACTGGCGGTGCTGCTGGCGATTCGCATCTTCACGCTGCCGATCAAATTCTTCTTTCGGCTTCTGTGGAACACGTTTGTGGGATTTCTGCTGCTTCTTCTGTTCAACATGCTGGGGGGATTGATCGGGCTGACGATCGGCATCAACGCGGTGACGGCATTGATTGCCGGAGTGCTCGGAATACCGGGTGTGATCCTGATGCTGTTGGTGAAATGGCTGTATCTTCAGTAGATAAAAAAGAACCGGGGAGCTTTCGCTCCCCGGTTTGTTGTATCTTATTTGTTGCCGGTGATACGGATGGTCTTGATGACGATCGGCTCATCGGGGACGGTATCGACCTTGGTATCGGGGGCGTTGGACAACTCCTCAATATAGCCCATGCCGTCGGTGATCTTGGCGAACGCGGCATAGCTGCCGTCGTAGCTATAGTAGGTCTTGCACATAATGAAGAACTGAGCGTCGGCGGAGTCGAGGTCATCGCTCCAGCGCGCCATGGACATGGTGCCGCGGACATGCTGCAGGCGGTTGTTCCAGCCGTTATCGGAGAATTCGCCGCGAATACTGTATTCATTGCGGTAGGTGCCGTCGCCGTTTTTATCGCCGCCCTGGATCATGGTACCGTCGACGACGCGGTGGATGGTCAGCCCATCGTAGTAGCCCTCGGAACACAGTTTTATGAAGTTTCCGCAGGTGATGGGCGCGTTATAGTAGTCCATCTCGCCGTAAACGATCCTCCCGCTGGCGAACTCGATCTCGAAATGGATGGGCTTGTTGAGGTTATAGGCAGATGTATAGGCGTCAAATTCGCTTGCGTTTTTGACGATCTTGCGCTTCGCGGAGCAGCCGGATAGAAGCATTACAAACGCCAGAAGCAAAAGTACCGCGCGGTATGGAGCTTTCATAGGCGAAAAATCTCTCCCTCTTTTTTTAATAACCATACCACACATTCTCCTTTGATTCAAGCGCTAAATTGTAAACTCAGGAGTTTGTTTCGATGAATGACACGATATCTCCGACGGTGTGGAACTCCTGAGCCTGATCGTCTTCTATGGTCATCCCGAATTCGTCTTCGAGTGTCATCAGCAGCGTAACGACGTCGAGGGAATCGGCGCCGAGATCCTCGAAGATATCAGAGGACGATGAAATCTTATCCTCGTCAATCCCGAGCTGGTAGGAGAGCATTTGTACAACTTTGTCGTAAATCATGGAAACGACCCTTTCAAATGTAAGTG
>JAAZKA010000054.1 GCA_012800055.1 Clostridiales bacterium
CGGGCGTGCGAGAGTGTGCTGAGCCTGCCGCTGCGGGACAAGCCGGGGCGGAGTGTAGAATACTCGTGCATGGGGTATATCCTGCTGGGGAAGGCATTGGAGAAAGCCGGCGGGAAAAGGCTGGACGAACTCGCGCGGGAGCTAGTGTACGAACCGCTGAAAATGACACGCACGGGTTACAATCCGCTGGAGCGCGGAGAGACGGATATCGCGTGTACGGAGTACCGGCCGGAGTACGGGAAGTATCTGTGCGGGGTGGTACACGATGAGAACGCGCGATTCCAGAACGGGATTTCGGCGAACGCGGGACTGTTCTCATGTCTGGACGACTGTGTGACGTTTGCGCGGATGCTGCTGCGCGGCGGCGAGACGGAGGATGGCACGCGCTTTCTGAGTCCGGCGCTTCTGCGGGAAGCGACGCGGTGTCACACGGCAGGCATGGGCGAGGCACGCGGGATCGGCTTCCACATCAACCGCTTCCCGGACGCTGATGTAAACAGGTACGCGGGGCCTGCGGGTGAGCTGTTCTCGCCGGGGTCTTTCGGGCACACGGGATACACGGGTACGAATCTGTTTGTGGACCCTGTCAGCGGGCTGTACGCGGTGATTCTGACAAACCGGGTGCATCTGACGCGGTCATGCGACGCACATTTAAGGCTGAGAAGGACAGTCGGAAACGCCGCGGCGGCGATGTGGGGAAAGTAATAAAAAAACGCAACACCGCTGCGGGCTGTCGGTCAACGAAGAGGGAGAAATACGGCTGTCTGAATACCGGAAACAGGTTCAAAAGGCAGTGTCCATGCCATATATACGAAGGCCCCCGATGAGTACACATCGGGGGCTTTCGTATATCCGTATATGCTCATTGTACCCCGCGCCGGAGGTATCCCAGATACCCTTCAAGAATCAGCGACGCGGCGACGGCGTCCACCCGTGCACGCTGCTTCCCGCGCTTCTTCCCGGCATCGGAGAGGATGCGGTTGGCGTCCACCGATGTCAACCGCTCATCCCATAACGCTACATCCAGACCATATGTCTCCCGCAGCATCTGCGCGAATGCTTCACACTTCTCCGCGCGCTCGCCGACTGTCCCGTTCATGTTCAGCGGACGTCCGACAACCACACGTTCGACGCCCGCTCTGACACACAGTTCCGCGAGCTTTTCCGCGACCTCTGCCGGACGGTACGATGCAATCACGCCCGTCTCACCCGCCAGAAATCCCGTCACGTCCGAGATCGCGTAGCCCGTCCGCACGTCGCCGAAATCGACTGCCAACACTCTCATAGATGCGCCCTGTAGTGGTTGATCAGACAGCCGCGCAGCAGGATCGTGCGCTCCTCGTCCGTCAGCTCCGGCAGCGTCAGTGTCAGCTCGGCAAGCTTTCCATCCGTTATCCGGTACGCCGAGACCGTCCGCCCGGCATTCTCCAGAACCTTGCGGATACCCGGTACGTAAATAAACTCGCCGCTGCGGAAACTGCCGATGTCCGCGTCGGTGGTGAAGGGCAGCATCCCCCAGTTGATGAGATTGGAACGGTAGCGCTTGGTGGCATAGGTGTTCGCGATGTTTGCCGCACCGCCCAGGACACGCTGGCAGCTCGCCGCCTGCTCACGCGCGGAGCCATCGCCCGGCTTCACCGCGCAGACCACGCTCCCCAGCCCCACCGTTGCCGCATTCGCACCGAACGGTTCACAGAGCTTTGCGATCGTGTCTTGACCGCGCGCCTTGCATTCCTTCGCACGCGCCACATAACCCGGATCACGTCTGGACAGTGTGAACTCCGCGAGCTTCAGGGGGTTGGAGCGATAGGACGATGTCTCGCCCGACGGGATCAGCTCGTCGGTCGTCGTGACCGGATCGGTGATGACGCTCACGACCTCCAACAGCAGGTCCTCCGGAAGCTCCGGCTGTTCGGGCCAGTCGGTGATGTTCGGTCCGAGCACGAGCGGCTCGTCCGGGTTCGCGTGACCGATGGCGTCGTAGACCTTTGCGGCGTACGGCGATGGGTCAAAGCGGTAGATGCGGTGCGGCTCGGCGTATCC
>JAAZKA010000055.1 GCA_012800055.1 Clostridiales bacterium
ATCGTCTGGGTCACCGGTGCCGAACGCCGCATCCCCGTCCAGTATGCCAAGCGTGTGGTCGGACGCAAGATGTACGGCGGCCAGTCCACCAACCTCCCGATGAAGGTCAACATGACCGGCGTCCTGCCCGTCATCTTCGCCTCCACCCTGCTCATGTTCCCCGGTACCATCATCAGCTTCCTCAACCCGGCGGAGGGTTCCTTCTGGCGGAAGGTCGAACAATTCTTCAACGCTGGATCATGGTCCTACGCCATTATGTACACGCTGCTGATCATCGGTTTCGGATACTTTTATTCCATCATCCAGTTTAATCCCGTGGAAGTTGCCAACAATCTGAAGAAGAACGGCGGTTTCGTCATGGGCTACCGTCCGGGTAAGCCGACGTCCGACTTCCTCGCGCGCATCCTTTCCAAGATCACCTTTATCGGCTCCATATTCCTGATCATCATTGCGCTCCTGCCGGTTGTTCTCGGGATCGTCACGAACATCCGGGGAATCAATATCGGCGGTACGTCGCTGCTGATCGCTGTCGGCGTCGCGCTTGAGATCTACCAGCAGATGGAAGCCCAGATGATGATGCGTCACTACAAGGGCTTCCTTGAATAAGGAGACCTGAGTTTATGAAACTGATACTTTTGGGTGCGCCGGGCGCCGGTAAGGGTACTCAGGCCGACAACATCTCCAGGGTTTACGACATTCCCCAGATATCCTCCGGTAAAATCCTCCGCAGCGAGATCAAGCGCGGCTCCGAGCTCGGCCGTAAGGTTCAGGACATCATCGAAGCCGGTCAGCTGGTCCCCGAGGAGATCGTCATTGCGCTGGTGCAAGAACGCCTCAAGGACGATGACTGCAAGAACGGTTTCATCCTCGACGGCTTTCCGCGGAATCTGGCACAGGCTGAAGCGCTTGATACGTTCGCGAGCATCGACGTCGTACTCGAGCTCCACGTCACCGACGAGAGGATCATCAGCCGGATTTCCGGACGGCGTACCTGCCCCGGCTGCGACGCAACGTACCATGTCGTCAACAATCCTCCCAAAATCGAGGGTATCTGTGACGCATGCGGAGAGGAGCTGACCGTGCGTAAGGACGACCGCGAGGAGGTTGTGCGCGACCGTCTGCGTGTATACCACGAACAGACCGAGCCGCTCATTGCCTACTATAAAGCAAAGGGATTGCTCAAGGTTGTCGAAGGGCAGGATCGTCTGGAAGATACCACGCGGCTGACACTGCAGGCTTTGGCATGATTATAATCAAAAACGAAAACGAAATCGTAAAAATGAGGAACGCCGGACGCGTGGCAGCGGCAGCGCTGGAGGCGGCGAAGAAATGCGTGGAGCAAGGAACGCCCGGCATTCTGACCACCGCCGACGTCGACCGTGCGGTCGCCCGCGAGATCCGTAAATGGGGCGCGGCGGCTACGTTCCTCAACTACAACGGCTTCCCGGCAAGCGCCTGTGTCTCCGTCAACGAGGAGGTCATCCACGGCATCCCCGGACGACGCGTCCTCAATGACGGCGATCTCGTGTCTGTGGACGTGGGAGCCACCCTCGACGGCTTCGTCGGAGACTGTGCCGCGACTTTCTTCATCGGCACACCGAAGGAAAACGCCGTCAGACTCGCGCAGGTCACGCGCGAATCGTTCTACGCGGCACTTTCCTACGCGCGCGTCGGATACCGGCTGTCGGATATCTCCCACGCCGTTCAGGAGTACGCGGAGAGCCGCGGCTACGGAGTCATCCGTGACTTCGTCGGCCACGGTGTCGGACGCAGACTCCACGAGGAGCCGGAGGTACCGAACTTCGGAGAGCCTGACCGTGGCCCCCGCCTCAGACCCGGTATGACCATCGCGGTCGAACCAATGATCAGCGAGGGGACCTGGAAGGTCCGGATACTCGGCAACGGGTGGACGGTTGTCACCGAGGACGGGAAGCTCGCCGCACATTATGAAAACACCATCCTGATCACGTCTGGAGACCCGGTTCTGCTGACCCGGAATGAACAGGATATATAAAGAAAGGGGAGACCGAAAATGGCAAAAGAAGAAGCAATCGAACTGGAAGGCACTGTCGTAGAGGCACTGCCCAACGCGATGTTCACCGTGGAGCTCCCCAACAAGCACAGGATCCTGGCGCATATCTCAGGGAAGCTGCGCATGAACTTCATCCGCATCCTGCCGGGAGACCGCGTGACCATCCAAATGTCGCCATATGATCTGACGCGCGGGCGCATCACATGGCGCAGCAAATAGTAAACGATACGGAGGACTGAAGAACATGAAGGTAAGACCGTCCGTCAAACCGATTTGCGAGAAGTGCAAATTCGTACATCGCAAGGGCCGCTTAATGATCATCTGCAAGAATCCCAAGCATAAGCAGAGACAGGGTTAATGGAGGTACAAAAACAATGGCACGTATAGCCGGCGTAGACCTGCCGCGTGAAAAGCGCATTGAAATCGCGCTCACTTATATCTTCGGCATCGGCCGTACGCTCTCGGGGAATATCCTCAAGGCGACCGGCGTCAACCCCGATACGCGCGTGAAGGATCTGTCCGAGGACGATATCGCCAAGCTCCGCGAGGTAATCGACCATGAGCACGTCGAAGGCGATCTGCGCCGTGACGTCGCGCTGGACATCAAGCGCCTCATCGAGATCGGCTCGTATAGAGGCGTCCGTCACCGCAAGGGTCTGCCGGTGCGCGGACAGCGTACCCAGACCAACGCACGTACCCGTAAGGGTCCGGCGAAGACCATCGCGAACAAGAGAAAGTAAGGAGGGGATATCATGGCGAAGCAAGTCAGGAAAGGCGCCGCGACGACCATCAAGAAGCGCCGCGAACGCAAAAATATCGAGAAGGGCACCGCTCATATCCGCTCTTCCTTCAACAATACCATCGTGACGATTACCGACGTGCAGGGCAATGCTCTGGCGTGGGCATCGGCCGGCGGACTGGGATTCCGCGGATCGCGTAAGAGCACCCCCTATGCCGCGCAGACCGCTGCCGAAACCGCCGCGAGGAACGCGATGGAACATGGACTGAAGACCGTCGAGGTCTATGTCAAAGGCCCCGGTTCCGGCCGTGAGGCTGCTATCCGCGCACTGCAGGCCACGGGCCTCGAGGTCAGCATGATCAAGGATGTCACGCCGATCCCGCACAATGGCTGCCGCCCGCCCAAGCGCCGCCGCGTGTAATCGAGAAGGAGGATTCATATGGCCAGATATACCGATGCCGTGTGCAAGCTGTGCCGCCGCGAGGGTCAAAAGCTGTTCCTCAAGGGCGACCGCTGCTATACCGGCAAGTGCTCGATTGTCCGCCGCGAGGCAGCTCCCGGCCAGCACGGTCAGAGCCGAAAGAAGAAGAGCGAGTATTTGCTCCAGCTTCGTGAGAAGCAGAAGACCAAGCGTTACTACGGCATGCTCGAGAAGCAGTTTGCAGAGTATTATGAGATGGCTGCCCGCAAGCAGGGCGTCACCGGCGAAAATCTCCTGCAGCTTCTGGAGAGCCGCTTCGACAACATCATCTACCGCCTGGGCTTCGCGATGAGCCGTCCCGAGGCACGCCAGCTCTTGCGCCACGGCCACTTCACCATCAACGGCAAGAAGGTCAACATTCCCTCGTATCTGTGCCGTGCCGGAGACGTGATTACGCTCAAGGAAACCAGCAAGTCGTCCGACAAGCTCAAGAGCGTCATCGAGGCCAATGCTTCCAAGCCGATTCCGAAGTGGCTGGATCTGGATCGCAACACACTGACCGGACGCATCATCAATCTGCCGGCGCGCGAGGACATCGATCTGCCGGTTGAGGAGCACCTGATCGTTGAGTTGTATTCGAAGTAATCGCTATACAATCGCCAGGCATGTCACAAGTTGTCAAAGGAGGGTATGACAGGTAATGATTGAGATCGAAAAGCCCCGTATTGAATGCGAAGAGCTTTCCGAGGACGGATCGTACGGTCGTTTCGTGGTAGAGCCGCTGGAACGGGGTTACGGCACCACGCTTGGGAACTCGTTGCGGCGTATCCTGCTCTCCTCACTGCCCGGAACGGCGGTTACCAGCATCAAAATCAACGGCGTACAGCATGAGTTCACCACCATCCCCGGAGTGAAAGAGGATGTGACGGAGATCGTGCTGAACGTCAAGGGGATTGTAGCGAAGCTGCACAGCCCCGGCGCGAAGACGGTGTACATCAACGTTGTCGGCGAGTGCGAAGTCTGCGCCGGCGACATCAAGGCCGACGGCGAGGTCGAGATTCTCAACCCCGATCTGCATCTGGCCACGCTGACCTCCAACGCACGTCTTTCGATGGAGCTCGTGCTCAACCATGGCCGCGGCTACGTTCCGGCCGAACGCAACAAGCCCACACAGAACATCATCGGTCTGATTCCCGTCGACTCGATTTACACCCCCGTCTACAAGGTTAACTACACCGTTGCAAATACCCGTGTCGGCAACATCACCGACTACGACAAGCTCACGCTCGAGGTCTGGACCAACTGCACGCTCACCGCTCAGGAAGCGGTGTCCTGGGCGGCCAAGATCCTCTCCGATCTGCTGCAGCACTTCGTGGATCTGTCCGAGGAGGTCGGCGATAAGACGACCGTCGTGGAGAAGAACGAGGCGCATACCAACAAGGTTCTGGAGATGACGATCGAGGAGCTGGATCTGTCGGTGCGCAGCTTCAACTGTCTGAAGCGCGCGGGGATCAACACGGTCGAGGATCTGATCGCCAAGACGGAAGAAGACATGATGAAGGTCCGCAATCTCGGGCGAAAATCGCTGGAAGAGGTCATGAACAAGCTGCACAGCATGGGATTGTCCTTATCCAAGAACGATGAATAGTTACCCAATAGGGAGGTAATAGAAATGCCACGCAAGCTTGGCCGCGCCAAGGACGTGAGAACCGCCATGCTGCGCGCGATGGTCACTTATTTGCTGGAGAACGGCAAGATTGAGACGACTGTTACCCGCGCGAAGGAAGTCCGTCCGCTGGTTGAAAAAATGATTACGGTTGGCAAGAAAAACACGCTTGCTGCGAGGCGTCAGGCGATGAGCTTTATCACAAAGGAAGACGTCGTGAAGAAGCTGTTTGACGATATCGCGCCGAAGTACGCGGAGCGCAACGGCGGTTACGTGCGGATCATCCGCATCGGGCCGCGCCGGGGCGATGCTGCGGAGATGGCGATCATCGAATTGGTGTAAGCTGTCTTGAGGAGGCCGGCAGCGGACGCAGGGATACGCGGATGAAGCTGCTGGTTGAAATGAAGCTGCAACATACAGTGGGTCAACACGGCCCGGCTGTATATTGCAGCTTCATTTGCGTCAGGTGCGCCTCGTTCCAACCTTCGTGCAGAAGTTTTGGACGCGATATATATTTCCCCGATTTTGGCTTACCCCATACGCGGAGATGTCCTCATGAATGAACTTCTCTGCGGCGTTGAATTCTGCGCCGCCTTCTGCCGCGGTGAAAACCGCTGCCGCACCTGTCGATCCAAGCAAAAAAGACGCCCTTCCGGGATAAGGAAGGGCGTCTTTTTCAGCTTTTCAGCTCTTTTGTGCACGCTGCGCAGATGTTCTTTCCTTTGAAGCCGACAATACCGTCCGAGTTTCCGCAGAAAATGCACGTCGGCTCGTACTTTTTCAGAATGATCATATCATCCTGCGTATAAATCTCCAGCGTATCCCGTTCGGCGATATCCAGCGTACGCCGCAGCTCGATGGGCAGCACGACGCGGCCCAGCTCGTCCACGCGACGGACAATTCCTGTAGCTTTCATCCCGCAAACTCCTTTTTGTATGATAGGATTATTTTAACACAAATGGTGAATATTGTCAATAGGAGAAGACAACGGTTATCGAATACGCAGACCGGAGGGCAGCTTGTTTTTAAGAATACCGCCGGAAACCTTCCCGAAGCCGACGGGAAAGGATTTACCCAGAGCATTCACGCAGACGGCGGCATAACCGGCGGGAAGAGTACAGGAGAGTGTTTCGCCGCGAAAGAACGCGGTGAGTGCGGGGTCATCCGGCTCGAACGAGAGCGTACGACGGATACATGCGGCGGGGATGGACAGAAAGAGGGTGTGGGATGGCTCAAAACGTCCGGGCCGCAGCATACCGGCTGCTACGCCGTACGCGAGGGTCTGCGGGAGAGAGGCGTCGGGTGCAAGCCAGACCGTATCGCGCAGGATACGCGGAGAGTACCAGGGCGGGATGGTGAAGGTGTTATCCCAGAAGGATTGAAATGCGGCGAGGGCGGCGCGGTCAGGGGACGGCAGTGTACACGGCGGCAGAATACCTGCTACACCGTCGGAATTTTGCAGGACGGCGTAGTATTGCCCTTCGCCGCCGTCGAGCGGGGTAAGCAGACGGGAGGTTTGGACACTGAAGGAGGGATAGGTTTCGGTGAGCCAGGTGATGGCACCGTCATTCTCATCGGGGTTGTAGGTACAGGTGGAGTAGACGAGGGTGCCGCCGGGTGAGACGAGCCGCGCGGCGCAGTCGAGGATGCGGCGTCCGCGGAGTGCGCAGGCGGCGGCATGCTCGGGAGACCACTCGGTGACGGCGCGGGGTTCCCGTCGGAACATGCCCTCACCGGAGCAGGGCGCATCGACGAGCACAAGGTCAAACGCCCCGGGCACGGCTGCCGCGAGGACGTCGGGCATACAGGTGGTGACAGAGTATGCACGCGCACCGATCCGCTCGAGGTTCCCGGCGAGGACGCGGGCGCGGGAGGATATGCACTCGTTGGAGATGAGCAGCCCGGTGTGAGCCAGCCGTGCGGAGAGATGGGTAGACTTGCCGCCGGGTGCGGCACACAGGTCGAGCACGCGCATCCCGGGTGCGACCGGGCAGACCGCGCCGACTGCCTGTGCCGACGGCTCCTGCAGATAGTAGAGGCCTGCCGCGTGATACGGATGCTTCCCCGCGTCGGAGGTCTCCGGCAGCAGATAGCCGGCGTCCGGGCAGAGAGGGTTTATCTTCAGCCCGGGCAGCGGTGACACGCCGTCGGGGAGCTTGAGCGTGTTGACACGCAGACCGCGGGAGGGTGCGCCGTATACGAGACTGTCATGGAGTGCGGGGTAGAGCGACGGGAGCTGGGTTCGCAGACGTGAAAGGAAGGCTTCGGGAAGCGTGCGCATGGGCGGGAACCTCCTTGGGGTGATAGGCGTATTATAGTACAATATTCACATGTTGTCAAATGAAAAGCCCTTTACACCGGCGGGGAATGATGATATAATAGACCGTACCGACATCGCAGGAAAAGGAGTGACCGGGTATGGATTACAACCGACCGCCGCCCAAAACAATCAACGTCAACTTCAACGGCAGAAAGATACGCGGCTTTGTCATTGCCGGGATTATTGTACTGTTCGCGCTGATTCTGGGGTTCACCAGCATATACACGGTGGACAACAAGGAGACCGCCGTCGTGACAACCTTCGGACGCGTCACGGATACGACCGGTGCGGGCATGCACTTCAAGCTGCCGTTCGGCATCCAGCGCGTCTATCTCGTTGAGGAGAACGTCTATCAGAAAATCGAGCTGGGCTACCGCTCCGACGCGAGCGGCGAGACCTTCGAAGTCGTCGATGAGGAAGCCAAGATGATCACTGGAGACTACAACATCGTCAACGTGGACTTCTTCGTCGAGTATAAGATTTCCGACCCGGTGAAGTATCTGTTCGCGTCGCAGCAGCCAGAGCTGGTACTGAAAAACCTTGTGCAGAGCCAGGTGCGCAACGTCATTGGCTCAGCGACCGTCGACAGTGTGCTGACGACGGGCAAGGCGGAGATTCAGATTCGCGTCAAGGAATTGATTGCCGCGGAGCTTGAGGAGTACGACATCGGGCTGATGCTGACCGATGTGAAGATTCAGGACGCCGAACCGCCGACAGAAGAGGTCATCGAGGCGTTCAAGAACGTCGAGACGGCGAAGCAGGGTGCCGAGACCGCGATCAACGAAGCCAAGGCCTACGAAAACGCGCAGCTTCCGCAAGCGCAGGCCGAAGCCGATAAGCTGCTGCAGAACGCCGAGTACATCAAGCAGAAGCGCATCAATGAAGCCGTCGAGCAGGTCGCATTGTTCGAGGCGATGTTCTCCGAATACACGCTCAACCCGGAGATTACCCGTACGCGCATGTACTATGAGGCCATCCGTGCGGCGTTCCCGGACACGAAGATCTATATCAATACGACCGGCGGCAGCGGCATCGAAATGATTCTGCCGCTGGAGGATTTCGTCGGCGGGAATACAGCTCCGCAGATCACCCCGACGGCGCCTAAGGCCGACACGGCGAAGGAGGGCGAATGATGAAAAAGAAAAAGACCGCGCTGTGGGTTATCCTCGGCGTTCTCGTTCTGGTGGTTGCCGTTGTCGTCTCGTCGAGCCTGTACACCGTGCGCGAGGATCAGTACGCGTGCACCGTCCGCTTCTCGGCGATCGTCAACACGGTGAGTGAGCCGGGGCTGTACTTTAAGATTCCGTTTGTCGATACGATCAAGTTCTTTCCGAAGGCGATCATGCTCTATGACATCCCGACGTCCGAGGTGTTGACAGCCGATCAGAAGTCGATGACGGTGGACAGCTACATCCTGTGGAACATCAACGAGCCGCTGACATTCTACCAGACGCTCGGGTCGATCAACGAGGCGGAGCTGCGTCTGAACGCGCTCACTTACAACGCACTGAAAAACGCGATGGGCACCCTCGCGCAGAGCCAGATCATCAACCAGGACGGCGCGTCCGATCGCAACAGCATCTACGAAGCCATCACAGGTGAGGTTGCAAGCTACGCGGCGAACTACGGCATCGGCGTGGAGGATGTGAAAGTGAAGCGCTTGGATCTGCCGGAAGACAACGAGCAGGCGGTATATGCGCGTATGATTTCCGACCGCAAACAGATTGCCGAGAAGTACACCGCCGACGGCGCGTACGAAGCCAGCATAATCCGCAACGACGTCGACCGTCAGGTGAACATCATCGTTTCCAACGCGAAGGCGCAGGCTGCGGCGATTGAAGCCGAGGGCGAGCGTACCTATATGCAGACTCTCGCGGCGGCGTACGATACACCCGAAAAACGCGATTTCTATGAGTTCAACCTGTCGCTCGAGGCGCTCAAGGACTCCCTCGGCGGCGAGCAAAAGACCTTAATCCTGGGCCCCGATTCTCCGCTGGCACGGCTGCTCATTGACCCGGTGAACACGGCGGACTGATCCCGCGTTGATTGTCCCGCGCAGCAGGCGCGATATCACATGGAAGGAACAACAAACCCATGATTCAAATGAAGATGCCCATCGTGGAGATGGACGGAGACGAAATGACGCGTGTCCTGTGGACGATGCTTAAGGAAACGCTCATTCTGCCCTATGTCGACCTGAAGACCGAGTACTATGACCTTGGCCTGAAGAACCGCAACGACACCGACGATCAGGTGACGATTGACGCGGCGAACGCCAACGCACGTCTGGGGGTCGGCGTCAAGTGCGCGACAATCACGCCCAACGCGCAGCGCATGACCGAGTATAACCTCAAGAAGATGTGGAAAAGTCCGAACGCGACGCTGCGCGCCATCCTTGACGGCACCGTCTTCCGTAAGCCCATCCTTGCGCCCGGCATCTCACCGTACATTCCGTCCTGGAAGAAGTCCATCACCATCGCGCGTCACGCGTACGGCGATATCTACAAGTCCGTGGAGGCAAAGGTACCCGCCGGATCGAAGGCGGAGCTGGTTGTCACCGCGCCCGACGGCACCGAAACCCGTTCGCTGATCCAGGACTACAAAACCTCCGGCATCACAATGGGGATGCACAACCTCGACGCATCCATCGAGAGCTTCGCGCACACCTGTTTCCGCTTCGCCCTCGATACGAAGGAAGACCTTTGGTTCGGCGCGAAGGACACAATCTCCAAGACCTATGACCATCGCTTCAAGGATATCTTCGCCGATCTGTATGAGAGCGAGTACAGAGCGCTGTTCGAGCGCGCGGGTATTTCATATTACTACATGCTCATCGACGACGCGGTGTCCAGAGTTGTCCGCTCTGAGGGCGGATTCGTTTGGGCATGCAAGAATTACGACGGCGACGTGATGAGCGACATGGTCGCGACGGCGTTCGGTTCGCTCGGGATGATGTCGAGCGTATTGGTCAGCCCGTCGGGCGCATACGAGTACGAGGCGGCGCACGGAACCGTGACGCGGCACTACTACAAGCACCTCAAGGGTGAAGAGACATCGACGAACTGCGTGGCAACGCTGTGGGCATGGACGGGCGCGATGAGAAAGCGCGGCGAGCTGGACGGCACGCCGGAGCTGATGGATTTTGCAGACCGCCTGGAAGCCGCCGCGCTGCGTACCATCGGCGAGGGCTTTATGACCGGCGACCTCGCGAGTCTGTCGAAGCTGCCGGACGTGACGAAGGTGAGTACCGAGGGATTCCTCCGGGAGATCGCGAAACGGCTTGACTGATCTGTCTGAATGCGGTTTTTCACGGGATGCGCTGCACATCGTGAAAAACCGCACTTTAAGCAAGCGGATTGTCAAAATAATCAAATACTTTTGAAACGGTTAAGTTTATACTGAAGGAGGTACGGGATATGCCGCTGCGCCGCGCGCGCTTCCACTTCGACACGGTCTACGAGGATCGGCGTTTGATCGGGCCGTACGCACTGCTGCAGGTGGGCGACCTGTACTGCGAGCAGGGCTACACGATCCTGCCGCATGTTCAGCGGGTGCATGAGCTGACCTATGTTGTTTCCGGTGCGGGCAAGACACTCACCGGCGGGACGACGTATCCGATGGAGCCGGGGACGCTGTTCTACAACCGGCGCGGCGAGGAACACGCGATCACGGCATCGGAGAGTCTGCGGTTTTTCTACCTCGGGTTCGACTTCCCTACCCCGGACGGCGCGCTGCGGGAGTTCTACGAGACGCTCACAGGCTGCCGGGTTTTCCACGCGGAGGCAGTGGGCGATGCATTCATCCGGATGTTCGGGGAAATCGGCGCGCATGACCTGGCGGCCGGGACGCTTTTGGAGAGCGCGATGCAGGAGGTTGTCGGGACGGCGTGCAGACTGCTCGGACGTGTGAACACGGCGCCCTATCGTGCGGTTGACGCACGGGCGGTGGATGAGCGGCTGGTGTATGACCTGGTGCACTACCTTGACGCGCATGCCGCCGACCCGGATACGCTGGCGTCGCTGCCGCGTGAGTTCGGCTACAGCTACACGCATCTGGCGTCGAAGTTCCGTGAGATCATCGGCGAGAACCTGCGCGAATATCACACCCGCCGCCGGTTTGAGCGGGCAAGGGAGCTTTTGCGGCGCGGCGAGAGCGTCACGCAGACCGCCGAACTGACCGGCTACCAGAGCATCCACGCGTTTTCCCGCGCGTTCCGGCGTGTCACCGGGGAGGCTCCCCGTACGTACCGCCAACGTTTTACCGAATAGACATATAACAACAGCATAAGGAGCGTAACACAATGAAAAAACTCAAAGTCGGCATCATCGGCTGCGGAACCATCGCGAACTCCGCGCATATCCCGGCGTACATGAAGAACCCGGATGTCGAGATCAAGTATTTCTGCGACATCCTCCCCGAGCGCGCCAACGCCGCCGTGGAAAAATACGGCTGCGGCATTGCGGTCGAGGATTACCACGTCGTCCTGAACGATCCGGAGGTTGAAGCCGTCTCCGTCTGCACGCCGAATCTATGGCACTCAGTCATCTCGATCGACGCGCTGCATGCGGGGAAGAATGTGCTGTGCGAGAAGCCCGCCGCGCGGACCTACGCTCAGGCGCTCGAGATGCAGAAAGCACAGCATGAGACCGGTAAGATCCTGAACATCGGCGTCGTCAACCGCTTCAACGACAGTGTCAACAAGATCAAGGCGTACATCGACTCCGGCAAACTCGGCGAGGTGTACCATGTCTACGCGTCCTTCCGCGCGCATCGTTCGATCCCGGGACTGGGCGGTGCGTTTACAACGAAGGCAATCGCGGGCGGCGGCGCGCTCATCGACTGGGGCGTCCACTTCCTGGACATCGTGATGTACTGCTGCGGCGATCCGGAACCGAAGACCGTCTCCGGACAGGCGTTCTGCAAGCTGGGTGTCGACATGCCGAACTATACCTATAAGTCGATGTGGGCGGAGAACACGAAGGACCTGAACGGCACCTACGATGTCGACGATTCCGTGACGGGCATCATCCGCACGGCGGGGCCGGTCATCACAATCCACGGCGCATGGGCGCAGAACATCGACCAGCGCGCGATGTACATCGACTTTATGGGTACGAAGGCCGGTATCCGTCTCGATTACGGCGACAAGTTCACCTTCTACACGGCGGAGAACGGAGCGCTGGTTTCCTACAAGCCGGAGTTCGAGATGAAGCCGCACTTTGAAAATGAAATCAATGCATTTGTGCGCAACTGCCGCAGCGGTGAGAAGCTGCCGTCGCACATCGACTACGCCATCCTCACGTCCAAGATCATGCAGGGCATTTACGACTCCTCCGACGCGGGTCACGAGATCACGTTCTAAAGAAACATCACCGGGGGCAAAGCATAAAACGTCCCTGTTTTGAGGAAAAGGAGCGTCTATATGGATAAAATCAAGGTCGGCATCATCGGCTGCGGCGGCATCGCCAACGGCGCGCACATCCCGTCGTACATGAACAACCCCACCTGCGAGATCAAATACTTCTGCGACCTCATCCCCGAACGTGCGCAGGCCGCCGTGGAGAAATATGGCTGCGGCAAGGCCGTCACCGACTACTTTGAGGTCCTCAACGACCCGGAGATCGAGTGTGTGTCTGTCTGTACGCATACGAACAACCACACGCGTGTCAGCATCGACGCACTGCGGGCAGGGAAGCATGTCCTCTCCGAGAAACCCACTGCGCGCACATATGCCGAGGCACTCGAGATGCAGAAGGTTCAGCATGAGACCGGCAAGACCCTGAACATCGGCGTAGTCAACCGTTTCCGCACGACGCCGAACAAGGTCAAGGAGATCATCGACGCGGGCGAACTGGGGAATATCTACCATGTCTACGTCTCGTTCCGTGCGCATCGCAGCATCCCCGGAATCGGCGGCGACTTTACGACGAAGGCGGTCGCGGGCGGCGGCGCGCTTTTAGACTGGGGTGTCCACTTCTTCGATCTGGTGATGTACTGCTTAGGCGACCCGCAGCCGCGCACGGTTTCGGGCAAGGCGTTTTCGGTGCTGGGCGTAGACATACCGAACTACGTGTTCAAGAGCATGTACCCGCGGAAACCGAAGCTTGACGGGATCTACGACGTGGACGACTCGGTCACCGGCTTCATCCGCACCGACGGCCCGACGATCACGTTCAACGGCGCGTGGGCGCAGAACATCGGCGTCGAGGAGATGTTCATCGACTTCCTCGGCGACAAGGCCGGCATCCGTCTGAATTATTACGGCGGGTATACGCTGTACTCGACCGCGCACAAGACGCTCATCGAGGTCAAGCCGACGTTCGAGGAGGAGAACGGCTTCCAGAACGAAATCGACGCGTTCCTCAGATGCGTGCGCAGCGGTGAGAAGCTGGCGTCGCACATTGACACGGCGATCATCACGGCGAAGATGATGCAGGCGATCTACGATTCGTCGGAGAGCGGCCGGGAGATCGTGCTGTAAGCCGGCGAAAGGAGGTTCCTTATGCTGCCGTCTTCGATTTTCTCCGGTAACTGGAAAACAGGTCATGTTCAGGGCATCGCCATCGACACCGCCCGGGAATATATCTACTACTCCTTCACCACCGTCCTCGTGAAGTCCGACATGCGCGGAAACATCATCGGCAGCGTCGGGGGCATCGTCGGACACCTCGGCTGCCTGGACTTCTGCGACGCCGACGGACGCGTCTATGGCTCGCTCGAGTACAAGCAGGACGCCATCGGACGCGGAATCCTCGACATGATCGGCTCCTCTGCGAAGCTTGAGAATGCCTTTTACATCGCCGCATTCGACGGATCGAAGATCACCCGTATGGACATGGACGCCGAGCGCGACGGCATCATGACCGCCGTGTATCTCAAAGACGTTGTCGACGACTTCGAAGGCGTCGGGGTCGACGGCGTCACGCCTCACCGCTACGGCTGCAGCGGGATCGACGGCACTGCGTTCGGCCCGGCGTTCGGTACACGCGGAGGGAAGACATACCTCAACGTCGCCTACGGAATCTACGCAGACATCGCACGCGGCGACAACGATTATCAGATCATTCTCAGCTACGACACCTCCGATTGGGGAACCTATGAGCGTCCGTTAAAGCAGGATGCGCTGCATCACAGCGGGCCGGACAAGCCCCATGCCCGATACTTCGTCTACACCGGAAACACGACCTACGGTGTCCAGAACCTCGAGTATGACGGCTATACCGGCAACTGGTTCCTCGCCGTGTATCCGGGAAAGAAGCCGGCGTACCCGAATCATCCGTTCTACATCGTCGACGGCAGCAAAGCGCCCGTCCGCGCGCAGCTCAAAGGCTTCCCGGAAGGTACCGAAGGGTTGACGCTCACGTTACTGGAGGACGGCATCCCGGACAAACAAAGCGGCGTCTGGGGTTGGGACTTCCCGCACGGCGACACCGGCCTGTTCGCGCTCGACGACGGACGGTATTATATCTCGCACCACGGACGCACCAACACCGGGTTACAGAACAGCACCGTGTATCTGTACCGCTGGACGGGTCATCCGCCCGCGCCGTTTACACTTGAATAAAGGAGACATATACATGATAAAGATCGGCATCATCGACCATTATCTGGATAACTGGCACGCGAACAATCTCCCCGGCTGGCTGAAGGACGAGACCGGAGACAGGTATAAAATTTGCTACGGCTATGGCTCCTATTCGCCGCAGGACGGCAAGAAGCCGAAGACCTCCGAGGCCGCGCGCTCGAGCGAGACGTGGTGCAGGGATATGGGCGTGGAGTTGTGTGCAAGTCCCGCAGAAGTCGTCGAGAAATCGGACGTCATCATGGTGCTTGCGCCGAACTCGCCGGAGCAGCATGTGGAGCTGTCGCGTGACGCGATGGCATCGGGCAAGCGGACGTACATCGACAAGACCTTTGCGACCGACGTCAAAATGGCTCGTGAGATCTTTGCGATGGCCGAGGCGGGCCATACGCCGATGTTCTCGACCTCGGCGCTGCGGTTC
>JAAZKA010000056.1 GCA_012800055.1 Clostridiales bacterium
CGGAATGCCGACGGGCGACTACGCCGACGCCGCAGACGAGCCGATGCTGCAGCAGACCGTCGCCGGATGGGGCGATAAGCTGTGGTGGGTACACGCCGAGGCCCTCTATACGACGCTGCGGCTGTACATCCTCACAAATGACGCGCGCTTTCTGGACTGGCACGGGCGTATCTTCGACTACACCTTCGCGACGTTCCCCAACCCCGACCGGGAGCTGCGCGAGTGGATCCAAATCCGCAAACGCGACGGGTCGCCGCAGGACAAGGTTGTCGCACTGCCTGTCAAGGACCCGTACCACATCACCCGCAACCTCGCGCTGATCATCGACCTGCTGGAAAACGCGGAATAAGGAGGAGTTCCCATGCAAGTCACCTTACCCTACGGCGGCGATAAGACCGTCTCATTCAATGTGCCGGAGGAAAACTTCGACGGTTTCCTGAAGCCCGGAGTCCTCGCGCCGGCATCCGACCCGGTTCGCGCAATCGAACGCGCGGTCGACCGTCCGATCGGGTCGCCGACGCTCGACAAAATCGTCCGCAGCGGGACGCGTGTCGCAGTGATCTGCGACGACCTGTCGCGTCCGACGCCGGTGTCGACGGTGCTGCCGGTGATACTTGACCGGCTGATCCGGGCAGGTGTCCGGCGGGAGGACATCCACATGGTCATGGCGCTCGGGAGCCACCGCGCGATGACTCCCGACGAGATCCGCACGCGGGTCGGCGCAGACGTCTACGCAAACTACCGCGTGGTCAACTCGGAGTTTCGCGACCCGGCAAGCCTCATCAACCTCGGTAGGACCGCCGACGGCGTGGACATCGTCGTGACGCGTGAGGCGATGGACGCGGATGTGCGCATCGGCATCGGAAACATCGTGCCGCACCCGGTGATGGGCTGGTCCGGCGGCGGGAAAATCCTGTTCCCCGGCGTCACCGGCGAACACACCGTCGCGCAGTTCCACATGCTGGGCGGACTGTCCGACCAGCGTCTGGTGGGGCTGGAAGACAGCCATGTCCGGCTGCGGATGGAGAGCTGGGTGCCGAAGATCGGGCTGGATTTCGTCGTAAACACGATCCTCGACGCAAAGTTCCGTATCGTGCGGGTCGTGGCCGGCGACTACATCAAGGCTCACCGCGCGGGTGTGGAGACGGCGAAGGTGCTGATGCGCTGCAGGATGGAGCGTCCGGCCGATGTGATCGTCGTCAGCTCGTACCCGGCGGACGAGGACTTCTGGCAGTCGGCGAAGGGTTTCTTCAACTCCGAGGGCGGCCTTAAAGATGCAGCGTCGACGATGATTCTGGTGACGCCGAACTACGAGGGCATGGGGCCGCACCCGGAATACGGCGAGTGCACTGGGGACGACAACGTCGGCGTGCGGCTGAAGAAGCTGTACGACGGCGAGGACATCCCCGGCGACCCGCTCGCGATTGCGGTGGGGACGTCGATGTCGAAGCTGCGCCGCCGGTGCAGACTGGTCGTTGTCAGCGACGGCGTCACGCGCGCGGAGATGGACGAATGCAAAATCGAACATTATCCGCTGTGTGAACTGCAGAAAGCCGTCGATGTGACCCTCTCGCGCTACGAGCACCCGGTCGTCGCGGCGGTCAGCCACGGCGGAGAGTATCTGCTTTAAATATACGTCCCGTGAGCCTTCATCGGTTCGCGGGACATTCTCATTTATAGGGTGTCAGACTTGAGCGCGGTCGGCGGTGCAGGCTTCTTCACGCCGTCGCGCCAGTCTACGGGAATCCATCCCTCGAATACGCCTGCCCGGGAGGCCGCATACCAGGACGTCTGATTCGCGACGGCACACGCGTGGTTCGGGATGATGCGCACCTGATCCCCGACCTTCAGCCTGTCCGCGCCGGTCAGCGTTCCCACCTGTTCGGAGAGTCCGGCGACTGTAATCGCGTCGCAGTGCAGCACATGCCCGCAGCCCGTGAGCAGACTGGAACCGTGCGCGCCCCGATCGAGCGTCAGCAGCTTCGATCCCGCGTCGATTATGACCCGTCCGCCGTCCTTGCGGATGACCGTCGCGGCAACCGTCAAAGCGCAGTCGTGCAGTTCCGCCGAGCCCAACGCCGCCTGTGCGGCGTCGTGGAAAACGTAGTTGCCAGGCCGCAGCGCGGTGACAATCCCCGACGCCGCCTCATACGGACATGTCGGCGTACTGCCCGCCGCGACGATCTCCGGCGGATATCCGGCGGCAGTCAGCATATCGACCGCGCGGGAAATCACGGTCCGCTCCTCCTCCGCGACCTGACGGACGGTCTCGGGCGCCGCGGCGTAGACCTGACCGGCGTGCGTCCCCATGCCGCATACCCGCAGCCCGAGCGCCGTACAGTTTGCGGCAAGCTCCGGCAGCGCGTCGGGTGAGACACCGAAGCGGTGCAATCCGGCATCGAGAATCATGAGCACCCGGCAGCCCGGAACTGCTTTTGCGAGCGCCTTTGCGGCATCGTCGGAGTCGACTGCCGCGTAGAGCGTGACGCGTTCGGAAACCGCCCTGACGCGCTCAAGTGCCGCCGGATGGATGACCGGGTACGCGAGCATCAGCGGCAGCCCGAGTGATGCCGCACCCTCGGCCTCGTCGAGTGTTCCGCAGAGGAAGCCCGCCGCACCCGCGAGCTTCTGCTGCCGTGCAATCGCAAGGCTCTTATGCGTCTTGAGCATCGGCCACAGCCCGCAGCCGTGTGTATCGGCAAGCTTCTGCATGCGGGCGATGTTGCGTGTGAGCACATCCAGGTCGAGCGCGACGTACGGAGTCGCGAGATCGCACAGGTACATCGGCCATTACTTCCTTTCGGGTATCTCGCCCACACTGTTCAGAATCACCTTCGGGCGGTAGGCATACTGCTCGACGGTTTCCATCGTCGAGACGCCGGACAGCACCAGTACGGTGGTCAGGCCGGACTCTACCCCGGCGACGATGTCGGTATCCATGCGGTCGCCGATCATCACGACGTCTTCGGAGTGCAGCCCGAGCATCCGGATGCCGGTGCGCATCATAAGCGGGTTGGGCTTGCCGACGAAATAGGCGTTTTTGCCGGTCGCGAGCTCAATGGGTGCGGTGAGTGCGCGGCATGCGGGGATGATGCCCTGTTCAGACGGCCCGGAAAGGTCGGTGTTGGTGCCGATGAGCTTGGCTCCCGCGAAAACCAGCTTCACGGCGGTCAGGATCGACGCGTAGTTATAGTCGCGCGTTTCGCCGATGACGACGTAATCGGGGTCGCGGTCGTTCATTGTGATGCCGACGTCGTAGAGCGCGTTGACCAGCCCCGGCGCGCCGATGACATACGCCGAGCAGCCGGGCGCCTGGTTCGACAGGAACTTTGCCGTCGCGAGAGCGCTGGTGTAGAAATGGCTTTCGTCGACCTCCAGCCCCATCCACTTGAGCTTCTGCTTCAGCTCCTTCGGGGAACGTTCACTGGAATTCGTCAGAAAGAGGAATTTCTTGCCGGTTCGGTCAAGCCAGTCGATGAATTCCGTTACGCCCGGGAGCAGCTTGTTGCCATGATAGATGACACCGTCCATGTCGCAGATGAAGCCCTTTTTGGCGCGAAGGGCCGCGAGTACGGTATCATTGCATTGAGTTGTCTGCAGCATATCAGACCTCCTTATTTTTTACGGATACAGTGTAACATATCCGTGCCGTAATTTCAAGTGGTTTTGTGTAATCTCCGTGTTTAAGTTTCGTGCCGCCCTTGCGCATCGGTCTCCCGCGTGATATAATAGCGGTATCATAACGGCAGGGAGGCAGAGCTTTATGACCTCACACGAACGTCTGCACCGGTGCTATTTTCATCAGGAGACCGACCGTCCGGCGGTCTACACGCGCACCGGTTTCCCGGAGAATGATCCGAGCTATGACCGGCTGAAGGCGCTGATGACAGATGTGATGGACTGCAAGATCACGGCGCAGGGCATCCGGGTGGCCGACCGTTTCTCCGTCCGCGAAGATATCACGCCGTTCAGCGATACGCATGAGCGGGTGGAGCGAACGCTTGAAACGCCGCTGGGGACGCTGAAGTCGCTGTACTTCCGCGGACTTCCCGGCTATTCGAGCATTACGAGGGAGTACTTTATCCGTGACCGTGAGGACGCCGAGCGCTATCTGTCTCTGCCCGACCCGGATGTGCACTGCGATGCGGATGCGTTCGGGGTAAGTGTCCGTGAAATCGGTGAGCGCGGAATCGCGGAGGTCCGGCTGGGGATGAACGCGGCGGGGTTTACGGCGGAGCTGTGCGGGTCGGAGAATTTCGCACTGCTGTCGGTAACCGACCGCGACGTGCTGCACGAGCTGTGCAGGCGGAGGATGGAGACGCTGCTGCGCGTGGTGAACCTGTGCGCCGACCGTCACATCGGGCCGTACTTCAACATCCTCGGGCAGGAGTTCCTGACGCCGCCGTTGCACGGAGTGAAGGATTTTCGCGACTTCAATGTCCGCTACGACAAACCGGTGCTCGACCGGGTTCATGAAATCGGCGGGCGGGTTCATGTGCACTGTCACGGCCCGCTGAAGTCCGTGCTGCCGTGCTTCCTTGAGATGGGCGCGGATGTGCTGCATCCGATCGAGCCGCCTCCGATGGGCGACGTGACGGCGAAACAAGCGCGTGAGATTCTCGGCGAACGCGTGTGTATCGAGGGCAATCTGCAGATCGCCGGGATGTATGAGAGCACGCCCGATCGCATCCGGGAGGAAGTCGAAGCGCTCATTCGCGACGCGTATGTCGGGCATAAAGGGTTGATCGTCAGCCCGTCCGCGTCGCCGTACATCTACGGACGCGGTGAAAGCTGCTATGACAACTACCGGGCGATGGTTGAGACGGTCATAAGGTACCGCGGGTAAAATACCCCGCCACGCAGCCCGCAGGATGTGTTTGCGAGCGGGTTCCTTTACTTTTCACTCATCATTTTTCACTTACATATAAGGAGATACTGTTATGAAGCTCGTATTTCTCGGCACCGGAGTTGCCGACTGGTTCCGTGACACCGCGCACCTGGGCGACGCGTCGGGTGTGAACCGCCGCTGCACCTCTCTGCTCATCGACGGCGTACTGCTCATCGATCCCGGCCCCGACTTCCTGGAGGCGCTCGAAACGTTCGGCTGCGACATAACGAACGTCCGCTGGGTGCTCATCTCCCACAGCCACGGCGACCATTATCGCGCCGATACCCTCTCCCAGCTCGCCGATGACCACCCCATCATTGTCTACGGCGACGCCGGTTACCCCGAGAAGCTTCCCGCGCATAAAAACATCACCTTTATCCCGCTTTCCTGCCACACGCCGCGTGCCTGCCCGTTCGGAACACTCACTGCCGTCCCGTCCACCCATGTCGTCGAGGATACCTCTGAGCAATGCCTGCACTTCATCCTCCGGCGCAACGGGAAGACGCTGTTTTACGGTCCCGACGGCGCGTGGTTCCGCGCGGATACCTGGTACACCCTTGAGACGTATCGCCTCGACTGCGTCATCCTCGACGCAACCTTCGGAGATGATCCCATGAAAACCCGCTTCCGCTCCAGCCACATCTGGTTCTACCACAACAGCGCGTCGATGCTTAAAATCATCCGTCAGGCGATGTACGACAAGAAGATCGCGGACGACCACACGGTCTTTGTCGCCGACCACCTCGCGCGCGCATATTACCCGAACATCGAAGCCGCCAACGCCGTGTTTCACCCGATGGGCTATGTCACCGCGTACGACGGCATGCAAATGGAGATATAAGGAGATACACCTATGGGAATGCAGTTTTTTGAAGGACCTTCCGGCGGCGGAAGTAACTTGCACAACAAGCTCACGCAGCACATCCGGGAGAGAAGCTACGCGGCGTTTGACCATAACGCGCAGGTACGCGCGCAGCTCCATACACCCGCCGACCTGGAAGCGTACACCGCGGACATCCGTCAGAAGTACCTCGCGGCGATCGGCGGCGTACCGTATGACCCGACGCTCCCGCTGCACGCAGAAATCACCGGCCGGATCCCCGGCGACGTGTTCGATATCGAAAAGGTGATCTACCAGTCGCGTCCGGGCGTCTACATAACGGCGAACCTGTATATCCCGCACCGGCGGCGAACACCGTGCGGCGCGGTCCTGTTCAGCCTCGGCCACTCAAACGTGGGAAAGGTGTACACCCGCTATCAGGGCGTCGCGCGGTCAATCGCGTCGGCAGGGCTGATCGTGCTCGTCCCCGATCCGGTCGGTCAGGGCGAGCGGCACTCCTACGTC
>JAAZKA010000057.1 GCA_012800055.1 Clostridiales bacterium
CGCGCGATGGGCATCACCGTCGAGTGCGAGCTGCTCGGCGTGCGTCCGTGCAACGGGGACATCGACGCCGCCCGCCAGAAGGCGCTCGAGGAGCGCGTCGCGGCGCATTCGCTCAGCGTCACCGGTACGCCGGTCAGCTTCGGCTCCGGTTCGACCGACGCCAATATCCCGCTGTCGATGGGCATCCCCGCGCTGTGTACCGGCGTTGTCACCGGGGGCGGCGGTACCCATACGCGTGAGGAATGGATCGACATCACCGATCTGAAGAAAGGCGCGGTGTTCTGCGCAAACGTCGTGCTCGATGAGTTTGTGTGACAATTGATACGCCGCCTCCACTGTTTGTCAGTGGGGGCGGCGTATTCTTGTCTATCCCGAGCTACGGATTTCCGGCCAGCCCGTTCCGAATGAACCGCAGCCCTTCGTTGAGCGTTGTACAGTCGACCCCTTCCGGCAGCATCGACGGCGCTTCAAGCGTAATCGTTCCGGCGTAGGACAGCTCCCGCAGCGCGCCGAAAAATGAGGTCCAGTCGACATTTCCGCGCGGCGGCTGCAGAATCGGATACATCGCGTTCCAGTCCTTATATCCGCCGCCGTAGTCGTTGATGTGCAGATGCCGTACCCGCGACCGGAAAACCTCCGACGCCGTGAAGCGCTCCAGCTCCCCGTGAAACTGCGCGCACCGCGTGTCCACGATGAAGTGAAGCTCCGGATACCGCAAAGCCAGGGCCTCGAAATGCTCCAGCGGACTGCCGTGCACACAGAAGCTGTTCTCCGGGTACAGCTCCGCACCCTCCGCCGCCGCCAGCTCCCGCAGGATCCCCACACGCTCGATGATCTGCTCGATGTAGCTGTCCGAGTCCGGAATCCCCCAGCAGTGTGCCACCAGCTTCGGAGTTCCGGCCGGATACAGACGCGCCGCGGCGTTCGCGTTCTTCCGAAGCAGCTCGCACGCCGTTCCAAACGCCTCGTCCGTCGGCGTCGACACGTAGTCCCCGAGCTTCTTTTCGGCATGCGTCACGGGGATGATCAGTCCCGCGTCCACATACAGACGAATCAGCTTGTCCAGACGGTCCTCAAAATCCGGGAAGTACAGGAACTCGAACCCGTCGCAGTCGAGCCGGTCCGCGTAGTCGACGATCAGACGCGGGTTGCGGCCGTTCACGCGTCCGGTGAACGCACCGGTCGACAGATACACCGGCGTCATAGGGCCGACCTCCGTTCCAGCAGCAATGTGTCGTGCCAGCTGCCGAAGCGGTCCTGCGCGATGCGCTCTCTGTATCCGACGACGCGGAACCCGGCGTCTTCGTGCAGTTTTCGGCTCGCGGTGTTCCCGGCGAGGATGTGCGCCTGCAGCGTCCAGATGCCGGCGGCCTCCGACGCCTCGATCGTCGCCCGAAGCAGCGCATGTCCGGCTCCCTTCCTGCGGTATGCCCGGTCGACGTAGACGCTGACCTCCGCAACACCCCGGTAATGCGGACGCGCCGATATCGGCGACAACGCCAGCCAGCCCGTCACACGCCCGTCCTCGACCGACACAAACCGGCAGACGGGCAGGTGAGACGCGGAAAATGCGTCCCACGTCGGGCAGTCGCGCAAAAACGTCGCAGTGCCTTCCTCAATGCCCTGCCTGTAGATTGCGAGGACAGCATCCGCATCGTCCGGGGTCATGGGTCTGATTGTGATCATATATACACCTGTTTAGTTGATTGATCTGTTGGCTGCGCGCAAAGGGGCGTTTGTGCGTCAGGAGAACAGGACGTCCCGGTAGCGGCGAATCTCCGGCACGACCTTGCGCACCGACCGCGCGTCAACACGCTCGAGCGTCGGAATCGCCGCGCACAGCTCGTCGCACATGTCCGAACGGTACAGCTCCAGCCGCAGCTCCATCGGCAGCGTCGGCTTGAACGGACGGATTTCGCTGCGCCGCAGGACGCCGTTGCATGCAGCCGTCCGGATGCGGGAGGCCGCCTCGTCCAGCGGGATGCAGCGCGCACGGTTGCGTCCGAGTCCTACCTTCACCGACGCCGTCTCGATGCAGCCGAGGAACGCCCGCGCTTCCAAGCACGCCGCGTCGTCGCCCGAGACCATCACGAACGGCACGTCATATGCCCCCGCGATCATCGCTCCCTGCGCGATCTCACCGGCACGCCGTCCGTTGACGAGGTAGTTGTACCACCGCGCCGAGCTTTGGCAGTGGTCGAGGAACGCGTTCATCGTGCCGGGCATCGCGTGGCAGCCGACTTCCAGATACGCGGCGCATTCTCCGGACGCGAGCACATCCTCCCACGCGCCGCGCTCCGTCAGCAGCGTCGCCGACGGATGCAGCAGCGCCGCGTCGAGGTTGTGACCGCCGCCGTGACCGTCCACAACGTAAACCGTCTTCGCGCCCGCGTCCAGGCAGCCCGCCGTGCACGCGTTGATGTCCGCCGCGAGTCTCCGGCAGGCATATGCGTAGCCTTCGGTGTCCGTGTTCATCTGCTCAATGCGGTCGACCCCGCTGATGCCCTCAAGGTCTGTCATAATCAAGACTGTCATTTCTATATCCTCCCGTTTCATATGATAAAAATTATACCACAGTCAGCCGCCGGCTGCAAGAGGGCTGAC
Organism: Clostridiales bacterium; assembly: GCA_012800055.1. Classification (GTDB taxonomy): domain Bacteria; phylum Bacillota; class Clostridia; order Oscillospirales; family QAMX01; genus JAAZKA01. The sequence goes on from JAAZKA010000057.1 coordinate 2,605, forward strand.
ATATTTTCCCCGGGATTTGAGAAAAGTTCATCATTCCAGCCGACGGGAAACCATTGTGCGCTTGCCGGTATTGTCCGGAACATATTGACAGAGCATTTTAAACGTGCTATACTGAAGCCGTGCGGAGGTGGGAGAGATGGAGCCTGACCGGAAGCTTGCGGAGGAGTTCCTGTACGCGGCGCTGAACATCGGTGAGCGGATGCTGCAATGCGGCGCGGAGGTGAACCGGGTGGAGGACTCGCTGCGGCGCATTCTGAAGGCGCACGGCGCACAGCGCGCGGACGTGTTCACAATCACATCGAGCATTGTCGTAACGATCTATGCGCCGTCGTTCGGAGTCGTGACGCAGACGCGGCGGGTCTTGGGCAACCGCTTTGACCTCACGCGGCTGCACATGCTCAACCAGCTCTCGCGCGACCTGTGCGCGCATCCGCAGAACATCGCCCGCATCGACGCGCGCCTTGAGGAGATCGACCGCGCGCCGGCCTATCCTTTCTGGGCGCAGATGTGCATCTACGCGCTGATTTCCGGCAGCTTCTCGATATTCTTCGGCGGCACCTGGCGCGACGGACTGGCAGCGGCGGCGATCGGGGTGCTGCTGAAGCTTGTCGACGCATTGCAGACACGCGCCCGCCTCAACCCCTTCTTCGCATCGTTTTCCAGCTCGCTCATCGGCGGTCTGCTCGCGGTCATCGCCGTACGCCTGACGCTCGCCGACCACGCCGACCTCATTTCCATCGGCAGCGTGATGCTGCTCATCCCGGGCATCGCGCTCACCAATGCCATCCGCGACATGTTCTCCGGCGACCTGATCTCGGGCCTGCTGCGTTTCGCCGATGCCATGCTCATCGCGCTGACCGTCGCGTTCGGCTTCGTACTTGCGGGGAGGCTGCTATGAGAGAGATCATCGTCGAGCTGATCACGGCGTTTCTCGGGTCACTCGGGTTCGCGCTGCTGTTCAATACGAGGGGAAAACATCTGTGGCCGGCGTCACTCGGCGGGCTGCTGTCGTGGGGCGTCTACCTGCTGATGGGGCTCGTTACGCAGTCGGATCCGCTGCGCTATCTCGTGGCGGCGGCGGCGCTGACGGTCTACGCGGAGCTGCTTGCGCGCAGGCTCCGCACCCCCGCGACGGTTTTCCTGGTCGCCGGGACAATTCCGTTGATTCCGGGAGGATCGCTGTACCGGACGATGGAGTGCGCGCTGCGGGGGGATCACGCGGGATTCTCCAGACTCGGCATCAACACGCTGCTGCTCGCCGGAGCAATCGCGGGCGGAATATTGCTCATGATGCCGCTGTTTCATGTGAACCGAAACAACATGAGGGAGCCTTAACGGGAAGGCCATATCTTAGCGCCCGCGTCTTTACGGGTCGGGGTTCATCGCCGCATAGCGCTCGATTGCCGGGCAGACGCCCATCGTCCGGCACATGTCGTTGTACGCCTGACGCGCGCGGGGATTGTCCGCCGCGGTACGCCGGGCCGTGATGAGCAGGTTGCGCGGCGTGTCGAGCGGCGAGACATACTCGACGACGCGGACATCGTAGCCCACGCTCTCGAGCTTGAGCACGCGCAGACCGTCTGTGAGGACGTCGTTGAGCCGTGCGCGGAGGATGCCGTGGGACG
>JAAZKA010000058.1 GCA_012800055.1 Clostridiales bacterium
GCGCGGATCCTGAGCCGCCGCCGGGTCATCCTGATCTCCCGCGCCGATCCGGAGCTGGTGCGGCGGTTTGGAATTGTACCGGCTTGTGATTTTCCCGACGCGCTGCGGCAGGCGGATACACTGGCGGGTGAAGACGCTCGGATATTGGTTGTGCCGGAGGGCGTCTCGGTCATCCCGCAGCTCGACTAACACACATCAAAGGAGATGCATCATGCCAACCAAACACATCGCGGTCATCGCCGGGGACGGCATCGGGCCGGAAGTCATCTCGCAGGGCGTGAAGCTCTTGAAAGCGGTGCCCGGGCTGGACGCGCAGTTCACCGAATACCCGTGGGGCTGCGAATACTACCTCAAGACCGGCGAGATGATGCCCGAAAACGGCATGGAGCTGCTCAAAGCGTCCGACGCTATTTTTCTGGGAGCCGTCGGCGCGCCGGGTGTACCGGATCATGTCTCGCTGCGGGATCTGCTGCTGAAAATCCGGCGCGGCTTTGACCAGTACATCAACCTGCGTCCGGTGAAGCTGCTGCGCGGTGCGCCGTGCCCGCTGAAGAACGCACGCCGTGAGGACATCGACATGGTCTTCATCCGTGAGAACTCCGAGGGCGAGTACGCCGGTGCCGGGGAACGTCTCTATCCCGGTACGCCCCGCGAGGTCGTGCTGCAGACCGGCGTCTTCTCCCGTCACGGTACCGAGCGCGTCATCCGCTACGCCTATAATACCGCACGGCGTATGGGGAAGACCCTCACGTCGATCACCAAGAGCAATGCGCTCAATTACTCGATGGTCTACTGGGACGAAATCTTCCGCGAGGTCGGACGCGATTATCCCGACATCAAGACGCATCAGTACCTCGTCGACGCCGCGTCGATGTTCATGGTCATGCAGCCCGAGCGGTTCGGCGTGGTGGTCTGCTCAAACCTGTTCGGCGATATCCTCACCGACCTGGGCGCGGCGATCTCGGGCGGGATGGGGCTTGCGGCGGGCGCGAACCTCAATCCCGAGGGCGTGTATCCGTCGATGTTCGAACCGATCCACGGCTCCGCACCGGACATCGCGGGACGCGGCATCGCAAACCCGCTCGCGACGCTCTGGTCGGTCAGCCAGATGCTCGATCACTTCGGGATGCCCGACGAGGGCGCAAAGGTACTGGCAGCGATGGAGGACGTTCTCACGGAGGGTCGTACGCTGACCCCCGACCTCGGCGGCACCGCGTCCACCTCGGAGGTCGCCGACGCCGTCATTGCGCGCTATCTCAGCCGGAAAGCGGCATGATCAAAACGGACATATCAGAAACACTTCATAACAAATCCCGCAAAAACACGGACGCGTTCTTCTGTACAGAAGAACGCGTCCGTATATAACAGCGGGGACTTTACTTCCCGGCCTGCATCTCGGAGACACTCTCGAGAATGGCATCGGCCATATACTCGAGCTGCTCCCTTTTGAGGTCATAGATGGGCAGGTGAGTGAAGCGCTTGTAGAAGACTTCCTCGGTGTTCGGGCAGGAGGCTGCGATCGCGTCGACGTCGTAGCCGAGCTGCTGGATGAGGCTGAAGCGGTAGAGCGGGCCGAAGTGCGGGATGTTCGTGACACCCTTCACCTCGAGCTTCTTCTTCAGATCCTGAATATCGCCGCCGGCCTTCGCGGGATCGATCTGGAGCTGGTAGAGGTGGAACGTCGGCTTGATTTCGTCATCGCCCAGAAGCTGCGGGATGATCGCGTCGTTCTCGGCAAAACGCTCGGTGAGATACTTCGCGTTCGCGGCGCGCTCGGCGATGATCGCATCGACGCGCGAGAGCTGATTCATCAGTCCGATCGCCTGGATCTCGGTCGTCGACGAGTTGAGCGCGACGAACGGCTCGTACTTGCCCGGCATCAGCTCGACGTCGTAGAGCCAATTCTTAATACGCTTCTCGAAGGTGGTGCCGAAGAAACGGCAGCGCTTCATGTACGGACGGAACGAATCGATGTTGGTGGTGAGGATACCGCCCTCACCGAAGGAGGTGATGTTCTTGACCTCATGCATGGAGAACGCTGTGAAGTCGGCGATGGTGCCGAGCTTCTTGCCCTTATACTCGGCGCCGAAGCCGTGGGCAGCGTCGTCAAGGACGGTAATGTTATGTGCCTTCGCAATGCGCATGATCTCGTCCCAGTCACACTGATAGCCGCCGATGTCGACCGGTACGACCATCTTGGTACGCGGAGTGATCTTGCGCTCGAAGTCCTTGGGGTCAAGGTTCAGCGTGCGCGGGTCAACGTCGCAGAAGACGACCTTAGCGCCGACAGCGAGCGGGTAGGCCATGGTGGCGATGAACGTGATGGCGGGTATGATGACCTCATCGCCCGGGCCGATGCCGCAGTAGCGATAGGCGATCTCGAAGCCGGCAGTGCAGTTGGTGACGAAGGTCGAGCCGGTGGTCCCGAGGTAGGCGTCGGTCTGCTCCTCGACCTGAGCAACCTTGGTATCCAGCGACAGCTTCATCGGCGGCGCAGAGACCTTCGACAGCGCGTTGACCTTCTCGCGAACTTCGGCGATGGCCTTGTCGTACGCGGCGCCGGAGCCCTGCATCAGGAACTCGACAACGGACATCAGGTCATCGGCGTTGTAGTTCTCGCCTACGGCAGCCCACGGCACCCTTGTTTCGCCGGTGTTGTAACGGAAATCGGACGCTTTCTTCTTAGCCATGTGGAAATCCTCCTTAAACGGATGAGTGACATTTTGATCTGAGTACAGTATAACACATCCGCGGATGAATTGCAAGACAATTCTTTCATCCTTTGCATGAATGTTTCTTATCGTCGGGCCATATTTCTATAAATATTCTATATACCTCTTCCCGCACGGAAAGAGAGCGTTGAGCATCATGGACACCTGTCTCCTTATATCTGAACCCTCGCGCAGAAAGGCTTATGATCGGACGTGTGCTCGTCGGGCGATTCGGCGCTGAGTGTCTTGAACTCCGACGACACAAAGATGTAGTCGATCTTGACCTTCGGCTCCCACCAGCTGAACGTCAGAGGCTTCTCGGGCAGAATTGCCGCGGTATCATGAAGTCTTTCAAAGACAGGCGCGAGGATTTCATTATCCGGCTCCATATTCAGGTCGCCCAAGAACAGCACCGGCGTATGGATATCGTCGAGCAGCTTGCAGACTGTCGCAACGGCGTTTTTCTTCTCACTGTTTGCAAGCCCGAAATGCGATACCAGCACGGTCAGCACCCCGCCGGGTACCTCCGGGATATCCAGCTCCGCGCGGATGATGCCGCGCGTCTCGTAGTACGCGTCCTCATCGCGCACATCCGGGTCCGGAATGCCGACGACCTCCGCGCGGAGGATCGGGAAGCGGGTCAACAGCGCATTTCCATACGGACCGCCCCAGTCGAACTCGATTGCCGGGCCGAAGAAGTAGTGGCAGCCGAGCTGCTCACCGAGCGTCTGCGCCTGTTCGGTAAACAGCGGATCCGCACCGCCCAAGCCGCGCACCTCGTTGACACCGATGATGTCCGGCATGTACTTTTGCATCACTTTACCCGCCTGGGTCACGTCGATGTGGCGGTCGGCCGTGAAGTCCCGGCCCGAGCAGATGTTGTAGGTCATGACGTTGAGTTCCATACCCGCGATACCTCCATAGAATATATGTCGAAAATGTCAAAAGAACGCGCCGCAGTTTGGAAGAAGCGCTGAAAATTCAGAAAAACCTGTACAGTGGGAAAAAAAGAAGGTATAATAGCAATGTCGCGGTGTTCTCCGTGTTTTCCGCTGTCCACCGGCGGAGCGCGCCGCTGACCATCTGATGGACGCTGCCTGTCCGGTAAACGCGTCCGCGAAAGACCGAGGTTATGTACTTATGCACTATGTCAGGAAACGCTACGGCGACCGCTGGGACGGCCGTAAAATCCGCACGCTCGACCCGTTGAACCGCATCTCCGCGTACATCATGCCCACACGCATCGGCGCGATGAACCTTCTCCACGACCGGATCGAGGTCAGTGCCGTCGAGCGCTACATCCGGAAGAAGCGGATGCAGGGGTTCAAGGGTTTCGGCGTGATGCATGTCTTCGCCGCGACATATATCCGCGTCGTCTCACAGAAACCCGGGCTGAACCGCTACATCTCCGGCCAGGAGCTCTACGCCCGCGACAATATTACCATCGCGATGGCCATCAAGAAAGAGATGACCCTCGAGGCGCAGGAGACCGTCATAAAGATGGAGTTCTCGCCCTACGCCACCGCCAACGACGTCTACGAAATCTTCAACCGCTTCATCACCGCCAACCGTGCCGACGGCGACCAGAACGATATGGACGCCACCGCGCGCATACTCAACTACATCCCGCGTCCGATCCTCCGCGCGGCCATCGCTTTCCTGCGTTTCCTCGACTACTACAACCACATGCCGCGCTTTCTGACGACGCTCTCGCCGTTCCATGTCTCCTGTTTCATCACATCAATGGGCTCGCTGGGAATTCCGCCGGTGTTCCACCATCTCTACAACTTCGGCAACTGCCCGCTGTTCATCTCCTACGGCCCCAAGCACACCGAGTTCCTCACCCAGTCCGACGGCACCGTCCAGCGCAAAACCTACATCGACTTCACGATGACCACCGACGAGCGCATCTGCGACGGTCACTATATGGCATCCTGTCTCAAGACGATGCGCGAAATCTTCCGCAACCCCGACGTACTTGACGGGCCGCCGGAGAAAGTGGTCCCGGACATCGACTAACGTGTCTCCCGTGATTTCACACCGCGTACCAGCAGAATGTTGTACACTGCTGTCGCGCTCAGGACGATCGCAAAGCCGATGAGCGCGAGGGTGCCGGGCTTTTCGCCGAGCAGCAGGAAGACCCACAGCGGCGAACAGATCGGTTCGAGCGTGGAGATGATCGACGCGGTGACGGGTTCGGTACGCTTGATGCCGATGCCGAAGCAGACGTGCGCGAGGCCGTACTGGAAGAAGCCGAGGAACAGCGCCGCACCGATGATGCGCCAATCGAAGACGACCGCGCGATCTGTCAGCAGGAACGGCATCAGAATGAAGACCGACAGGAGATTGCCGAGGAGCTGCGACTCCATCGCGTCGGTCTGGGGCTTGCGGTTGATGATCATAAGTCCGGCGAACGTAACGCCGGACGCGAGCGCGAGGAGATTGCCGAGCATCCCGCCGCCCTCAAGTTGGTCGGAGAACGCGAGTACGCATCCGGCAATGACGCAGGCGGTGATGATCAGATCGAGCCTGGACGGTTTGCGGTGCTCGAAAATGGTGTTATAAAGGATGATGAGGATGGGAGCGGTGTACTGCAGCACGATGGCGTTTGCGGCAGTGGTCAGCTTGATGGCGCTCATATAGAGGACGCCGGTGAGAAACATTGCGAGCGCGCCGGCGATATTCCAGCGGTTGAAGGTGATATGGGGCTTGCGCATCACGATGCAGAAGGTAATCGCACCGCAGATCGAGCGGAAGCAGGCGATGCTGTAGGCGCTCCAGGGAATGTACTTAACACATACGCCGGCGGTGCTCCACAGAAGCGCCGCCAGGATGATATACACGTTGCCGAACTTTTTTCGGGTATCCAATGATCATTCACCTCGTCGGGGAGTATTTTACCATAGAAACGGGAAAGGTGCAAGGGGGAATCGGGAATAAATGCGTATTTCCGACAGCACACTGACCGAAGACGTCCGCGTACGGATTCTCAAGGCGGGCGCGGCAGACTGCGGCACGGTACGGACATCCGCGCTGGGGAATCTGCCCGCGCTGCCGCCGGTGGTTATCTGCGCGGCGTTTTCTTATTATGTACGGGAGGATGCGGACGGCAGCACGGGCAAAGACACCGAAGGCAACAGGAGAATCCCGCGGATTGCCCGCTATGCCCGCGGACGCGACTACCACCTCGAACTGATCGAACGTCTGACGCCCGCCGCCGTGTATCTCACGGAGCATGGATACACCGCGCGTATACTCGTCGACGCGTCTCCCGTCCCTGAGGTCAAAGCCGCCGTACTTGCGGGCATCGCCGTACGTGGCATCAACGGGCTTGCAATTACGCGGGAATACGGGAGCCGGGTCTTCCTCGGCTGCATTGCGACTGACGCGCCGCTGACGTGTACCGAACACAACTTTGAGCGCTGCATCGGCTGCGGTGCATGCGTACGGGCATGTCCGACCGGTGCGCTGACCCGTGAGGGCGTCGATGTCACACGCTGCCTGTCCCAAATCTCGCAGAAGTCCGGCGCGCTCACGGAATGGGAAGCCCGTGCGCTCATTGAAACCGGCACGCTCTGGGGCTGTGACCGCTGCCAGGATGTCTGCCCGATGAACCGGGATATCCGTGAGACCACGATCCCCGCGTTCCGGGAGAGGCTGATTCATACGCTGACGGCGGATGATCTTCGCGGGCTGACACGGCGGACACTCTCGGAGAAATACCCCGACCGCGCGTTTACGTGGAAAGGCCCCGCGCCGCTGCTCAGAAACGCGGAGCTTCTGGAAAATGATGGAGGGAGGCCCTGTCCATGCTGAATATCGACTACACCGCGCACAACGAATATGTCCGCGAGGTCTGGCGCAGCTACGACGCCGGAACACCGATCAAGACGCCGGTGATCCTGGGGATCAACCCGCGTATCTGGCTGCTCGACCCGACGCTCAACACCGGCGGAATCACGTTTGCGCGCTATTCCGCCGATCCCTCCGTGATGCTCGACGTACAGCTTCGGTTCCACGACTATGTGCGCCATAACCTCATCGCCGACCATCCGATGGGGCTGCCGGCGGAGGGGTGGGCGGTACGCGCCGATCTGCAGAACGTCTACGAGGCGGCATGGCTGGGCGCGCAGGTCGTGTATCCGGCGAACAACTCGCCCTACGCGGTGCCGTTCCTGACGGATGAGAACAAATACGCCTTCGTCGACCGCCCGATCCCTGACGCATACGCGGGCTGCATGGCATGGGCAAGGATGTTCTATGACTATGCCCGGGCACGGGTCGCGGCGGGGCACGAGTACCGCGGCATCCCGCTGACTTCAGTGCATCCGCCGGTCTTCGGCACGGACGGCCCGATGACCATCGCATGCAACCTGCGTGGGACGGAGAACTTCTGCGTCGACCTGATCGAGGAGCCGGAGTACGCCGACGCACTGCTCTCCTACCTCACCGACGCGATCATCACACGCGTACGGGCACAGAGAACAGCGTACGGGCTGCCGGCGCGGGCGGAGAACTACGGTTTCGCGGACGACGACATCGCGCTGCTGTCGTGCGAGATGTACCGTGAGCGGGTGCTGCCCTGTCACAAACGGCTTGTGGACGCGCTCGGAACACCGGGGCGGCCGGTATCCGTGCACCTGTGCGGTGACGCGACGCGCCACTTCCTCACACTGCGGGATGCGCTGAACGTACAGAGCTTCGACACGGGCTATCCGGTGCGCTTCGGGGAACTTGCGCGGGCGCTCGGGCCGGATGTGCGCATCAACGGCGGGGTCCGTGCGGACCGTCTGCTGACAGGCACACCGGTGGAGATCGAGCGCGAGGCGCGGGAGATCCTGCGGGAGGTTGCGCCGTATACAAAGCGGTTTGTGCTGCGTGAGGCGAACAACCTGTCGCCGTGTACGCCGCCGGAAAACACTGCGGCACTGTACCGCGCAACACTGTGATGAGCCGCGGGAAAGGATTTTTATCATTTTACCAGAATCAAAGTAAAATATATGTTGTTTCTTATTAAACTTAAGCTTGACAGTCTTATAAAAATGGACTATACTATGCTTATAATGACGATGTGTCGTACTGTCTGTGACGGGTACGGCGCGGGAGGGGATTTTGATGAAAAAGTTGAATGTCAGTCTGGTACGCGCGCGAAACATCGTGGAGATCACCAACGCAATTGCGGAGCACGAGGGTATTTCCCGCGCGGAGATTGCCGAACGTGCCAGTGTATCCGTCATGACCGTCAGTAATATTATGGAAGTGCTGCTGCGCAACGGCGCCGTTTACGAGACCGAGCGGCGCACGGAGAACGTCGGACGCAATCCGGCACTTGTCTATTTTTCCCGCACGAAGTGGATGATGGTTCTCGACCTGACGGAGCTGAACTTCTCTTGCAATTTTATGAGTCTGGAACTGGCGCCCTTCGACGTGCTCAACTACACCTTCGACAACGCGGTCCCCTACGCGGAAAATCTCGAGCGGTTCCTGCGGCAGATGCAGACGCGCGGCGAGGACCTGAATCTGCGCAGCGGCGAGTGCCTGGGCATATCGGTCTGTCTGCCGTCGGTATACAAGGCGGAGTCGGACAGCACGGACTGCCTGCGTATTCCGGCGCTGTCGCAGATTCCGATCAAAGCGACGATTCGCAAGTTCTTCGACTGCACGGTGATCGCGTCGGCGGACGCGTTGCTCGCGGGCATCGCGTGCAACGCGGAGCTGAAGCAGTACGCGCCGTACAGTCTGCTGTATCTGTCGATCGGCAAGACGGTACGCGGCGCCCTGGTGCATGAGGGCAACGTCGTGATGGGCACGGACGGCTACGCGGGCGACTTGGGCCAGATGGTGCTGTCGTGCGGCGAGCGTCTGGAATCGCGGCTGCTGCGGCTGTACGGGGAGCTTGAGAAGCTCGCCGAGAGCAAGCAGATTAAAATTGAGGCGCTGTGGGAGGATCCGGACGCGGCCGATACGCTCAACAGCTATGTGAACTCTCTGGGCGCGGCGCTCTACAACGCGGTATGCGTCTTCAGCCCGCGAGGGATCGTTCTGGACGGCCAGTGCGTGAACCTGGGCAGCCGTCTGACCCGCCGTCTGACCGACTATATTCATCCGCGCATTGTCCCGGAGAACCGCCGTAAGCCCGACGTGATCATCCACTCCTACCCCGTCAGCAACGCCATCACCGGCGCCGGCATCCGTCTGCGCGAGAAGTGGATCAAAGAGATGAGCTGATTCGGAGATTACTGAACCCGGATGATTTCCGTTTGTCTATACATGACTGCAAAAGCACCCTGATTAATCCGGGTGCTTTTTGTATTTGGGGCATGTGATGTGTATATTTTGCAGCATGCTCAGACTGTACTACTAGATGGATGGCAGCACGCGGCTTCGCAATACTTCGGATAACATGCGCACATCTTCAGAATCTCTCCCATCGTTCTTGTGCAGAGATGCGTCTGTATGGTACACTATATATGAAAGATTCTGACTGTTCATACACGATTTTGTGAATTTTGGGAGGTACGCCTATGAACATCCGCAACCGCATCATCCCCATCCCGCAGCAGTTTACCTGTCAGCCCGGCGCGGACATCCTGCTCGGCACACCCGGCTGCGCGAACTTCCGCGTCATTACCGAAGCCTGCACCTGCGATCCCGTCGTCAAGTCGGCCGACACCCTTGTACGCGATACCCTCGGCGGACTGCTCGGCGTCTGCGCGTGCTGCACCGATGGCTCTGTCACTGTCACGCTCAGGCTCACCGACGCGCCCGCCGATGCTGCCAACGCCGACCAGGGCTACCGTCTCACCGTCGCTGAGAACGCCGTCACGCTCGAGGGCTTCGGTTCCGCCGGTCTCTACTACGCTGCCGTCACCCTCTCCCAGATAGCGAAGCTCGAGGCCGGTGAGCTCAAGCTCCCGCGCTGCGAAATTCTCGACTGGCCGCAGCTGCGTACCCGCGGGCACTTCATGGAATCCCGCTTCGGTTCCAACTGCATGACCCTCGACGACTGGAAAGCTGTCGTCGACAACATGGCCGCGATGAAGATGAACCAGCTCTGCATCTCCGTCTACGGCTGCTGGTGCGTCCAGTACGACGGCCGCGTCAGCGAGTACATGTATCTGCCGATTCGTAAGTACCCGAAGCTGAAGGTACCGGTCGTCAAGCGCTACTGGTCGCCCGAAAAGAACGCCTGGGTCGACGAGGAAACGCTGCCGCCGATGGTCGAACAGGACTTCTTCGGTGAGCTCATCGCTTACGGCAAGACCAAGGCTGTCGAGGTCTTTCCTCTGTTCAACTCCTACGGTCACAACACCCTCATCCCCGCGCAGTACCCCGAGGTCTCCGCGAAGGAAGAGGATGGCACCCCCACGCTCCACGGCTTCTGCACCCGCAACGAGAAGACCTACGAGCTGATGTTCAACATCTACGACGAGATCATTGACCGCTACCTCAAGCCCAACGGCATCACCAGCTTCCATATGGGTCTCGACGAAGTGCACGGCGGCATCGCGAACAACGCGCAGGACATCTACAAGTTCCGTGACGCGCGCTGCCACTGTCCGAAGTGCAAGGACGCCGAGAAGGAAGATCTGTACATCGACCACGCGATCAAGCTGATGAAGCACCTCAAGGAGCGCGGCATGAAGAGCATCTACATGTACTCCGACATGCTCGTACCGCACAAGTGGGGTGATATGAAGAAAGACTCGACCGAGCGGATGATGCACGCGATCAACGAGAACGGCCTGCGCGATGTCGCGGTCATCGACTGGTGGACATACTCCGACTTCCAGGAGGGTCTGATGTTCCAGTCGACGCGTCCGGAGCAGGGACTGCGGCGTACCGTGAAGCCGTGGAACGGGTACTACCACTGGAACCTGGTGTTCAATCCGCTGAAAAACGTGTATCTGCTGGGCAAGATGGCACGTGAGGAAGGCTGCGAGGGCATGCAGAGCTACTCTGCATGGGATCTCAGCTACGACCGGACACATGTCGCACAGGCAGACTACGCATGGAACTTCGAGGGTACCGGTACGACGGATGAAGCGTCACGTGCGTACGCGAAGGCGAAGTTCCCGTCCCGTGCCGCGGACGCCGAGCGCGCGTTCAAGCTGTTCGACACGATCACGGCAACATCGAACACGAAGTACGCCGAGGGCGAGTTCGGCGTCGCGAACCGGATAATCATGGCGAACACACTGGCGTATTACAGCTACAGCTACGTCAATCCGGACAAGGCCTATCCACGCTCGTTCCCGGGTGAAGCGATGGAGAAGATTCTCGAGCACCGTGAGTACTATGAGCGTGCGATCCTGTCCATCGCCGCGATGGCACATCAGGCGGAGAACATCTGGCAGTGCATCGCGAAGGACTCCCGCTGCGACATCAAGATGGCACGGCGCTATGCGTGGGAGGCTGCCCACTACTACACGCTCGCCGAGGACTACCTCGCGCTGCTGCAGATGTTCGACCTCTACGGTGACGGAAAGCTCTGCGCGTATAAAAAGGCAAAGATGTCAGAGCTTGCCGGTTCCCGTAAGCTTGCGCGGCTGTCGCTGATGGAGCGCTTTGAGCAAGTCAAGGAGGACTTCCTGCGTCCGAGTCACTTGCGCAACCATTCGATCTTCATGCAGTTCTTCGCGGACCTCGAGGCGTACCTGCTGCGTACCGACGCCGCCGATGTCTCGCTCGACTTCAAGGACTTCTCCCTCCTCGCGAGCGCACAGTTTATGAAGCTCAGATAACCGCGTCTTGCGGGAAACAACGCCCGTCGGGATGTCCGGCACCGGATACCCCGACGGGCTTCTGTATGATGCCCGTTCTCCCGTATCCGGGACAGCAGCTGACTTATTTGGTCAACGGGAATGTGATCTCCGTGCAGGAGGCGGATTGTCATCGAGGGCGGAGCGCAGCTCCTACCGCCGGATGCCATTTTTTCGTCTGTACACTTGACACCGCGCCCCGAGACGTGCTATACTGAAAACAACTTGCGAGACTCGGAAGAGAACGGCACAAAAGTGAGAGGAGTATCAGCACATGAAGAAACCCGGAGAGTGGAAGACCGGCGCGTCGGTATGCCTGTATAAGCAGTTTACGGCGGAGAATCTGCGGGAGTGCGCGGACGCGGGGATCACTGCAGTCGAGGTGAGCGCGGCGTACGCGGAGGACTTTCCCGCGATCGCAAAGGAGGCCGCGGCGTGCGGCATCGAGCTGTGGAGCACGCATCTGCGCTTCTCCCACGAGTGGGACATTTCGCATGAGACATATACCGAATCGACGCTCACGCTGCACGAGGAGCATCTGCGTAAAGCAGCGGCGGCCGGGTTCAAGCTCGCCGTGGTCCATCCCAGCGCCGAGCCGATCGCCGATGAGGACCGGCGGATGCGTTTGATGAAAAGCCGTGAGAGTCTGCTGCGGCTGGCGGCATTTGCCAAAGCCCTTGGAATGCGCCTGGCGGTCGAGAACCTGCCGCGCACCTGCCTCGGCCACACCAGCGGCGACATCAACTACCTGCTCACCGGCAACCCCGATCTGGGCGTGTGCTTTGACACCAACCATCTGCTCATCGAGGATAACCTGAACTTCATCCGGCGGCTTGGAAAACGGATCATCACGCTGCACGTCTCCGACTACGACTTCATTGACGAGCGGCATCTGCTGCCCGGCGACGGGAAGAACGACTGGCCGGCGATCATGCGTGCGCTGGCGGAGACGGGATACGAAGGCCCGTGGATGCACGAGGTCAGCGCCGGAAAGGGCTCCGCGGCTGATCTGCGCCGTACCCATCTGATGTTCGCCGCACAGGTATGAGAGTCGCCCGTGCGGATGCGGGCGGTATGCGGGAGCGGTACGCCGGCAGCGAAAGCGTACGGTTCCCGTGTGCCCCCGGAGAAAAACGATTATTTTGAAATTAACTCTTGACAAATCGTGAAACATCTGCTATAATAATTTTCGTTGACTTCGCAACGGGCACCACGCTGGTGTAGCTCAATCGGCAGAGCAGCTGATTTGTAATCAGCAGGTTGCTGGTTCGATTCCGGTCACCAGCTCCACGCTCTTTCCCGAGTTCGGGCGACAATTGCATATGGGAGGATTCCCGAGCGGCCAAAGGGGGCAGACTGTAAATCTGTTGTCTTACGACTACGATGGTTCAAATCCATCTCCTCCCACCAACAAAGCGGACCAAAAAGCCTGTATTTTCGGCTTTTTGGTTCGTTTTTTGTCCGACAAAGCAGCTTCCAACATTTTTCCAGCGGGTTCTGAAAAACGACCGGGTCGACGTGCTTCCGTGATTGCGGCGCCGAACCGTGATATACACTCACAGATTTCAACCGAGTTTGCCGGTATATTTGTCTCTGCATCCATGCGTGAAACCGTTGGTAAATCCGCGTCGTCGTTTGACAGATCGTAGGGTTTATGGTATTCTGTAGTACAATCCGAAAAAGGAGGGTTTTCCATAACGCATTATGAAACGGTTACACGCCGGTACTATGCGCGGTGGCTGGGACTGCCTGCGCTGCCGGAAAACGGCGGTGTCCGGTTCGTGTACACGCCGGAGAGAAACCGCGCGCAGTACGGCTACGCAAAGCCCTTCGACATCTATTGCTGGATCGAGCCGGGACGTATGGGTTGTTCCGCACGGGTGACGACGGTGTCGTACGGCGACCGCGCGCTGCGTCTTTCGGGATGCGCAGCGCAGATGCCGGACAGCCTGAAAGCGCGGCTTGATGAAACGATGGACGCGGAGGACATCCGGGCGCTTCTGCAGGAGACATACGGCGTCCCGGCGGCGCACACGGTCAAATACGTCTATCGAGGTGCAGATGAACCTTCCGTCCCTCATGAAGGACTGCGGACGCTGACGGAGGAGGATTTCTCGGCGTACCGGGACTTCTGGCGGGCGTGCCACCCGGACGGACAGGACGGCTGGCTGCGGGAGTATTTCGATGAGATGACGGCAGTGGGCACCTGCGTGGGTGTGTACGCCGACGGCATACTGGCGAGCTGCACGGACACACCGGGGATGCCGTACATGGCGGACGAGGTGCAGGAGATCGGCGTCAACACGCGTCCGGAATACCGCCGGCGGGGATATGCGGCGCTTGCGTGTATCCGATGCGCCGCGAACATCCTCGCGCGCGGGAGATGTCCGCAGTGGTCGACGGATGGCGGAAACCACGCGTCACGGAAGCTCGCCGCGCGCGTGGGATTTGAGAAGCTTGCGGACGTCGTGAGCGTGACGCTGTAGAAAAAATCCCCTGTCTTCCGTGTAAACGGAAGACAGGGATTCCTCAACACGCGGGGCAGGTACGGTCACGCGTACCGGACATCGCGGACGATGGCGGCGGCGGCGCGGCAGAGCTCGGAGATGCGGGAGAAGTCAGCGTCGGCGAGGAGGTCGGCGGTGACCATGAAAGACCCTCCGCACGCCGCCACGCACGGCAGCTTCAGGTAGTCGGCAAGGTTAGAAAGAGAGATGCCTCCGGTAGGGACGAAGCGGACGCCTCCGTAAGGTGCCGAGAGCGCCTTGAGCATTGCGGGTCCTCCTGCTTGCTCGGCCGGGAAGAACTTGAGCGTCGACAGCCCCAGATCCAGGGCGGCTTCGATCTCGGTGGGCGTCATGACGCCGGGGAGAATCGGCACACCGCGCTCCATCGCGTAGGCAACAACGCGGGGGTTGGTGCCGGGCGACACGAGGAACTGCGCGCCGGCATCGACGGCGGCCTTTGCCTGCTCGACTTTGAGAACGGTGCCCGCGCCCACGAGCAGCGACGGGTTGTGCATGCGCATCCGGCGAATGACCTCATCGGCGCCAGCCGCGCGGAAAGTCACCTCCGCGCACGGAACCTCACCTATGACCAGAGCGTCGGCGAGCGCTTCGGAAAGGCTTACTTCACGCAGCTTGATCACCGGGATGATGCCGCAGACCGACAGCGCTTCCATGATATCCATAGGAAATCCTTCCTTTCGTAGAGTGCAGGGGACATGTCATACACAGGACGCCTTCCCGTTACACGCGGGAGCCGGAGTCCTGGTCGATGAAGGTGGTGGCGTCGGGATGGGTCTTGAGCAGTGTGGCGGGGATCATGTTCGTCACGTCGCTGGTCAGCACCTTGTAAATTGCTTCGGCCTTGACCTTGTACGGTACAGGCGAGACAATCTTCTTACAGAGCATGATCTGATAGGGAGTCATGGAGATGGCCTGCTTGGGGACGTCGTCGAAGGTGGGGAACCAGCCCTCGCCGAGCTGCTGCTTGCGGCAGCGCTCGTCCAGCTCGACGACCTTGTACGCACCGCGGTTATCGAAGTCCGCAGGCGGATCGTTGAAGGCAATATGGGTGTTCTCGCCGATGCCGATGACGCCGACGTCGATGGGCTTCTCACGGATGAGCGCGGTCAGGTCGACGATGCACGCGTCGACGGACGGATAGTTCCACGGCGCGACATAGTGCACGGCCTTAAGGTTGACCTTGGAGACAAAGCGCTCCTTCATGTACTTGACAAAGCTGGCGGGATGCTGCTCACCGAGGCCGACATACTCGTCGAGATGGAACAGGGTGACCTTCTGCCAGTCGATGTCCTTTTTGATGAGGGCAGCGAGGGTGGTAAACTGGGAAGCGCCGGTGGAGAGGACGATGCGCGCCTCACCGTTGGCGGCGATGGCTTCGTTGATCTGCGATGCGATGAGGGTTGCGGCCTGTTCGCCGAGGTCCTCGGGTGTGGTGCAGCGTACAATTTTCATAGAAGTCAGCTCCTTGTGGTATAAAGTCAGTATGAGAAATTTCTCATTATATAACAGTATACCACATGCGCGGGACTTTTTCAACGGTAGAATCTCAAAATACCCGAAAACTTAAAGGAACGGACATGGATGGGACAACACCGGCTATTTTCTTTCCAAAGCGCGGGACAAACGGTGTGATGTGCGCCTATATGGTTCGCAGGAATGCGATTTCGGCCCTTGACGTATTCTTCGCGCTGTGCTATACTCACAAATGCGGGAGAACAATCCGGCACACACCGCTTATGAAACGAACGACAATTCCGGCAGCGGGAGGCAGAACACAATGAGACAATGGGTAACGGAGGACTGGGAGTTTGAGCTGACCGTTACGGAGGGAAAGGCCGGGCACTGCAGACTTGGCTTTGAGAAAGGCGACCGGTTTGTATTCCGGTACGGCTGCCCCGCCGGCATGTGCCCCAAAACGATGCAGCAGATTTACACCTGGTGCGAGGTAATCCGGTGCGGCGGCGACTTCACCTACAGAGGATGCCCGCAGAAGTACGAGATGGATATCGGCTGTACCGACGGCTGCATCGGTTTTCACCTGAGGGCGTATCCTGTCAACCGTGATGAGAACGGGAAGCCGCTTCCCAACGGCGTAAGGCCGGAGGACTGAGGGATATCAGGTATACAAAAAGAGGGAACGGTCATAAAACCGTCCCCTCTTTTTTGCCTCTATTTTCGCAGCGCCGTCGGGTAGAGTTGACAGCTCATCCCGCCGTCGACGATCAGCTCCGTCCCCGTGACGTTCTTCGATTCGTCAGAGCCGAGATACCACGCGGCGTTCGCGATGTCCTCGAAGTCGGAGATATCCCCCAGCGGGGTCAGTCCGCCGCTGACAATCTGACTGCTCCCCATCCTCCGCCATCGCTCCGTCTTGATCGTTCCGGGCAGCACCACGTTGCAGCGGATGCCGTACGGCCCCAGGTCGACCGCGAAGGCACGGCTCATCGCGTTGATGCCGCCCTTCGACGCGCAGTACGCAGCCCTGTTCGGGATTGCACGGTACGCCGTGTTCGAGCCGATGAACACAATCGCCCCGTGTCTGCGCTCCCGCATCCGCAGCGCCGCCTGCCGTACAATCGTAAAGTTCCACACGAGGTTCGTCTCGAACACCCGCGCGAATTCCTCCGCGCTCACCTCGAAGAACGGCTGACCGACCGCCGGATCCGTCCCGAAGCCCAGGTCGGCCGCGTTGAGTACCACTGTGTCCACCGCAGTTCCCGACGCGTCGATATCCCGGAAGATATCCATCACGCGGCCCTCGTCGCGGATGTCCAGCGCATAACCCTTTGCATATACGCCGTACGTCCGCGATATTTCCTCCGCCGCCTTGTCTGCGCGGGACTGCTCACGGCTCGTCAGGATGGCCGCATATCCTTCCCGCGCAAACCGCGACGCAATACAGTAGCCCGTCCCCGACGCCGCACCTGTTACAAATACCGCACGTTCCATCGTCACAGCCTCCCGTCAGAAGTAAAACTCCGTCTCCGCGGGACGGATATCCGTCAGCGCGCCGGTGTAGTGCCGCAGCGTGTGCGGCGTGTACGGATGCGCAAGACACGCATCTTCGTTGAGTTCCACACCAAGCCCCGGTTTCTCCGGGATGAGCAGTTCCCCGTTTTCACAGGTTAGCTGTTCGTTTGTAACCTCTTTGCGCCATACGACATCGCTGTACATGATCTCAAGGATGCGGAAGTTCGGTACGCAGGCGGCAAGCTGTAAGGTTGCGGCGTTCGCGACAGGGCCGGATGGGTTGTGCGGCGCAAAGGGGATGTAGTATGTCTCCGCGACGGCCGCGATCTTCAGCAGCTCGAGGATGCCGCCCGCATGAGAGACATCGGGCTGGATGAAGTCGGCAGCGCGCATCTCGAACAGCTCACGGAAGTCCCTGAGCGTATAGAGCCGCTCGCCTGCCGCGATCGGTACCGGCGACTTCTCGCGTACGGCCCGCAGCGCTTCGAGGTTGTCCGGCGGCGTCGGTTCCTCGAACCAGTACGGACGGAACGGTTCCAGCTCCCGCGCAATGCGGATGCCCGTCGGGACGTCGAAGCGGCCGTGACCTTCGATCAGCAGGTCGACGTCCGGCCCCACGGCGTCGCGCACCGCCTGAATGCAGTTCAGCGCGCGGGTCAGATCGGCGTTTGAGAGCTCGAGATACGCCTTGCCGAACGGATCCCACTTCAGCGCGCTGACGCCCCGTCTTACCGCAGACTTCGCCTTCTCTCCGAACTCCTCCGGCGTCTTCGCACCTGCAAACCAGCCGTTGACATAGAGACGCACGCGGTCGCGTATTTTCCCGCCCAACATACGGTAGACCGGGACTCCGAGCGACTTTCCCAGGATGTCCCACAGTGCCATTTCGACCGCCGACAGCGCCGACATCAGCACCGCGCCGCCGCGCCAGTATGCGTCGCGGTAGATTGCGTGGACATGCCGCTCGATATCGCGCGGATCCTCACCGACCAGGTAGTCGCGGATGTGTTCGACCGCGCCGGTCAGCGCCTTTTCCTTATACTCGAGCGTCGCCTCGCCGACGCCGTCGATGCCGTCGTCCGTGTAGACCTTCACAAACATCCAGTTTGTACGGAAGCAGTCGACGGCAAACGTCTTTACTTCGGTAACCTTCATCGTCTACTCCTTCAGATCAAATACGCGCACGTAGTCGACCGCGAACGTGTCTCCGATCGCCGCGTATGCCTCTTCCGTCGGCGTATGGCTCTCATGCCGGTAGCCCTTGACCTCGGTTGAGATCAGGATGAACTCGGGACGATGCGAGACCGGCGCGGGGTTATGTCCGTCCTCGATGCCGTCGATGTAGTAGGTGTAGCCCTCCGGCGTCCAGAGCATCCCGAAGGTGTGGAACGCCGCGGGATCGAGGTCATTGCGCCCGACGCCTGCATGCGTACTCTGATGGTCGAGGCCATAGCCGCCAAAGTGGTTCGCGTGACAACTGCACGTGCCCGGTTGAAAGCTCTCCATGATGTCGTGCTCGATCCCGGCTTCCGCAGGGTCAAGGGAGCTGCCGATCACCGGCGACTGCATCCAGAACGCGCTCCACCATCCCGGCTTCTGCTGCAGCCGGCAGCGGCACTCGTAGTAACCGTAGCGATGGAGAAAGAGGCTGCGATGCAGCTTTCCGATGCCCCACTGCAGATGGTCGCGTCCGAAGGTCGTCGGCGTGACCGGTTCGTCCATAAAGTTGTAGCCGGTCTGGAGCTGCGCGCTGACCGGGCGGCCGTCCTCGGTCGTCAGCGTGAAGACCGCGCAGCTGTCCGCGAGATGGACGCCCCGGTCAACCCACGCCGGCCAGCGTTTTCCCATCATGTTCAGCCGATAATCCCACTTCGATCGGTCGAGCGTATCGCCGTCGAACTCGTCGCTCCACACGAGCGTGAAGTTCCCGTCGGGGAGGAAGCTGGAAACGTGGTTGGGTACCTTGTACTCTTTCATAACAGTCGTCCTTTCGATTTTTTACTCAAGCGGAATCTCCCGGTACATCTCCGGGATGACGCGGCCGGAGTGCCGAAAAGTCCGGGGATCGAGCGCACCTTCCGCAGCGCACGGGGAGTCAAACAGCCCGAAGTGCAGCGGGACCGCAACCCGTGCGCCGGTACGTTCGGCAAACCGTGCGGCATCCACGGCGTTCATGTTGTTCCCCTCACCGTTGATCGGCAGGAACACCGCGTCGATGTGTGCGGGCAGTTCGGCGAAGATGTCACGGCTGTAGAGCGTGTCGCCTGTGACATAGAGCGTCTGCTTGCCGTCGTCGACAATGACCCCGATGGCGTACGGGTCACTGTGGACGGCGGTGACGGCGGTGAAGCGCACACCGTCCTGCGTCCACTCGGTACGCCGGTCGAACTGCACATAGCGGTGACTCCCGCCGGTTTTGCGCACCTCTCCCCAGACCGATGCCGGCGCCAGGACGGTCACACGCGCACGATCGGGCGCAAGGTAATGCGCGGCGGTCTCGGGGTCGTAGTGGTCGAGGTGGTTGTGTGTAAAAATGAGGACGTCCGGGCATACATTCAGGAAGCGTTCGTCGACGGGGACGCGGCGGCGGTTCGCCGGGTTGCGTTTTCCCACCGCGTCGGACAGATACGGGTCGATGAGGATGCGGATGGCGGGCGTCTCGATATACAGCCCGGCCTGTCCGAGCCAGGTCACGTGCATCGGGCAGCACTCCCTTGATCATTTTATACTTGTATTGTACGCCCGGTGCGTGTATAATGAAAGTGCAGGTCTTACTCATTTTTTTAGATTTCTTAGCTTTTACCGGAGGATGCCATGCTGGAGATTGCCAAACTCGGGATATTCGACAGCCGCGGGAAGTTTCATAACCTCTCGCGGACACCGCCGCGTGTGACGGAACTCATCGAACTGGAATACTACCTCTCCGGCGACGGCGCGAGTTTCGTGGACGGCGTTTCATACCCGCACGCGCCGGACAATCTGCTGTATGTACGGCCCGGTCAGACACGCTGGAGTACGTCTTCCGCCGACGGGAACGACGTACACTTCACCTGTTTTTACATCCATCTCGCACCGGACGAGACGCTGCTTGACCTGACACGCGACATCCCCGCCGTGATGCCATCGGCGCATCGCGCGGAAATCCGTGAGCTGTTCGGGGAGCTGCTCCGTCTGTCCGCCGTCCGGGGATCGGAGCTGCTGCTGCACAGCCGCATCTACGAGCTTCTCAGCATCGTCCAGACCGACGCGCGCGCGTATCGGATGAACCTCGCGGGGTACAGCGCGCGCGTGCCGTACGACCCCGCGCCCGTTGAGGCTGCCATCCGCTTCATCGAGGACAACCTCGCGCAGCCCATCACACTCGCGGACATCGCAGCGGCGGCAAACCTCTCTCCGGTCTATTTTCATAAGCGCTTCCGGCTGCGTACCGGACGTACTCCGCGTGAGTTTCTGCTCGAGCGCCGCATTGCCCGTGCGCGGCAGCTCCTGCTGACCACCGACCTCCCCGTTTCCCTAATCGCCGAACGCTGCGGATTCTCATCCCAGTCCTACTTCAATGACCGCTTCAAGAAAGTCTGCTCGCTCACACCCTCGGGTTACCGCAGCCTCCGCTATGTCCCGCCGTACGGCAGCTCCGGCGGATAGACCCTCAGCTTTGTATTTTCCGAGGCAGGATGCTATGAGGTCTTCGATATGTGCAAAGCACTGAGACTACAAAGTGCGGCGAGGTGAAACAAGACGCGTACGCACTTACGCCGGTCACCGCCGGCGGCAGTTATTTGTCGATTTTGCGCATGATAACCCAAGTAATCCGCTATATTTACAGCACAGCGGTCCGAATTCGACAATATGCCCATATTTGAGGGCGTTACAGACGTAAAGTTCATAAAAAATTCATTTGACAAAACCGCGCACTCGTGGTAATCTATAGTTAGCACTCTAAGGCATCGAGTGCTAAAGAAGGATTCGGAAAGGGGGATGCGGGATGAAACTCAGCGACCGTAAGAAGCAGATACTCAAAGCCGTCGTGGACGACTACATCCAGACCGCGGAACCGGTCGGGTCAAGAACGGTCGTCGTGCGTATGGAGACGCCGGTATCGTCGGCAACCGTGCGCAACGAGATGGCAGAGCTTGAAAACCTTGGGTACCTCGAGCAGCCCCATACCTCCGCCGGACGCGTTCCGTCGAATCTCGGCTACCGGATGTATGTCGACGAGCTGATGGAACGCTACCATCTGACGGGCGCAGACCTCGCGGAGGTGCAGAAAGCCCTGAAGTTCCGGATGCGCGAGCTGGATCGCCTGATCTTTGAGGCCGGGAAGATGGTCTCCGAGCTGACGCACCACGCCGCCATTGCCCTCACACCCGTCGCTGATACCGAAAGCATCCGGCGATTTGAGGTCATCCCGGTGGACAAAACGACCGTCGTGCTCATACTCGTCACAACGACCGATCAGATACGCAACCGCATCTGCCGGCTGAACGTGCCGCTGTCGGGGCTGGAAATCAGCGCCGCCAACCGTGCGCTCAACGCCTACTTCACCAACATTCCTCTCCATGATATGAACGGCGACCGCATCGCCCGTGCTGAAAGCGAGACCGGCGCCGAGATTACGGAGCTCCTCGTTGCGGCCATCGACTTTGCCGCCGACGTGCTCAGAAGAATCCTCAACCGGGAGGTCTACCTCTCCGGTGCGACACAGCTTTTACAGTATCCCGAGTACCGCGACGTCGACCGGGCGCGCGCGCTGCTCGACTGCCTTTCCGACCGCGAGACAGTCGTGAGGCTTCCGGAGCCCGAGCCGGGTGAGACCATCCGTGTCTCCATCGGCGAGGAAACCGGGGTTCAGGCGCTCGATGACGTTTCCGTCGTCGTGACGTCCTATGAAGCCGGACACGGCGCGCGAGGGCTTCTCGGCGTCGTAGGTCCCACAAGAATGGATTACGCACGTGTCTGCGCGAGACTTCAGAAATTCTCCGAAGGCCTGTCGCAGATACTCAATGAACAGCAAAGGAATGGATAAACCAAATATGGCTAAAGATTATAAGGCTCCCGAAGAGACGTTGGAAACCCCGCAGCCTGCGGAAACACCTGAAATCGAAAAGACAGAACCCACGCCGATGCAGGAACCTGTAAAGGAAGCCGCGCCAGAACCGTCACCCGAGGAAATACTCACCGCCGAGCTTGAAAAAACTCAGGACCAGTACAAGCGGATGCTCGCCGAGTATGACAACTTTCGGCGCCGCAGCCAAAAGGAACGCGAGGGCATCTACGCGGATGCCGCCCTCACCGTCGTCGGCGCGATGCTGCCGGTGCTCGACAACCTCGAGCGCGCGCTCGCCGTCGAAAGCACCGATGAAGCCTTCAAGAAAGGCGTCGAACTGACCGCGAAACAGTTTTATGAGTGCCTCGGAAAGCTCAATGTCGAGGAAATCCCCGCGAAGGGCGAGCAGTTCGACCCCGCACTCCACAACGCCGTGATGCACATAGAAGACGACAAGTGCGACGACAACACCGTCGTCGAGGTCTTCCAGAAGGGTTTCCGCATGGGAGATCGCGTCGTGCGTCACGCGATGGTCAAAGTCGCAAACTAACCTTCCCCGTATATGGGAAGTTTGAAAGAATACAAAAGAATGCAAAATCCGCATTTGTGAAAGGATGTCAATCATTATGTCTAAAATCATAGGTATCGATCTCGGCACCACAAATTCGTGCGTAGCCGTTATGGAAGGCGGAGAACCCGCCATTATCACCAACGCCGAAGGTATGCGTACCACCCCGTCCGTCGTCGCGTTCTCCAAGACCGGCGAGCGTATGGTCGGCCAGGTCGCCAAGCGTCAGGCCATCACCAACCCCGACCGCACCGTTTCCTCCATCAAGCGTGAGATGGGCACCTCCCACAAGGTCACCATCGACGGCAAGCCCTACTCCCCGCAGGAAATTTCCGCGATGATCCTGATGAAGCTGAAGACCGACGCCGAAGCCTACCTCGGCGAGAAGGTCACACAAGCCGTCATCACCGTCCCCGCCTACTTCACCGACGCGCAGCGCCAGGCCACCAAGGATGCCGGCAAGATCGCGGGCCTCGAGGTCATGCGTATCATCAACGAGCCGACCGCCGCTGCCCTTGCCTATGGCGTCGATAAAGAGCACGACCAGAAGATCATGGTCTACGACCTCGGCGGCGGTACGTTCGATGTCTCGATCCTTGAGATCGGTGACGGTGTACTGGAAGTCCTCGCGACCGCGGGCAACAACCGTCTGGGCGGCGACGACTTTGATGAGCGCGTCATGAACTGGATGGCCGACGAGTTCAAGAAGAGCAATGCCATCGACCTGCGCGCCGACCGCATGGCAATGCAGCGCCTGAAAGAAGCGGCCGAGAAGGCGAAGATCGAGCTGTCCGGAATGACCAGCACGTCGATCAACCTGCCGTATATCACCGCCGATGCCACAGGCCCGAAACACCTGGAGCTGACCCTCACCCGCGCGAAATTCAATGAGCTGACCGCCGACCTCGTCGAGAATACGATGGGCCCGGTCAAGCGCGCGATGTCCGACGCCGGACTCAAGCCCTCCGAGCTGGAGAAAGTCCTGCTCATCGGCGGCTCCACCCGTATCCCCGCCGTGCAGGACGCTGTCAAGTCCTTCACCGGCAAGGAGCCCTTCAAGGGCATCAACCCCGATGAGTGCGTCGCTGCCGGCGCAGCCATCCAGGGCGGCGTCCTCGCGGGCGACGTCAAGGACGTCCTGCTGCTCGACGTGACCCCGCTGTCCCTTGGCCTTGAAACCCTCGGCGGCGTCTTCACCAAGCTCATCGAGCGCAACACCACCATCCCGACCAAGAAGTCCCAGGTCTTCTCCACCGCCGCCGACGGTCAGTCCACCGTTGAAATCCACGTTTTGCAGGGCGAGCGCGAGATGGCCGCGTATAACAAGACTCTCGGCAAGTTCACGCTCGACGGTATCCCGGCAGCGCCCCGCGGCGTCCCGCAGATCGAGGTCACCTTCGACATCGACGCCAACGGCATCGTCAACGTCTCCGCCAAGGATCTGGGTACCGGCCGCGAGCAGAAGATCACCATCACCGCGTCGTCGAACCTCTCCAAGGAAGACATCGACCGCGCCGTCAAGGAAGCCGAACGCTATGCTGCTGAGGATAAGCAGCGCCGCGAGGAAGTCGACACCAAGAACCACGCCGACCAGCTCGTCTACCAGTGTGAGAAGATGATCACGGACTCCGGCGACAAGATCGATGCCGATGACAAGGCTGCGCTGCAGAATGAGATCGACGCGCTGAAGAACATCTCCAAGGGCACCGATATAGCGGCGATCAAGACGCAGACCGAGACTCTGGAGAAAAAGATGTACGAAGTGTCGTCGAAGCTGTACCAGACCGCGAACCCGCAGGGTGATCAGGACTACACGGGCTATGATCAGACCGCCCAGCAGGAAAACCCGCAGCAGGACGCGAACGGCCAGCAGTACTACGACGCCGACTATACCGTCGTGGACGACGACGATAAGAAGAAATAAACCAATGCGAGCGAATCCCCATATGATAACCCGGCACATTCATCCAAATGCCATGGAAGTTCGCTTTCATGGCATTTGGGGTCTGTGTGGAGCGGAGGATATAAAGCATTATGGCAGATAAACGCGATTATTATGAAGTGTTGGGCGTGTCAAAGGGCGCGTCCGACGATGAAATCAAGAAAGCATACCGCAAGCTCGCCAAGCAGTACCATCCTGACCTGAACCCCGGCGACAAGGACGCCGAGACGAAGTTCAAGGAGGTCAGCGAGGCATATGAGATACTGTCCGACGCCGACAAAAAGCAAAAATACGACCGCTTCGGACACGCAGGCGTCGATCCGAATTACAGCGCGGGCGGCACGTACAGCGGAGACTTCGGCGGATTCGATATGTCCGGCTTCGGCGGCGGCATCGACCTCGGGGATATCTTCGACAGCTTCTTCGGCGGCGGAGGATCGTCCTCCGGACGCCGCAACGCGCCGCAAAAGGGTGACAGCCTGAAGATCAGCATCGCGCTGTCGTTCGAGGAGGCCGCCTTCGGCTGCACCAAGACTGTCGAGATCGATCGCATCGAGAAGTGCGCGGACTGCGGCGGCACCGGCGCGGAAAAGGGCAGTGCCGCTGAGACCTGCCCGATGTGCCACGGCACCGGCACGGTCAAGTCCACGCAGCGTACCCCGCTGGGGATGTTCTCATCCAGTTCTCCCTGTCAGACATGCCGCGGAACCGGTAAGATCATCAAGAACCCGTGCAAGACCTGTCGTGGGCTCGGACTGGCACGCCACCGCCGCCGCATCGAGATCAAAATCCCCGAGGGCATCGACGACAACCAGCCGCTGCAGATGCGCGGCCAGGGCAACGCCGGCTCCAACGGAGGCCCCGCCGGTGATTTGTACGTCGTCGTGAGCATCCGCCCCCATCCGCTGTTTACCCGCCAGGGTGCGGACGTGCTGTGCGAGGTGCCGATTTCCTACAGGGACGCGGTGCTCGGCGCGGAGATCGAGGTGCTTACCATCGACGGCCGCGTCAAGTATTCGATCCCTGAGGGTACCCAGACCGGCACTGTCTTCCGGCTGCGCGGTAAGGGCATCAAGCGTCCCGACGGCCGCGGACGCGGTGACCATTTCGTAACGGTCAACATTGAGACGCCCAAGAACCTTTCACGGAAACAGAAGGAGCTGCTCAAATCTTTTGACCAGTCGCTTTTGCCGGAAAACCATACCGATGAGACCAAGAGCTTCCTGCAGAAGATACGCGATCTGATCAAATGACTGCGGGCACTTATATGATAAGGGAGGTCATCGCGAGTGGAAGCGGTTTCGGAAGAACTGATGGTACGGGGATATCTCACCCCGAACGACCTCTGCACGGCGGGAGAGGATGACAGCGCGTCGATCCAGAACGCTGTCGACCTCGCCGCCGGCTGCGGACTGAATAAGGTCGTTATCCCTCGTTACAACGCCAGAACCGGGGCAATGCGCTGGGTGTTTGACCGGCCCGTCCTGCTGCCGTCCGATATGGCAATCGTACTGGACAACTGTTTCCTCACCCTCGCGGACGGTGTCTACGCGAACTTTTTCCGTACCGCGAACATCTACACCGAGCAGGGGCTGGATATACGCCGGGAGTATGAGAACATCTCGATCACCGGCATCGGTACGGCTGTGCTCGACGGCGGTCAGCCCAACGACTTAAGCGAGCTGACACAGTACAGGGACGGCCGTCCGGCGGTCAGGTACAATACGCCGATCCTGTTCTTCAATGTGCGCTACTTCACGGTCGAGAACCTCACGATCCGCGACCAGCGCTACTGGGGTCTGTGCTTCCAGTACTGTAAATGCGGCCGCATTGCGAACATCCGCATGGACGTCTGCGGTGACCGGCGCAACCAGGACGGCATCAACCTGCGCAACGGCTGCAGCAACATCATCATCGAAAACATCTATGGTCAGACCGGCGACGATATGATCGCACTCTCCGCGATCGACACCCCCCGGGAAGACCGCTACAACGTCACGATCCCGGAGTGGGACAACGATATTCACCACGTTGTGATCCGCAACATCAGCGGATGGGCGCTTGACCATCCGCTCGTCGCGCTGCGCAACCACAACGGCGCGAAGCTCTATAACGTCATCATCGAGAACATCCAGGATACCGCGCTTGTCCGTGAGTGCCCGAAGGGAAGTCTCCCCAAGTACGCCATCATTCGCATCGGGAACAACTTTTATTATAAAACCCGCCCCAGCGTCATGGGCGAAACATCCGATATCTATATCAGCAACGTCATCGCCCGTACCAGTGACCGTGCCGTGACGATCTCGGCAACGCTTAAAAACAGCCGTTTCACGAACATTCGCTGCTATGAGCGCTGCGGCGCGGCGGTTTCGATCAACCCCGTATGGGCGGGAGACCCCGGCGCACAGATCGAAAATCTGACCGTCGACGGCGTAACGCTCGCCCCGACGGAGACTAACATCGAAAGCTCCGTCGTTGATTTTAATACGCAGCGTCCGGGCGACTATGTGCGCGGAATGTACGTCCGCGACGTCCATATCGACGGTGCCGACCACCTCGCGAACCTCTCCGGAGACACGGAACTCACATTCGAGAATGTCCGCGCCGAACATCTTCGCGCCGAAGCCGTAAAGATACGTGCAGGCGATGAGGATCGCATAAAACTCACGATGAAGTGATGACAACCCCTCCGTTTTAATAACGGAGGGGTTGTTTTATCCATAGACGATCTTGCGTACGGTTTCCACAGACATCGCGGCGATCATAGACAGCTTTTCCGGAGATCGTTGGACGACAGCAGGGTGTTACTAAGGAGTCTTTTGTTAACTGGTATTTGGACGCGGGGTGCGGTTACGCAAAGCTTACCGGATTTTCCGTCCGCGCCAGCTTCACATTCGCATACACCTCCCTGAGATACGCCGTCAGCACCGGCATCACCACATTTTCCGATGCGTAGTGCGTCGCATCCACCAGCGTAATCCCCAAATGCAGCGCCTCACAAAACTGCGCATGCTTCACCTCACCCACGACCAACGCATCACACCCGGCAGCCTTCGCCGCGCTTACATATCCGCCGCACGACCCGCCGCCAACCGCAACCTTCCGAATCGTCTTCCCCGTCTTCGCATACCGCACACACTCCACCTGCAGACATGCCTTCACATGCCCGAGAAAAGCCTCCTCTGCCATCGGCAATGACAACTCTCCCATCCGTCCAAGTCCCTCGCCGTCCGGTAAAAGCGCGACGTTCGTCAGACCTAAAGCCTCCGCCATCGCCGTATTCACCCCGCCCTCCGCACGGTCCATGTTCGTGTGCATCGAGATGACCGACACCCCGGCCCTGTTCAAGGCGATCACCCGGTCGCCGTCATACGTCCCCGCGAGCACCGCCGACAGCGGCCGGTATATAACCGGATGGTGCGTGACAATCAGGTTCGCGCCGCACTCCGCCGCCAGCCGGACAACGTCCGCCGTGCAGTCGAGCGCCGTCAGAATTCCCGTGACCTCCGCGCGCGCGTCTCCGACCAGCAGGCCCACGTTATCCGACGGAAATGCCGTCTCCAAAGGTGCGAACACGGCGAGGTGGTTTACTATTTCTTGTACAGTCATTGTAAGGTCATCCTTTCGGTGAGGTGTTGTATTACGGCGGTATGGTCAGCCGCGCGTTCACGTGCAAGCTGCGCAATCAGCCGGGTGAGATAGGTGCGTGTCAAAGGGTCAGACATGCGTGTCAGCAGCGCGGGGGACGCGTAGTCATAGACCGCGTCCGGGATAACCGCGTCCCCGGACGGTTCCGCCGCGAACACCGGGTAGTGCCGTCCGGCATCCTCGACGATCCGCTCGGAGACGATCGTCATACCATGGTCATAGAGCGTGCGGCGGAGGATGTGCGCACGCGATGCCGGCACGCAGACGAGCCGTTTCTCAAAGCCCCACGGCGACGCGAGCAGAATATCGCGGATGGTCTCGCCGCCGATGCCCGCGAGGACGATGGTATCGCACTCCGAAGGGGAAATCTGGAAAAGCCCGTCGGAGCGCCGGACGGTCAGGCGGTCTGCCATCCCGTACCGTTCGGCGTTCCGGCGGGCGCGTTCTACACAAGGCTCACTGATGTCGCAGGCGAGCGCGGAGGTCACCCGGTCGTCGTACAGCAGCCGAATGGGGAGATAGGCGTGGTCTGTGCCGATGTCGGCGACGCGGGAGCCGCAGGGTACCAGCTCCGCCGCGGCACTCAGGCGGGGTGAGAGGGTGAACATGGACACCTCCGATTCGCCCCGCGTATCTTCGGGACGTTATTTCTTCGGGTTGATGTACTTCGGCAGTACCACACGCAGTGCGAATGCCAGCACGAACATCAGACCCATCTCGGCGGCGAGGTAGCCGGCGTTATAGCCGGCACTGTAGACCGCGGCCTCGGCAAACGTCATGGAAGTGTAGTCGACCCAGATGGTCATGCCGGATATGAACAGGCAGCAGAAGCGCGCGAATACCGCCGTCGGGATCGCCGCCCAGATGCCCCAGCTTTTACCCTTGTAAAAGCCCGCCACGCCGAGTACACCATAGGCGACGACATAGTCAAGAAGAATCGACCAGATGTTAATCGCGAAGCCGCCGTCGAGCATGAAGTCGAGGATACCGTAGACGGTGCAGCCTAAGAAACCCCATTTCGGGCCGTGGCGCAGTCCGATGAGCACGAGCGGGAGCATTGCCGCCGGGTGAACCGAACCGCCGTTGGGCATCCGGAACAGCTTGAACATGTTCAGGATGTACGCCAGCGCGATGAGGAATGCGGTTTCGACCAGTGCGAGGATCATTTCGTGGGAACTGCTGCGGGTTTTTTCCGCCATAAGAGAAACACACCTTTCACCGCCGCATCAAGGATACGGCGAAGCATAAAGTGAAAAAAGACTGCGCATTTTCGGCGCAGCCCCATGTTTCTCTCACGATCCGCGCCCGACGGTTTCGTCGAACGCTGCGTTCAAGCGGTACTTCCTACGCCGGCATTACCCGGATCAGGTTCACGGTTCCCGGGACAGCATCAGCCCCGATCTCAGCCGGATACGCTCCGGCACTCCGGTATGAAATTGTCGCGGTCTTTCTTCCCGTACTTATTTTACACCCCTCCGCACGGGTTTGTCAAGGGGATTTCGTACGCTTTTGCTATTTTCAGCGTATTACCGGCTTTGCCGGGCTGCATCGCCGCAAGATTGCCGCAAAACGCGGCATTCGTCCGTTACGGATGCCGTGCGCGCAGTTTCCTCAGAAGCTCCCGGAACGTCTCCGGCGGGTCGGACGAAAACCGCAGCAGCTCACCGGTACGCGGATGCACAAACGCCAGCGTCATCGCGTGCAGACATTGACCCGGTGCATAGGCGATCGTGCGGTACGGACAGTAGACCGGATCACCAACCACCGGATGCCCGATTGATGCCATATGGACGCGGATCTGATGCGTGCGGCCGGTTTCGAGCCGGCACTCGACATATGCGCAGCCGGGATGACTCGATGAGCCGGGATAGCGTTCAAGCACCCGGTAGTGCGTCACCGCCGGACGTCCTTCGCGTACGTTTACCGCCATCTTTTTTCGGTCGACCGGATGCCGTCCGATCGGCGCATCGACCACACCCGCGTCAACCGGCTGCCCGTAGACCACGCAGACGTACACCCGCTCCATGTGCCGTGCGGCAAGCTGCTCCTGTAGGGAGCCCATCGCCGCGTCGTTCTTTGCCACCACCAGAAGTCCCGTCGTATCGCGGTCGATGCGGTGGACGATTCCCGGCCTCGCGACGCCGCCGATGCCCGCGAGACTGTCGCCGCAGTGGTGCAGCAGTGCGTTGACGAGCGTCCCGTCCGCGTGGCCCGCCGCCGGATGCACCACCAGGCCTGCCGGCTTATTGATGACCAGCAGGTCGTCATCCTCATAGACGATATCCAGCGGGATATCCTGCGGCACCGGCTCGGCGTTTACCGGCTCCGGCAGGTCGGCGCACAGCTCCCCGCCCGCCGTCACGCGTTCACTCTTTTTCAGCGGCTTCCCGTCGAGCGTCACACGGCCATCGTCCAGCAGCTTCTGCGCCGCGCTGCGCGTAATGTTCAGCAGCTCCGCCGCCGCGACGTCCGCGCGCGCTCCGTCAAGACTTGCGGGTACCGTCATGCTTCTTCTCCTTCACCATCCCGATGATCACCCACAGCGCGAACAGTCCGCCGCCGACGCAGACCAGCACATCCGCGACGTTGAATATCGCGAAGTTGATGAGGTAGAAGTCAAACATGTCGATCACGTATCCGCGCGTCACACGGTCGATGAGATTGCCGATCGCACCGGAGACGACGCATAAGCCGCCCCAGCGCGCAAGTCCCGCCGGGAGCCGTTTGGTGAGCAATGCGAAAATGAGCGCCGCCAGCACCACACCCGTCACCGCGACGAGAAACCACCGCTGTCCGCGGAAGAATGAAAACGCCGCGCCCGTATTCTCCGCGTAGGTCAGGCGAAATACGCCGTCCCACACGGGGATGCTGCCTATGGGCTTAAGCGTCATCTCCGCCCACAGCTTCACCACACGATCCAGACCGATGCCCGCCAGGACGAATAAAACCGACAGTAAGATTGTCATTATGACCTCCGAAACCTTTCTTTCGCTTTATTATACCCTTTTCGACGCCGTTTGGCAAGCCCCCGCGCGGTATTTTCCCTTGCATTCCCGCACGTTTGTGATATAATAGATAAGGACAGGCTGCGCACCGTTTCGCTGACGCCTGTCACCTGACTTCTGAATCCTATCCGCGGAGGCATCATATGACCTTTTCAAAATATCTCGCGTCGCTGAAAGGTAAACGCGTCGACGTGCTGGGCGTCGGCGTATCGAACCGCCCGCTCGTCCGGCTGCTTGCAGACGCCGGCGCGCGGGTCACCGTCCGTGACCGCAAGACCCCCGAAAAGCTCGCCGACTGCCTGCCTGAGCTGACCGCGCTCGGCGTACATACCGTCCTCGGCGACCGCTACCTTGACAACCTCGACGGCGACGTGATTTTCCGCAGCCCCGGGATGCGCCCCGACCTTCCCGCCATCGCGGAGGCCGTAAAGCGCGGAGCCGTGCTCACCTCCGAGATGGAGGCGTTCTTTACCGTCTGCCCCTGTCGTCTGATTGCCGTCACGGGGTCGGAGGGCAAGACGACGACCACCACCATCATCGCCGAGCTTCTCCGCCGCGCCGGGCATACCGTCCACATTGGCGGAAACATCGGACATCCGCTGCTCGCCGACACGCCGGACATCCGCCCCGAGGATTACGCCGTCGTGGAGCTTTCCAGCTTCCAGCTGATGACGATGCGGATGAGCGCGCCGGTTGCGGTCGTCAAGAACGTCACGCCCAACCACCTCGACTACCATCAGGGGATGGAGGAGTACATCGACGCCAAGCGCAACGTCTTCCGGTGGCAGGACGAAACCGGTACGCTCGTGCTCAACTATGACAACGCCGTCACCCGTGCCTACGCGGACGAGGCGAAGGGGCGCGTCGTGTGGTTCTCAATGAAGGAGAAGGTCTCCGAGGGTACGTTCCTTGACGGCGGCACGGTGTACTATACCCACGCAGGCAAGAGCACCCGGGTGCTTGACATCACGGATGTGAAGCTGCCGGGGATGCACAACGTCGAGAACTATATGACGGCGGTCGCGGCGGTGTGGGGAATTGTCGACCCGGCACTGATCGCACCGTTTGCACGGGAGTTCGGAGGGGTCGAGCACCGCATCGAGTTTGTGCGCGAACTCGACGGCGTGCGTTACTACAACGACTCCATCGCAACCGCCCCGACACGCGTCATTGCCGGACTGCACGCGTTCGACCAGAAGTTGATTCTCATCATGGGCGGCTATGACAAGAAGATTCCGTTCGATGTCCTCGGTCCGGAGCTGATCGATCACGCGAAGGCGGTTGTGCTGTGCGGCGCGACGGCGCCGCAGATCCGCGCGGCGATCGAGAACGCGCCCGGCTATAACCCCGCCGTGCTACCCATCGCCGAGACCGACGACTTCCGCGATGCCGTCTGCCGTGCCCGTGCGTTCGCGGTACCGGGCGACATCGTGACGCTTTCCCCGGCCTGTGCCGCATTCGATCAGTTCGACAACTTTGAGAAGCGCGGGGAGTTTTACAAGGCCGTCGTCCACGAGATGAAATAACTCCGGATGCACGCATATCAATACCACACCAAGGGAGGTGTCGTTTTGAACTTCAGAAAAACCATCGGCGCACTGAGTCAGCCGCCGGGCGTCTCAGGCTATGAAAACGACGTCGCCGAGAGTGCCCGCGCGCTGCTCGAGCCGCTGTGTAACCGTGTCGAAACGCTGCCGTTGTATCCCGTTGTCGGCGTAAGAGACTCCGCGAAGCCCGGTGCGCCGCGTGTCCTGCTCGACGCCCATATCGACCAGATCGGCTTCATCGTTACCGGGTACGAGGATACCGAAGGACCCGTCGGCGGATTTGTCCGTATTGCGGCGTGCGGCGGATTTGACCCGCGTACGCTGCCTGCCAAAGAGGTCATCGTCCACGCACCCTGCGGCAGACTGCACGGCATCGTCGCATGCCTGCCGCCGCATCTCAAAAACCAGATCGGA
>JAAZKA010000059.1 GCA_012800055.1 Clostridiales bacterium
CGGTCGCGGCACCTCCGCGGCAGAGGACCAGGTCGGCAGCCGCCATAACCGTCGGCATGTCGTAGATGTAATCGCGCACGTCGATGTTGGGATGCTTTGCGAGATCGACTCCGGCAGCTTTGATTTCGTCGCGTACCCAGGTGTAGCCCCAGCTTCCGATGGCATGCAGGACGTACCAGTCGTCGTGCTCGGTGACGCGGCGGAGAAAATCGGGCATACAGTGGTTGAGGTGCTCGGCGCCGAGACTGCCCCAGACCGATACGACGAGCGGGCGGTCATCGAGCTTCATCTCACGGCGTGCCTGGTCACGGTCCGCGTTGAGGAATTCGGGTCGAACAGGGCTGCCGGTGAGGATGACATTCTTTCCCGGGAAATAGGCGCGGGAATCCTCGAAACAGATCATCACGGCATCGGCGTGACGCGCAAGCTGCCTGGTCGTGACGCCGGGGAAGGCGTTGACCTCGAGCAGCAGCGTCGGGACGCCGCACTTCTGAGCGGCACGGACGACCGGGAAGCTTGCATAGCCGCCGCAGCCCACCACGACGTCGGGTCTGAATGTCCGGACGGTCTGCTCGGCTTCTTTGCGGGAACGTTCGGCCTCGGCAAGCACCTTCACGTTGTAAACGATATTCGCCGGCGTGAGTTTTCTGCGCAGCCCGTGGACGGCGAAGGTCTTCAGCTCAAATCCTTCACGCGGGACGAGCTTTTCCTCCAGCCCGCCTTTCCCGCCGCAGAACAGTATCTCCGCCGTCGGATCTTCCGCGCGTACCTTCTTCGCAATCGCCAGCGCCGGGTTGATGTGTCCGCCGGTCCCGCCGCCGCTCAGTATGATTCTCAACAGATAACCCTCCTTGCTTTGCGTTCTGAACCCGAAGATTTGAAACGCGCACCACATGCCGAATGTATCCCCTGCCGGAGATAGGAAACCGGCGGAAGAAGTACTCAGCTGCGGATGGTCATCTGTCGGGATACAGATAAAACAATACCCATCTGAGCGTAGAGCATCAACGCCGAGGTGCCGCCGGAGGAGAAGAAGGGGAGGGACGCACCGGTAACCGGGAGAAGATTCGTGACGACGCCGATGTTGAAGAAGACCTGGATGGAGATTTGGGTCATGAAGCCGACGACCAGGAGCGTGCCGAAGGTATCGCGTGAACGCAGGGCGATGTAAAATCCGCGGATGACGAACGCCGCGAACAGGATGATGATCAACGACGCGCCGATGAACCCCAGTTCCTCGCAGGTGATGGAGAAGATGAAATCGTTGTACGGCTCGGGGAGGTACATCTGCTTCTGACGGCTCTGTCCGAGACCTAACCCCCATAGCCCGCCGGAACAGACTGCGTAGAGCGACTGCAGCATCTGGAACCCTTCACCCAACGGATCGATGAACGGGTCGATCCAAGTCACGATCCGGTCGTACTGGTACTTGATCGGTCCCAAAACCAGCCACGCAAGTCCCGCGGCGCCGATACACACGATACCCGTGAGGTGTAAGACATTCGCGCCGCCGACAAAGAGGATGACGAAGCCTGTGACCAGTATGATGATTGTCGCAGAAAGGTGCGGCTGCCCGAGCAGAAAGAACGACATCACGCCCAGGATGATGAAGAACGGAATCAGAGACTTCGGCTGCTTGATGCGGTCGCGCATACGGATACACAGAGAGGAGAAGATCAACACCAGCGCAGCCTTGGCAAGCTCGGAGGGTTGGAACGTCGGGAGCGTGCCGATTTTGATCCAGCGCTTCGCCTCGGTGTTCAGGCTCGTGCCGATGAGGGTGACCAGTGCCAGCAGCACGAATGCCGCGATCATAGCCGGAATGGCAAGCCGGTGCAGTTTCTGGTACGGAATGCGCGAGATCACCAGCGCGACGCCGATACCGATCACGGCGTAGAGCGCCTGACTGGAGATGTAGTGGTAGGGGTTATTAAACTTGTAGTAGGCGGCTGTGTAGCTTGCCGAGAATAATGAGATCAGCCCGACCACCGTGATTGCGAGTAAGAGCAGGAAGAACGGCACGTCGATCGGTCCGATCTTCAGACGCTCATCACTCTGGAACAAGCCGATGCTGATGCTCCATAAGCCGCCGCGCTTCTTCTTTTTCTTCCGGGAAGGAGCGGTCGCATCGGGCGCATCGGATTCACCGGGCAGCGGGACGTCGACGATAGAGTTTCCGGCAGCGAGCTGCTTGTCATAGGAGGAGATGTAGAGCGAATCGTCGGTTCTATCCGACGAAGGATGGGAATGATCGGACATAACCGCTCCTTTCGCGTTTACAGCATCCATACGCCCCAGGCAGACAGGGCGCAGAATACGATGGTGATCAGATACGCGGCAACCACAATCTGCTTCTCACTGTAGCCGCACAGCTCAAAGTGATGGTGGATCGGCGCCATCTTAAAGATGCGCTTGCCATGGGTCAGCTTGAAATAGCCGATCTGCAGGATGTCGGACAGTGTCTCGATGACGTAGACGATGCCGACGGGGATGAGGATGATCGGCAGGTCGATCGCGAACCCAAGTCCGCAGACCATCGCGCCGAGGAACAGCGCGCCCGTGTCACCCATCCAGACCTTTGCGGGGCTGAAGTTGAAGATAAGGAACGCGCCCAGACTGCCGCATAACGCCGCCGAGAGCGCCGCCGTACCCATCAGGGAGGAGACCTGCGTACGGAGGAACAGGAGCAGTGCCGCGTACGCGAAGAACGCCGCGACGAAGAATGTCACGCCGCCTGCCAGCCCGTCCAGCCCGTCGGTCAGGTTCACCGCGTTCACGCAGCCGACGATTACGAACGCCATGAACGGGATGTATGCCGCCCACGGCAGCTCCCATGTCACGTTGAGGAACGGGAAGACGATATGCGGCGAAATCAGCCCGAAATGCCGCATCACCAGGATGAACACGACCGCCGCCGCGATCTGCAGCAGCAGCTTTTGGATGACCGTCAGCCCGAGGTTGCGCTTCTTTTTGACCTTCTTGAAGTCGTCGAGGAAGCCGATCAGCCCGCAGCACAGTGCCAGTCCCAGCACCGCGAGCACCGACGTCCAGTGCGAGAGATCCGCGAAGACATATCCGGGGTTCAGGCGGCTGTTCACCCACGGCAGTGAAAGCAGGATGATGACCGTGGAGAGAATCGTCCCGAGGATGAACATAAAGCCGCCCATAATCGGGATATTTCCCTTCTGCAGATGCCATTTCGGGCCGATGTCCAGCACCGTTCCGCCGCACTTGAGCTTCCGCAGCTTTACAATGATCGAAGGACCGACCGCGGCGGTGATTCCATAGGCAAGCAAGAACGCGGCTGCGACGACAGCGATAAAAAACAGAACCATAGTACAAAAGTCCTTTATGTCAGGATTCGAGCAGAGCGTAAAACGCTTCCATTGCGCGTTCCATGTGCGTAAAGTGGTGACTGCCCTTGAAAAGCACCGCACTGCCCGGCGTACACAGTTCGTACAGCCGTCTGACAAGCGCGTCATGGGAGGTAAAGAGGACACGGCGGTCACACGGCATCCCGGCATTTTCTGCACCTTCGAGGTATCCTTCCGCGCCGTCGCCGTAGACAAACAGGTAATCACAGCACTTCGCCGCATATTCGCCGCACGCCCGATGAAGTTCCAAAGACGCGTCGCCCAGCTCGCGCATACACCCCAGAGCCGCGAAGCGTTTCCCCACGGGAGCCAAGGCCGAAAGCACCCCCAAAGATGCCTGCACCGCCTCCGGGGACGCGTTGTACCAGTCTTCCATCACCGTCACGCCGCACTTCTCGACGATGCGCTGACGTCCCGGGACGCTTTCGAAGGCGTTCAGGCCTTCGGCGATGGCGTCCGGCGCAGCACCCATCGTGTACGCAGCCGCGACTGCCGCCAGCGCGTCGGAGCAGTAGTGAGAACCCACCGCGTGCAGTGTCATCGACTTTGTGAAGGGCTTTGTGAACCGCAGCACGCTCACGCCGTCCGTACTCTCGCACGCCGCGAGGAAGTCCGCGGCCGGGTTATGCTGTGCGTAAAAGAGCGTCTTCCGGGGGAGTGCGCCTTTTAAGTCCCACAACAGCGGGTCGTCGCCGTTGAAGATCAGTATCCCGTCCTCCGGCATTCCGCTGAGGATCTCGAGCTTTGCGTCGCGTATTTTCTCCCGTGTCCCGAAGAACTCGATGTGAGCGGTGCCGATGCCGTTGATGACCGCGATGTCCGGGCGTCCCATCTCCGAGAGCCTTGCAAGCTCGCCGGGGAGCGACATGCCCATCTCGAGCACCGCGCAGCCGTAGGACGCGTCGAGGTTGAAGAGCGTGAAGGTCATGCCGATCTGCCCGTTGTCCGCGTCAGCCGTGCGCAGCGGACGCATCGACCCGAGCGCCGCACAGGTCATCGCGACGGTCGTGGTTTTCCCGGCGCTGCCCGTCACACCGATGACCGGTAACGAAAACCGCCGCCGGTATGCCGCCGCAAGCGTCTGAGCAGCCTTTAGGGTGTCCGGAACACGCAGCAGCGGGATATCCGCCGTGACGTCCTCGCGGGAGCACAGCGCGGCTGCTGCTCCGCGCGCGGCGGCGTCGGCGATGAAGTCATGCCCGTCGGCATGCATACCCTTGAGCGGCACGAACACCGCGCCCGGGATGACCACGCGGGTGTTGTTCGTCACCTGCGTCACCGGAATATCCGGCAGCGTCCGGTCAGATACCGCGCCGCAGAGTTCCGCAAGCTCCCGCAGACCGATCGGTTCCATCACACAGAGCCCTCCTGTATCGCGGCCATATAGGACAAAACTTCCTCACGGTCGTCGAAATGGTGCCGCACACCGCGCACCTCCTGATAAGGCTCGTGACCCTTGCCCATGATCAGTACGGTGTCGCGGGGACATGCCAGATCGAGCGCGTGCCGGATGGCCTCGCGGCGGTCAATGACAACCTCGTACGGGCAGTCGGTGTGCGCGACGCCGGGCAGCATCTCCTGGATGATGTCCGCCGGTTCCTCGAAGCGCGGGTTGTCGGTTGTCAGGATGATGTAGTCCGAACCGCGCGCCGCAGCGTCCGCCATTTTCGGACGCTTGGTGCGGTCACGGTCCCCGCCGCAGCCGAGCACCGAGATTACGCGGCCTGCGGTGAATCCCGCGACGGTCTCGACAATCTTCGCGACGCTGTCGGGCGAGTGGGCATAGTCGACGATTACGCGGAACTCCGCATGAACCGGTACGACCTCCGCACGGCCCGGGACATGCGGCACCTCCGCGAGTATCCGTACCGCGTCATCGAATTCCGCGTCCAGCTCCAGCGCCGCACTCAGCGCCGCGAGCGCGTTGTGTACCGAGAAAAGCCCAGGCACCGGGAACTTCACATGTGCCGAGTGACCGTTCGCGTACACGTTGAAGTCGACACCGTCGGCCCCACGCTGTTCCACGTCCTTTGCACAGGCATCAGCCTCGTCGTGCTGCATCGAGAACGTTTTTATCGGGCACGCGGCAGTTTCCAGCACGCGCGCAGAGGCCGGGTCGTCGATGTTGACCACCCCGACGTCGGACATCTGGAACAGCCGGAGCTTCGCCTGCAGGTAGTTCTCCATCGTGCCGTGGAAGTCGAGATGATCCTGCGAGAGGTTCGTAAACACGCCGACACGGAACCGGATGCCGTCGACGCGGCCGAGCGCGAGGGCATGGGAGCTGACCTCTATGACGACATGCGTGCAGCCGGCGTCGCGCATCTGACGCAGCAGCGCGTGTAACTCCGTCACGGTCGGCGTCGAATTGTGGCTCTCTCCCAGGTCGATGTCTCCTGCCATGTTGCGGATCGTGCCGATCAGGCCGACGCGTGCGCCGAAGGTCTGTTCGAGGAGGTACTTGATGAAAAACGTCGTGGACGTTTTGCCCTTCGTTCCGGTGACGCCGATGAAGGTCATCTCACGCGCGGGATTTCCGTAGAAGTTCCCGGCCATAAACGCAAGCGTTATCTCCGGTTCGTCCGTCACGACGGTCGGTACACCGTCGACCGCGTGCTTTGCGATGATCAGCGCCGCGCCGTTTTCCAGCGCCGCACCGATGTAGTCATGCCCGTCCGCGCGCAGGCCCTTCACACACGCGAACGCCATCCCCGGCCTGCATACCCGCGAGTCGAAGCACAAATCCGTGATCTCCATATCAAGCGGCGCGGTCGTCGTCACGTACGGCACGCCGGACAGCAGCGCTTTCAGTTTCATAAAGCCTCCGAATGTGTCGCCATAGGTAACGCCCGTGTCACTCCGGTGCAGGGATCGGTGTGCGGACGATGGATACGGATGCGCGGGGCAGACCCCGAGGGAACGGATGAGCCAGGCAGGGACAGAAAACCAAAGGTGATACAGAAGGTCATTCGATGATTGTGGAATCGAGGAAGTCCAATGTAATGACCGTCCCGGGCTTGACGACTTCACCGGCTTCGGGAGTCTGCTTGACGCAGAGCTTCTTCGAGGAGTAGTCGACGAGGTTGACCGCGCGGATGTAGTAGGTCGAGCCGCGCAGCAGCTTTGCAATACCGGAGTAGGTCATTCCGACGAGGTTCGGGACGACGATGTCGTAGTCGGGCTTCGAAGCGCTGAGGTAGACCGTCATCGTCACGTTGCGGGGTACCATCGAACCCGGGGCGGGAAGCTGATCGGTCACACGGTCGCCTTCGCCGACGAAGGTTACCGTCAGACCGTCGGACGCTGCGCGTTTGTTGACCTCTTCGACCGTCATCCCGGTGAAGTCGGGCGTGAAGATGTCGAGCGTCAGCAGTTCCTCTTCGGTGTAGATCGGCTCGACGCCGAGATACGGGAGAACGTCGGAGAGCACGTCTG
This sequence comes from Clostridiales bacterium, assembly GCA_012800055.1. Taxonomy (GTDB): domain Bacteria; phylum Bacillota; class Clostridia; order Oscillospirales; family QAMX01; genus JAAZKA01. The sequence goes on from JAAZKA010000059.1 coordinate 6,810, forward strand.
CCGCGACAGGCGCCGCCATCGCACCTCCGGATACCAAGCCCTCGGTCGGTTCGTCAACGATGATCAGTACCGCGACCTTCGGATCGTCCGCCGGCGCGAACGCCAGGAACGATACGATGCGCAGGTTGGCCTCGCCCTCTTCGTCGAGCTTGTCGAGCTTCTGCGAGGTACCGGTCTTGCCGGCCACACGGTAGCCCTTGACGTAGGCGTTGCGGCCGGTGCCGGATTCGCCGGATACCACCTGTTCGAGCGCCGCGTTCATCCGCTTCGAGGTCTGCTCGGTGATCACCTGTCGTACGACGACCGGGTCGGAGTCCTGCCGCAGGGAGCCGTCCGCCGCGATGATGCGCGAGACGATGCGCGGCTGGTAGAGCGTACCGCCGTTGGCCACCGCGCTGACCGCCGTGATGATCTGGATGGGCGTAACCTTGTTGGACTGGCCGAAAGCGGCGTTGGCAAGCTGGACGTCGACGGATAAGCCCCTGGTGTCGAAGTACAGCGCCGACGAACCGCCCGCCTCACCCGGCAGCGTGATGCCGGTCTTCTGCGTCAGACCGAACGCCTTGTAGTATTTGAAGAACGTCGCAGGCCCCATACGCAAGCCGAGCGTGATGAAGACGCAGTTGCAAGATTGCATGACGCCTTCCTCGAAGGTCTGCTGACCGTGACCGTGGGTGCTCCAGCAGCCGATCGTCTCGCCGGACAGCTCGACGGACTTCGAACCGCCGCAGTAGAACAGCTCATCCGCGCCGATGATATTCTCCTCGATCGACATTGCGCCGGTCAGAATCTTGAAGACTGACCCGGATTCGTATGTCGCGTTCACCGCGCGGTTGGACCACAAATTCTGCAAGTAGTTGGTACGCTCGGCGGCTTTCTGCTCGTCGTCCATGATTTCCATCGCGAACAACAGCGTCTCGTCGTTGATTTCGAACGGGGAGTTGAGGTCGAAGTCCGGCTTGCACGCCATCCCCAGAACTGCTGCGTTCTCGACGTCCATCACGATGCCCGTCACGCCGACGGCAGCCTTTGACCATGCGTAGCATTCCTCCAGATGACGCTCGAGATAATGCTGAATGACCTCGTCGATTGTCAGCTCGATGCTGTCACCGTCCTGCGCGCTGTAGTACTGCTCGTAGTCGAACGGCATATCGACGCCGCGGCCGTTTTTTGCAGAGATGATGCGTCCCGGTTCTCCCTTCAGATCATCATCGAAGTAATACTCAATCCCGTACAGACCGTCGTTGTCTATACCGCAGAAGCCGAGAACGTGCGACAGAAAGTTCCCATAGGGGTAATAACGCTTCGTATCCGTGATCAGGTAGACGACACCCGAGAGCTTGTTCTTTGTGATGAACGTCCGCACGCGGTCGGCAAGCTCGATGTCGATCTTGCGGGCTACGTACTCATACTGCGAGGAGGTCTTGTTGGCCTTCTCAAGCAGCTTGTCGTAGTCAAGCGAGAGGATCTCCGACAGCCCCTGGCAGATGGTCGCTTTCAGCGCATCTTCGGAGACATTGCGCTTTTCGGCGGCATCCTTGATGCCGGCGGGGTTGAGGATGACCGTCTCGACGGTGGCGGAGACGGCGAGCTGCTTGCCGTTGACGTCGTAGATCGTCCCGCGCGAGGGCGTGATGACCTCATTGCGGGTCTGCTGCGAGACGGCGTTGCGCTGGTAGACCTCGTAGTCGACGAGCTGCACCTGGAAAAGCTTGGCGATGAGCAGCGCGAAGGCAACGAAGCCGAGGATGGTCATAACAAAGATGGTGCGGGTAAAGACGGAGTTGGTAGTGGTGCCGTCGGACCTGCGGGATTTCCCAAAGAGACGTGGGAACAGCGGGCGGCGCGGTTTTTTCGGAGCCTCCGGCTTTCCGGAAAGTTCCGGCTGATCGGGAGTTTTATGATCCATGCGGCGCTCCTTTCTGAGCGTGAATCAGGCAAAAGGAGTCAGAAGGGCACGGCTGCGTACCGATTCTCACTCCTTTTATCTATATGCGGAACGGGACGCGCGTATGAGTAAAAACGTCACCCGGCGATGAATGTGAGCACGGCGTTGAAGCTCTTGGCGAAGCTGGACAGGATGTAGCCGAAGCGCGACGTTTTCTCCGGAGACACACGCGTGATGGTGTCGGGGCTGGCGATCTCAACGTACTCGATCTGCGAGCGTTCGAGCTTGACCATACCGAGCTTGGACTGCGCATATTCCTCGATGACGGTGAGATCGTAGCGCGACTCATACTGGGTTTTGAGCAGCACGCCGGTATTTTTCAGGTCGGTGTAGATGCCGTTGAGGTCGTCAAGCTTATCGCTGGTGACGGTGAGCTCGACATAGGAGAAGATAAGCGCGACCGACAGCAGCGCCGCGACGACGCAGAGCATCAGTGTAAGCGCGCTGAACTTCGCACGCGCGGCGGTTTTTCGTTTGCGTTTAGGGACGTTGCGGGCTTCCGACAGACGCGCATCGCGGACGGTCTCTCTCTGGTCGAAGCGCGACAGGTCATAACCGACACTCGCGCGCGATTTATGGTCGTCGGGCGCACGGTCGTCGGAAGGTACGGCGTTTGTATCCGGGATGCCGACGCGTGTGGTGGACTGGTCGGAGAGAACGGAGTCGGCATAGGAGGCGGTCTCGTGTTCGGCGAGGGTGGATTGCAGGGATGGCATAGGCACCTCCGGGGCGGGATGGGGACATCCCATCAGGCGGATATAGGAACGGCGGCAGGATATGCGCCGGATATGACAAACGGAACGGCGGATATGGGGACGTGGTGTTATATCTTCTCACAGACGCGGAGCTTGGCGCTGCGCGCGCGGGGATTGTCATTGCATTCCTCATCCGTCGGGATGATGGGCTTATGGGTGATGAGGCGGACGCGCGGAGTCCCGCCGCAGATGCAGACGGGAAACTCGGGCGGGCAGGTGCAGCCGCGGGCGTTCCGGGCGAACACCTGCTTGACGATGCGGTCCTCAAGCGAATGGAAGGAGATGACGGCGAGCCGGCCCTCCGGCTTAAGGCAGTCGATCGCCGCGCGCAAGGCTTCGTCGATCGCCGTGAGCTCGTCGTTGACGGCGATGCGCACGGCCTGGAAGGTTCGCTTGGCAGGGTGCTGCTTCTCACGCTTCGCGGCCGCGGGCATGGCGTCGGAGATGATGCGGACAAGCTCTCCGGTGGTTGCGATGGGCGAGACCGCCCGCTCCCGTACGATGGCTTCGGCGATGCGCGGGGCGTAGCGCTCCTCACCGTAGTCGTAGAGGATGCGCCGCAGCTCGCTTGAGTCGGCGGTGTTGATGAGATCATACGCGGTACGCGGGCTGGTGCGATCCATGCGCATATCGAGCGGGGCGTCATGCATATAGGAGAAGCCGCGCTCCGGGTCGTCGAGTTGGAACGACGAGCATCCGAGATCGAACAGGATGCCGTCGACGGGGCCATTGAGACACGCCGCAAGATTGCGGAAGTCGCTGTGGACAAGGCGCACGCGGTCGCCGTACGGTGCAAGACGCTCTCCGGCGCGGGAGAGTGCATAGTCGTCGCGGTCGATGCCGACGAGGGTGCCGGAGGTCAGACGGCGGACAATTTCGGAGGCATGCCCCGCGCCGCCGAGGGTAGCATCCACATAGACGCCGTCGGGCCGGATGCGCAGCGCCTCAATGCACGCGTCGCGCAGAACCGGGATATGCGTATAGACGGGGGAAGTGGACATAACGCACTACCTCTATTATACAGGGCAAGTATGTAAAATGCAAGTGTTATTTTGATGAGATTCTGTTAAAATGCCTGACAAAAGCGCGCGAGCAGGACGTGCGGACGCCGTATCCCTGCAAGACACGGTATTACGGGGCAGGATGCCCGCATCCTGCCGGGTCACCCCACCGACCGTTCCATAGCCGTATTTGTGTGAGATTCCGGGGCATATGCAATACGCTCGAACAAGATTATGTAAACGTGAAGGCTTACTTCATCCCGGCGGCGGACTTGAAGTCCTCGCGGAGCTTGCGGACCTCCGTGAGGAACGTGGAGACGGTCTCATCGGTCCGGCGCATGAGGTCGTCGCAGTAGACATTGGCGGCACGCTTGAGCTCGGCAGCCTGGGCTTCGGCAGCTGCGGTAATCTCCTTGGCACGCTTGGCGGCGGCGGTAACAATCTCGCTCTGCTCGACGAGGGCTTTGGCACGCTCCTCGGCGGTACGCTTGAGCGAGTCGGCTTCCTTCTTGCCCGCCGCGAGCAGGTCATTGCGCTTCTCTACAATCTCGCGCGCGGCCTTGATCTCGCCGGGCAGGTTTCCGCGCAGCTCGTCCAGGATATCGAGCACCTTTTCACGTTCGATGATGCACTTATCCCTTCCAAGAGGGACACTCCACGCTTCCTCGACCATTCCATATAATACATCAATGAGTTCGTCAATTCCTCCGGCCATAACAGGCACTCCTTTCGAGGGTTAAATATTGGGTTTGTTCTGTTTGAGACGCTTCGCAATATCCTCTGCCAGGCACTGCGGTACGAATTCCGAGATATCACCGCCATAGTGGCCGATCTCGCGGACGAGGGATGAGCTGAGGTACATATACTCGACATTTGTGACGAGGAAGGCGGTGTCGACCTGCTGGTTGATCCTGCGGTTGGCGAGTGCCATCTGGAACTCACTTTCGAAGTCGGACATCGCGCGCAGACCGCGTACGAGGGTGTTGGCATTAAGGGACGCGGCGTAATCGGCGATGAGACCGTGATAGGCTTCGACGGTGACGTTGTGCAACCCTTCGGCAGCAATGGCGCGTTTGAGGAAGTCGACGCGCTCCTCGGGGGAGAAGGTCGCGCGCTTGTTGATATTGATGCCCACAGCGACGGTAAGATGGTCGAACATGAGGGCAGCGCGATGGATGATGTCCATATGGCCGAGCGTGACGGGATCAAAGGAGCCGGGGTAGACGGCGGTTTTCATAGGGGGAGATACCTCCGAACGTTGTTTTTGGGAACCGTCCCGGAACACCGTGCTATGCGTTGCGGGTGATCAGCGTGATCTTGGTCTTGCCGTAGACATATTCCCGGATGACGCGGAAGTTCTCCGGGCAGACGGGGAAGGTCATCTTACGCAGCGTCTCGCAGACAATCAGACCGCCCTCGCAGAGGAGCTTGCGCGTCATGATGGTGTTGAGCACCGTTGACAGCAGCTCAGCCTCGTACGGCGGGTCGAGGAAGATCAGCCCGAAGCGGTCTTTCGGATACCTGGTCAGCGCGGACAGCGCGTCTGCCTGTACAATTTCCGATACGTCGTCGAAGCCAGCTGAGCGGACATTCTCGCGTGTGATTTTGACGGCAGCGGGAGACACATCGACGAATACGGCGTCCCGAGCGCCGCGCGACAGTGCTTCGATGCCAAGCTGCCCGGTGCCGGAGAACAGGTCGAGCACGCGCCGACCTTCGATGTCGAACTGGATGGCGTTGAACAGCGACTCCTTCGTCCAGTCGGATGTCGGACGCGTGTTCATGCCTTCGACGGGCTTGAGCTTGCGCCCGCGCGCGGTACCGGTAATCACTCGCATATTTTACTCCCTGTTTTCGTTCATCTCAGGCTTGTCGGCATTCTTACGGAACGTCTGATAGACCGCTGCGGCGGCATTCTTCGGAATCACCGCCTCCAGCTCCGCAAGTGTAGCCGTGCGGATCGCTTTGAGTGACCCGAATTTCTTCAGCAGCGTCGCCTTGCGTTTCTCTCCCACGCCCGGCACCGCGTCGAGCGCCGACGCCCGCAGCTTCTTGTCCCGCAGTGTCCGGTGGTAGCTGAGCGCGTAACGGTGCACCTCTTCGTCAATCGTGCCGATCAGCGCGTACAGAGCCGGCTGCGTGCGGATGCCGATTTCCAGACCGTCCGGCGAGATCAGCGCGCGGGTGCGGTGACGCTCATCCTTGACCATCCCCACCGCCGGTACCCGTACCCCGTACGCGTCCAGCACCTCCCGTGCGAGCTTTGCATGCTCCATCCCGCCGTCGATCAGAAAGACTTCCGGCAGCGGCAGGAACTTCTTATCCCCATCCTGCGCCCGCATCAGCCGCCGTGTCAGCACCTGCCGCATCGACGCATAGTCGTCGCCGCCCACGCCGTCCTCGATCTTGAACTTCCGGTACGCCGACCGCCGCGGTTTTCCCGACATGAACACGACCATCCCGCCGACCGCATCCCGCCCCTCGGTGTGCGAGATGTCGTACGCCTCCAGGCGTTCCGGCGGTATCGGCAGACCGAGCGCTTTCTGCAGCAGTGTCAGCGCGTAGCCGGCCCGTTCCTCTTTCATCGCCGCGATGCGCGCTTCCTCACGCGCGTTGTCCATCGCCATATCCAGGAGCACCCGCTTCTCGCCGCGCTGCGGAAACAGGACGTATACCCGTCTCCCTGCGCGCTCGGTCAGGTATTCCGACAGCAGGTCCGCGTCGGGTGTCTCGTGGGACAGCAGCACCTCACGCGGGAGAATCGGCCGATCTTTATAATACTGTGCGACGAACTGCGACAGCGTCTCGCCGCAGTCCTCGTCGCTTTCACACGCCGGAAGGATCACCTGATCCTTATCAAGGAGCGTCCCGTCGACGTAATGCAGCACCACTACGCACGCTCGTGAGACTGCGTTGTACAGGCAGATGATGTCGGCGTCGGGGACATGTGCCGCGACGACCTTCTGGCGTCCGGCGAGCCGTTCGACCGCGCGCAGACGGTCTCTGAGGTAGGCGGCGCGTTCGAAGTCGAGGTTCTCCGACGCTTCCTCCATCCGCTCCCCGAGGCTTTTGAGCAGGTCGTCGCAGCGTCCGTTCAGCAGCAGCGACGCCTCGTCGAGCAGCGCATGATAGGCTTCCGGCGTTACATCTCCGGTACACACCCCGATGCAGCGTCCCAATTCCTTCCTAAGGCACGGCCGTGTGCGTCCGATCTCACGCGGGAACTTCCGTGAGCAGTTCGGGAGCTTGAAGGTATCGGTGAGGATGTCGATGACGTCATGGGCGACGGTGCGTCCGCCGTATGGCCCGTAACAGCGCGCGTCCGGATCGGCGTTGTTCACCAATGAGAAGCGCGGGTAATCCTCCTTCGGGTCATAGCGGACGAACGGGTAGCCCTTATCGTCTTTGAGCAGGATGTTGTAGCGCGGCGCATAGCGTTTTATGAGCGTATTCTCGAGCACAAGCGCCTCGAGCTCTGTCTTGGTTACGATGGTCTCAAAGCGGTCAATCTGTGCGACGAGCCGCTGGGTCTTGATCCACTGGGCGTCGATGTTGTGGAAATACTGGCTGACGCGGTTCTTGAGGTTCTTCGCCTTACCGACGTAAATGACGACGTCATTGCGGTCAAACATGCGGTAGACGCCGGGGAGCTGCGGACACAGTGCGGCCTTCTCACGGAGCTGTTCGAGTGTCATGCGTACCTCCCCACTGACCTGTATATGAATACTTCTCTATTGTACCGCAAAAACCGCAAAAGGTCAAGCGTTTCTGTAACTGAATTGTAACATTTTTTCTTAATGCTGCGACAGGAAAGATAAGAGTAAGGGACAAGGGGATGCCGAAGACATCCCACGGCGCATGAAACCATCCGGCGTACCCGGCGCAAAGGGAAGCAGAGAGAAAGAGCCTCACATAATCCGATTATGTGAGGCTCTTTAAAAGGTCGGTTGCTGTTCGGTAAAGAAGAACCACAGAAAAGGTTACTGTTCGGAGAACCCCGAAGCCACCAGATCGCAGAGCGCATTGACGGCTTCCTGCTCGTCCTTACCCTCAGCGAGAATGGTCATCTCGCTGTCGCGCGTGAGACCCATCGAGAGGATCCCGAGCAGACTCTTGGCGTTGACGCGGCGCTCGTCCTTCTCGATCCAAACGGTACTTTTGAACTCATTGGCTTTCTGAACGAAGGATGTTGCGGCCTTCGCGTATAAGCCCACCTGATTAACGACGATGACTGTCTTAGAATACACCGTGCATCGCACCCCCATAATTCATACGTCCGACTATGCGGAACGTTGCGTCCTGCCGCATTCTGAGAAACACGACACGTTTCTACTATTAAGTATACATGTTTTCACAGCGTGTGGCAAGAGTCAAATTAGATAATCTCGTAAGGATAACGTAAAATTAAACTATGCAATAACGTTGACAAGGCGCGGAAAAGCTGTAAATGAGGAAAAAAACAGATGCAGCCGGTCAGGCAAAGGCAAACGCGGGGATTTGAGGTACACGTTACAGACCTGCATATACTCCTCCGGCAGCGTGAGGATTGCGTCCACAATCCTGAGCGAGATCACCGGCTGAATCTCCATCGGCGTCGCGGCGTGTGTCCGATCGGCCAGACAGACGCATAGCCCGCGCTCACCGTCCACGGCTTTCCGGGTGTTTCCATCGCTCTCTCCGCGCACAGGACAGAAAAGGGGACGGCTGAGCGATAAAATGCCCGCCGTCCCCGATAGATGATTACTTGTTCAGACGTGCTTCGAGCTTGGCAAGCTCCGCCCACAGCTCGTTCGGGACGCGCTCGACATCGAACTTGCCGTAGAACTCCTTGATGCTCACGAGGTCTTCCTTCCAGAAGTCGCGCTCGACGGTCAGGATGCTCTTGAGGTCGTCGAAGCCGAACTTGTGGCCCTCCTCGATCGTGTAATCCAGATCCTCGAGGTTGATGTCCTCGGGATACGGCACATAACCGATCTCGGTGTCCCGGGCGTCGACCTTGCCGTCGCAGCGGTCGAGGATCCACAGCAGTACGCGCATGTTGTCACCGAAGCCCGGCCATACGAAATTGCCGTTTTCGTTGAGACGGAACCAGTTGACGTTGAAAATCTTGGGCTGGTTGGTGACTTTCGCGCCCATATCGATCCAGTGCTGCCAGTAATCGCCCATGTTGTAGCCGCAGAACGGCAGCATAGCCATCGGGTCGCGGCGGACAACGCCGACTGCACCGTAGGCGGCAGCGGTGGTCTCGGACGCCATGATGGAGCCGACGAACACGCCGTGATTCCAGTCGCGGGCCTGATAGACCAGCGGAGCGGTCTTCGCACGGCGGCCGCCGAAGACGATCGCGGAGAGCGGTACGCCATTCGGATTCTCGAACTCGGAGCTGATGCACGGGCAGTTGATGGCCGGCGCGGTGAAGCGGGAGTTGGGATGGGCGCCCTTGAGGCCGTCGTCGGGATTCCACGGCTCGCCCTTCCAGTTGGGCACGCCGCGCGGCGGATTCTTGTCGAGGCCTTCCCACCACACGCCGCCTTCCTTGGTCATAACGACGTTGGTGAAGATGGTGTCTGTGCGGGTGGAAGCCAGCGCATTGGGGTTGGACTTCATGTTGGTGCCCGGCGCGACGCCGAAGAAACCGTTCTCGGGGTTGCAGGCCCACAGGCGGCCGTCTTCGCCCAGACGGATCCACGCGATATCGTCACCGACGGTCCAGACCTTGTAGCCCTTCTTCTGGAGGTACTCCGGCGGGATGAGCATGGCGAGGTTGGTCTTGCCGCAGGCAGACGGGAACGCAGCGGAGATATACTTGATATCGCCGTCCGGATACTCGATGCCGAGGATGAGCATATGCTCAGCCATCCAGCCCTCATTGCGGCCGAGGTAGGACGCGATGCGCAGCGCAAAGCACTTCTTGCCCAGAAGCACGTTGCCGCCGTAACCGGAGTTTATCGAGCAGATGGTGTTGTCCTGCGGGAAGTGGACGATATAGCGGTTCTCCTCATCGATCTGCGCCTTGGCATGGAGACCCTTGATGAAGCCGGGGTCATCGCCGAGGGCGTCGAGAACCTTCTGGCCGATGCGGGTCATGATGGCCATGTTGAGGACGACGTAGATGGAGTCGGTGAGCTCGATGCCATACCTGGCAAACGGGGAGCCGATGGGGCCCATGGAGTAGGGCAGGACGTAGCAGATACGGCCGATCATGGAACCGGTGTAGAGCTTCCGGAGCTTGGCGTACATCTCGGACGGCTCCATCCAGTTATTGGTAGGACCGGCTTCTTCCTTGGTGGGGGTGCAGATAAAGGTACGGCCTTCGACACGTGCAACGTCGTTGACAGCGGTACGGTGATAGTAGCACCCGGGGAGCAGCTCCTGATTGAGTTTGACCATTTCACCGGTGGAGCAGGCTTCGGCGCGCAGAGCCTCGAGCTGAGCGTCGGATCCGTCGATCCAGACGATCCTGTCGGGCTTGGTCATGTCGGTCATTTCCTTGATCCAGGAAAGGACAGCCTTGTTGTTCGTCATAGGTGTATTTGCCTCCTAGCGTAAAATTAACCTCTGCGAACATTGTATCAAAAAGTACAGGGATTTGTCAACTCCAATACGACAAAAAAATTTGCCTTACCGGAACTTCTTTTGGTAAACTTCCATTCAACCCGCCTTTTTTTGTACGCGTTTCATTTTAAAGTGTATGTTTTTCCCGACGGCACGGGCGGCATCCGCGACGGCACGCGTTTCAGCGGGTCATACACATATCGTCTGCACCCGTAATCCACATACACCACCCCATATTTCTTGCAGATCATGTCTGTGTTATTTAACCGCACCGCCCTCGCGCACGTCGCGCACTGCCGCGGCATGTTGTTTCGATACAGCATTTGATACCACCATCTTTTGTGAAAGTGAAAAGTTGAAAGAAACGTATATCCTGCGGGGATATCATATTCCATTGTCAGTTCCCGCTGTCCCGCGTCAGACCCATCAGGCTCAGCACGCGCTCCTCATGTTCGCGCATCAGCTTCCGGCGTTCCTCGGTGTCCGCATGGTCGTAGCCGAGGAGGTGCATCAGCGCGTGGACGGTCAGATAGCCGCACTCACGGGAGAAGGAGTGACCGAAGCTCGCAGCCTGCTCGCGCGCACGGCGGACGTTGATGACGATGTCGCCGAGCGCGAGACGGCCAGTGTCGGGGTCGAAGTCCTCCGGCTTCATGCTGCCGGCGCCGTCGCACCACGACAGCGCCGGGAAGGAGAGCACGTCGGTCGGCTCGTCGATGTTGCGGTGAGCCTTGTTGATTGCGCGGATGCCGTCGTCATCGGTGAGCGAGACGTCTACGCTGCAGGGGACCGTAACGCCCTCGCACAGAAGACCGGTGTTGATGCACTGCCGGATGCGCAGCGTGTCGGGCAGATGCAGTTCCAGACCGCCGCGCATCAGCGTGATCCGGACGGTGTGCGGAGAGCGTTCGGGGTCATGCCTGGACATGTTGAGACTTCCTTTCGTACGCGGGAGGTGGGGCGCAGGACGATATACGCACGGGCGGTCACATTTTCCGTTCGTCGATGAGCGCCCGGTACTGGGCGACGGCGCGGTCAATGACGGTGTCCCAGGGCAG
>JAAZKA010000060.1 GCA_012800055.1 Clostridiales bacterium
AGCGGAATCACCGCCGACGCAAGCCCGCTCGCGCCCGCCGCCATCAGCAGCGTCTCGCCGGATTTCGCCCGGCCCTCGTAAAACAGGTTCAGATATGCCGTGCAGTAAACCTCCGGCAGTCCCGCCGCCTCCGCCAGCGTGTACCCATCCGGCACCGGCAGCAGCATATCCCACCGCACCGCCGCGTACTGCGCATAGCCGCCGCCGCCCAGCAGTGCGCACACCGCGTCGCCCTCACGGTACGGACACCTCTCCCGTGCGGCAGGCCCCAGCGTGCGGATTGTTCCCGCAATCTCCAGCCCCATCCATGGCGGACAGCCCTCAGGCGGCGGATAGTTCCCCGCGCGCTGCATCAAATCCGCACGGTTCACGCCCGCGTACGCAACCTCCACCAGGACTTCATCGTCTCCGGGTACCGCGTCCGGCACATCCGCCCATGAGAGCGTCCGGTCATCGTTGATCAGTATCGCCTTCATATCGTTCCCCTTCTGCCTAATAGTCAAAGTTGTCCGCAATCGCACGGATGGCACGGCACACGGGCTGCGCTCTCGTCGAGTACTTGTCGTACCGCTGCACCGTCAGCCACATCGTACAGCCCAAAAGCGGCCCGATCGTCCGGTGCAGCCGGTTGTGGCTCCCGCCCGACAGAAACAGGAACGGGATCTCAAGCTCCCGGCGCAAAAGCTGCGTCGTGCGCAGGTTCTCCAGCTCCTCGTCCTCCGAGTTCGCCGCCGTGACGATCTTCGCGATGTCCGCCCCGCGCGATGCCTGCTCCTGCGCGATGCGCAGCACCTCATCGCCCGGCAGGAACCGCATCACGTGCGACGACATCAGCACCTCGCCGCCCATTTCATGGATGCGTGCAATCAGCTCCCGCTGCTTTTTTACCGCCGCCGCGTCGTACGTCATCTGCTCCGGCTGCGGGTCGTAGCAGTCGCCCGTCACGTCCAGCAGCGTGGCGCCGCATCGCAGCAGCGTGATGAGCCCTTCGGTGAGTTCCGCATCGGACATCCCCTCGTTCTGTCCGCCGCGGTAGTTGGTCACATACGCCGGTTTATTTCTCATCGCCGCAAAGATGCCCCGCAAGGTGTCCTCATCCCGGTACTGTTTTTCCAGCGACTCCATCTGGAACCCGTACGCGTCGCAGCCGTCGTACGCCGCGTTGCGGATTACCAGCTGAACCTCGGTGGGCGTCGGTTCCTGGATCATACAGGTGATCATCGGACGGTTCTGGCGGAGAAATGTCGGTTTACGGTTCATTTTCTGCCCCTTTCCTGCGCTTACGCATGTCCCATCGCGCTGCGGCCGCCGTCGATCATATAAGTCGTACCGGTGATGAACGCCGCCCGGTCGGACGTGAGATACTGAATCAGATCGACGATTTCGGACGGCTCGGCGGCACGTCCGACCATCGTCTTCATCCTCGCCATCGCCGGACGCGTCAGCACAGGCCCCGGCGCGACACATACACACCGCACATTGTACTGCGCTCCGTAGCGCGCAATTGATTTCGTCATCCCCGTCATCAGCGCGCTCTTGGACGCCGCGTACGCCACGTTCCCCGCGCAGCCCTCCTCACCCGTGATCGACCCGAGGTGGATGATCACGCCGCTTTTCTGTATGCGCATCTGTGCCAGTACCGCGTGGTCAAAGTACAGCGGCCCCTTCAGGTTCACGTCGATGCCGAAGTCGTACACCCCGATCGGGATGTCCGGAAACTCGCCCGACGCCTGACAGATGCGTGTCTCCGCACCGCCCGCGCAGTTGATGAGGATGTCGATGCTTCCGAACGTCTGGACCGCCATGTCCCGCGCGTGCACCACCTGCGCATAGTCCCGCACGTCCGTCGGGACGCCGATCACATGCGCAGGATACGCCGCGATCTCCGCGACGCATTTCTCAAGCGCCTCTGCGTTGATGTCCGCAAGCACGATGTTCGCGCCGTCCTTCGCGTAGGTCTGCCCGCATAAAAGTCCCATCCCGGACGCTCCGCCGGTGATGAGTACCGTCTTGTTCGTATAGTCCATGTTTTTTCTCCCCTCCTGCCGCTCACATCAGCTTGCGGCAGCCGTCGACGACATAGTTCTGACCCGAGACGTAGCTCGCCTCATCGCTTGCCAGGAAGCGGATGACGCGCGCGCACTCTTCGAAGCTGCCGGCGCGGCCCATGAACGAATGGTTCGGCATACGCGCCGGGTCGTCGTCGATGCTGCCCGGCGACACCGCGTTGACCGTCACGCCGCGTCCGGTGACCTCTTTGGCAAGCGCTTTCGTGAACCCCAGCACCGCCGCCTTCGTCATCGAGTAGTCCGTCATTTTTACGATTCCGTAGATCCCCGCGACCGACGACAGGTTGACGATCCGTCCATAGCTGCGCGAGAGCATCCCGTCGAGCACCGCGCGCGTGAAGTACATCGTCCCGAGGATGTTCACGTCGATCTTCTTCTTCCACGCCGCGCTCGATGATGTTTCGAACAGTCCCACGTCGCAGCGGTAGATGCCGGCATTGTTGATCAGAATGTCCACCTTCCCGCACTTTTCGACCGCGTATTGTACGGCCCGGTTGACCGCGTCCTCATCCGCGACGTCGCAGGCAAACACCCGCGCGCCGGGGATGCCCTGCCGCGCGGTTTCCAGACCCTCCGCGTTCAGGTCGACGAGCAGCACCCGCGCGCCGTCCTCCGCCAGCAGCCTCGCCGCCGCGTACCCGATGCCCCGCGCCGCTCCCGTTACGATTGCGCATTTTCCTGAAAAGTTCATACCTGTTTCCTCCGATAATCCGCAATCTCCCTAAGCCGTGTCCGCGGAAACGCAGGTGAATTGCAGACCGGCGATGTCCGCTATCCCATGACCGGTGAGAAAATATCCGCGCGGGCGGAAGGAGACCGCGGGGTTTTTCGACGGTTTCATTATATAACAAAGCCGTGATTTTGTCAACGCCGCTTCCCGGGCATCCGCCTTGCAAAAGTACGCCGATTGTGTATGTTTATTTTTGTAATATCTATGTTTTCGGCATCTGTTCGGGTCTTATCCCGTGTGTGATTCCCATTCCGCGTGTATATACGCACTTTTACGGCGCGGAAAATATCGGGACAAAGTGAGGACAAAGCGGGGACGACAAATCGGCGCGGGTGTGGTATAGTTAAGTCATGAAAAACACCGGACCGTTTGACAAAAGGAGAGACCTGCTATGTGTGAAACCCGCCCCGGCATGATGATCTACCACGACATAATCCCCCAGCTTAAGCTGCTCAGCGATGAGCAGTGCGGAAAGCTGCTGCGCGCGCTGCTCCGTTACAGCCTCCACGGGCTTCTCAGCGAACTCGACCCGATGACCGAGATCGTCTGCATCGCCTGCCGCAGCCGCATCGACCGCGACGACAAGCGCTACAGCGATACCGTCTATAAACGCCGTATCGCCGCCGAGAAACGCTGGCGCAAGGAGAACCCCGACACACCCCCGCCCGAAACCCACGACTACGACGCTATCGCCCGTGCCTATATCCTCGAAAAGCGAAAGCATGCAGATGCATCCTAACGAAACGTAACCAAAACGTAACCAAACCGTAACTCAAAAAAAATAATAACATGATCTGAACTCAAATAAACTCATGCGTCCCGCGCACCCGTCCCGCGTGTCCGGGACGCAGCGTGCGACCCCTCGCCCGCCCAAAAGACTCCCATATAATGGATAATCAGTCGGATATTTGATAAAAATTCTTAATGGAGCTATTATTTTTCATCGTTTTTCTTAAAAACACACGATTTAATAATGTTTGTGTTGTGAATTTGTTTGCTAACCCCCTTGCATTATTTTATAAGTTGTTATATAATTATCGCATCCCTCGGGTGTCTTAACATATCGAGGCAATTGTGAAAGGAGTACACACCATGAACCACCGCTTCCTGTCCCGTATGCTGGTCGGTCTGCTGGTTGTCGCCCTCGTGCTGACAACCGCCTGCTCCGGCGGCGGGTCCGTTCAGACGACCACCGCAGCGACCACGACTGCGGCCGCGACTACGACCGCAGCCGCCACAACGACTGCAGCCACGACGACCGCTGCCACCACCCCGCGCGCGACGACTGCCATCACCACCGCCCAGACCTCCACCGCGACAACCGCACCGGCAGCCGAGGTCGCTCCCCAGATCACCTGGTATGCCAACAACGGCCTGTGCCCCGACAACGACATGGTCATGAAGTACCTCCAGGAGTATATTCTCGCCGCCATCAACGTCGATGTCACCATCAACAACATGGCCTACGCGGACTATACCGAGAAGATCCCGGTCATGCTCAACGCCGGCCAGGAGATGGATATGATCGTCTGCAACGCCAGCTTCAACAACGCCATTTCGCAGATGTATAAGATCAAGGCCCTCCAGCCCGTCACCGAGTACGTCGATACCCTCCTTGCCGACACCGTCGCCATCCTGCCGGAGAACATCTGGAAGGACGCCACCTACGCCGGTGAAATCTGGGGCGTACCGCTCTACAAGAACCGCGTACGCAACTATGACTTCCTCTACAACGAAACCCTTGCCGAATCCCTCGGCGTTGCGGAGTACATGTCCAACGTGAAGTGGGAGTTCTACCCCGACCTCATCGAGCAGCTCTACGCCGTCAAGGACGCCATGGATGCCCAGGACTTCTACTACCCCTATGTCACCACCCTCGGCGGACCGGAATCCCCGCGTCCCTTCGCCGCCATCGACATCCTCCAGGGCGATAACGCCAATAAGGCCTATGCCGCCATCAACATCGACGGCGAGGTCGGTATCCCCTCCTTCGACTCCCAGGTCGTCTACAACACCTTCGGTACCGATGAGTACCGCGAGTGGTGCCACCTTGCGTATCAGTGGGTCCAGGATCTCATGATCCCGCCGGATGATGTCAGGAACCTCGACCCGGACGACGCTCTGCGCAAGAACGGCGAGCTTTTCGGCTGGGGCTCCTCCGGTCTGACCACCATCGCCCCGAATAAGTTCTCCGATGACTTCGACACCGTCCTCATCCGCTCCACCAAGGCGATCGGCCTCTCCAACGCCTCCAACGGCGTCTACTGCGTGCCGTCTTCCTCCAAGAACGTCGAAGCCGCTTTGAAACTCATGAACCTCACCAACTCCGACGGCTACCTCGCTACCTGCATGCGCTACGGCATCGAAGGCACCCACTGGAAGTATGACACCGACGGTCAGGTCACCTGCAAGTTCGAAGGCTCCCGCAATAACGACTCCGCCAACTACGGCTACCATTACTGGTACGGCGTATTCTGGGGCAACCTGTTCATCGTCTCCCCGGCCAAGCAGGACGCCGATGCCACCTTCGTGCAGGATTTGTACAACCTCAACGAGGTCGGCTCCACCGTCTCCAAGTTCTACGGCTTCATCTTCGACATCGGCGATGTGACCGATAAGGTCGCCAGCATCGACAACGTCGTC
Organism: Clostridiales bacterium; assembly: GCA_012800055.1. Classification (GTDB taxonomy): domain Bacteria; phylum Bacillota; class Clostridia; order Oscillospirales; family QAMX01; genus JAAZKA01. The sequence goes on from JAAZKA010000060.1 coordinate 5,443, forward strand.
GCGCAGTACATCAAGCAGTGCGGCAACGGCCGTCTCCCCTCCATCGAGGAAATCAACACCCAGCTCGACGCCTTCAACGCAGCGCTGAAGGCCAACGGACTCGA
>JAAZKA010000061.1 GCA_012800055.1 Clostridiales bacterium
CGGGCGTCAGGGGACGGAATGCGATTCCCGTTCTACTGACGCCTGAGTCTCATGTTACCATACGCGGGCTTTTTCGCCTGTTAAGAACAGGTCGGGACAGCGCGGCAGCTTTGCCTTCAGATCGGCGGTCAGTGCGTCCAACTCTGCCAAGACGTCCGGTGACAGCGCGTATCCGGCGGACGCGGCGTTTTGCCGTACCTGCGCGGCATTGCGGCATCCCACCATCGCACACGCTACGCCCGGCTGATGCAGCAGCCACGCGATCGCAAGCGTTCCGGCGTCCGTACCGCATTTCTCCGCGAGTGCGCATAACCCCGCGACCACTGCCATTGTTTCTGTCTCAAACCCCGGGCCTCCGTGCCTTGCCTGCGGGTTGTTCGCCGCGTTGAAGTGGACGCTGCGCCGGCGCATATCCGGGATATCCGCCGGTGTCCGGTACTTCCCCGTCAGCAGCCCCTGCATCAGCGGCATGTACGCCGTCACGCCGATCCCGCGCTCCCTGCACAGCGGCAGGATTTCATACTCGATCGCGCGGGTGATCAGGTTATAAGCAAGCTCATCCGCAACCAGCGGGATTCCCAGATCGCGCGCGATGTTCAGTGTCTCCACGCCGAAGTTCGAGACGCCTAAGTGCTTCACCATGCCCTTCTTCCGCAGACCGTCCAGCGCCTGCAGGTTCTCGATGAGCAGCTCCCGATCCTTCGTCGGCCAGTGGATCATCAGCAGGTCGAGATAATCCGTCTCCAGACGATCCAGCCCGGCTTTTATAAAGTCCTCGGCGTGCTCGAGCTGCTCACGCGTCATGATCGGCGTCTTGTCGCAGATCACCGCGCGCTGCCGGATGCCGCAGAGTGCGTGACCCAGCGCCCGCTCACTCTCACCCGCATTATAGCCGAACGCCGTGTCGAAGAAATTCACGCCCAGGTCGAGCGCCTCGCGTACCAGCGCGTCAACATCCTCCTGCGCCTGAGGCCCCCAATAGCTGCCCTCACCGCCGCCGAAGCTCCAGCAGCCTACGCAGATACGGCTGATCTCCAGATCCCCAAGATATGCGGTTTTCATCGTGCGTTGCCTCCCCTGTTGTCGTTTGTATCAGTATACCAGTTTTCATTCGGCTTGTCAACAGAGGGGATACTATCAACCCACGGTTGATATCTTTAACTCATGGTCAATTACGCGTCCCTTGCACAATCCGTTGCGGTGTAGTATACTGATTGTATCAGATATGGGAGGTACGGCGGATGATCGACCGGGAGAAGACCGGCAGACGGCTGAGCGCGCTGCGCAGAGCCGCGGGACTGACGCAGGCAGCGCTTGCGAAACGGTTGTGCGTGTCGACGCAGGCGGTGAGCAAGTGGGAAACCGGCGGCAGCGTTCCGGATGTGGCGCTGCTGCTCGAGCTGTCGGCGCTGTACGGCGTGACGGTCAATGCGCTGCTGGGGGAGGAAACCTCCGGAGGATGTATCTATGACGGTGCGCATCGGGAGCTTGCGGCGCTCCGAGGACTGCGCACGGAAGGAGAGCTTTCGGAGCTTTCCCGGATGCGCGACGCCGGGACGCTGGAGCTTTCCGTACGCGTGACGGCGAAGACGCGCGGGAACGTACGGGAGACGGAGGTGCCGGTGGAATCTCTTTCGGACGCGGCACTCTACGACCTCGCGCCGGCGCTGTCCGAGACGTTGGGTACGGCACTCGGCGAGGTCGATCGGGGACTGCGGCGGATGCTGCCGGTGATGCGCTGCCCGAAATGCGGCGGCGCGCTTTCGATCGCTTACCGCGACGGCGAGCCGTACGTCGCGTGTGCGGGCGGGCATACGTTCCCGATCACCGACGGTGTGCTCGACTTCGGCACGCGTGAGATACGCGGCGAGCTGTGGTCGTTGTTCCTGAAGAACTACGAGCAGTACCGCACGGAGATCGACCGGCGGAACGTCAACCCGAACTACCTGCGCGGTCTGCCGCACGATGAGGCGTACTTCGCGGTGCTCGCACGACGCAAACCGCGCGTAATCCTTGACATTGCAAGCGGCGCGGCAACCGGCGTCGGGATGTACTACCGGCGTATCGACTGGCCGTGCACGATCATCCTCACCGATGTCAGCCACCGCATCCTCAAGTACGACCGTATCTACTACAACGAGGACTGCCGCAACCCCTATGTGGATGTCATGTGCATCGCGTGCGACTGTGCGGCTCTGCCGTTTACCGACGAGAGCGTCGACTGCGTGACGTCGCTGGCGGGTTTCGGGAGCATGCAGGAAAAATGGATGGATGGCTTTCGTGAGGCGTACCGGGTGCTCAAATCCGACGGCGCGGCGGTGTATGACATGAGCATCCTCACCGACCCCGGGAAGGCGGAAAAATGGATTCGCCTGCTCGCGCAGGACCCCGACTTCGCGGCGATGAGGTTTGACAAGATGATGCTCACCCGTGAGCAGTGGGAGGAAATCTGCCGTGAGATCGGCTTTCGCGAGACCGCCGGAACGCTCCTCTATGAGCAGCTCCCTGAGCCGGAGGGTGACGCGTTCCCCTATGAGAACGAAGCCATGCAGTGGATGGGCGAGATGATTTGTGAATCCGTCCGTTGACGAAACTCGGAAAATATGATAAAATACACGGGAAAACAAAACGAAGGGACTTACAATAGATATGCAGAGGCTTTTTACATCCGAATCGGTCACAGAAGGTCATCCCGATAAGCTGTGCGACCAGATTTCCGACGGTGTGCTCGACGCGCTGCTGCGGGAAGACCCGATGTCGCGCGTGGCATGCGAGGCCTGCGCGACGACCGGTATGGTGCTGGTGATGGGCGAAATCTCCACGCAGGCATATGCCGACATTCCCGCGATTGTCCGCGAGACCGTGCGCAGGATCGGTTACAACCATGCCGAATACGGCCTTGATTACCGCACCTGCGCGGTGCTGTCTTCCATCGATGAGCAGTCGCCGGATATTGCGCTGGGTGTCGATCACTCGCAGGAATTCAAGTCCGGCGACGTCGACCCCGCCGACCTCATCGGCGCAGGGGACCAGGGTATGATGTTCGGCTACGCGTGCGACGAGACACCAGAAAAGCTGCCCGCGCCGTTTGCCTACGCAAACCGTCTTGCGCGAAAGCTTGCGGCAGTCCGCCGTGACGGCACGCTCCCGTATCTGCGTCCGGACGGCAAGACCCAGGTGACATTCGCGTACGAGGACGGTGTCCCGACGGCGATCACGGCAGTGGTTGTGTCGGCACAGCACGGCCCCGACGTGAACCTGAATCGGCTGCGCGCGGATATCCTCGAGACCGTCGTACACGCGGAGCTGCCGGAGAAGCTCTTAACACCGGATACCAAATACTTCGTGAACCCGACTGGACGCTTTGTGGTCGGCGGGCCTGCGGGAGACACCGGTCTGACGGGCCGCAAGATCATCGTGGACACCTACGGCGGCTTCTCGCGGCATGGCGGAGGCGCGTTCTCGGGCAAGGACCCGACGAAGGTCGACCGCTCGGCGTCGTACATGGCACGCTACGCCGCGAAGAACGTCGTAGCGGCGGGACTGGCAAAACGCTGCGAAATCGGCTTATCCTACGCCATCGGCGTCGCGCGTCCGCTGCAGATCTACGCCGATACGTTCGGTACGGGCGTGCTGCCCGACGACGCGCTCGCACAGCTCATCTCCGAGCGCTTCGACTTCCGTCCGGCGAAAATCATCGAGTATTTCGACCTGCGCCGCCCGATCTATCAGGCTACCGCCGCGTACGGCCACTTCGGTCGGCTCGACCTTGACCTCCCGTGGGAGCGCGAGGACGCAGATCTGCGATGCGTCTGTTCCAGGGCTGTCGGATAAAAAGCACAGCAGATCGAATCCGACACATCGTTAAAATCACTTCGTTATCGACATATTACAAGTAAGCGACACCCCCGGCGGATAATACCGTCGGGGGTGTTCGCGTTTCGGCAGTTCCATAGACCGTTACGCGCGGTCACGCTCGCAAAACTTCGCGTACGCCGCACGCAGCTCGACGGCCTTCTCCTCCGGCGCGGTCGGGTTGCAGTGTGCCCAGGCGCCCGTCTCCGATGACGCGTTGTACTTGATCTTGTCCGCCGCGCGCATTGGCGGAAAGTACTCTATGTGGAAGTGGAAGTCTTTCGAGTAGTCCCCGCTGTTCACCGGATCCTGGTGCATACACATCATGTACGGGAACGTAAAGCCGAACAGGTTGTCCAGCGTCCCCGCCGCGGCACGTACCGCCGCTGCCAGATTGTCCCGCTCCCGTTCATTGAACTGCGTCAGGTTCTGCTTATGCGTCCGGCTCACGATGTAGATGCCGTACGGATACTCGCAGAAGAACGGAATGAAGACCGAAAAGTCCTCGTTCTCGAAGACCATCCGCCGCCCGTCACGCCGCTCGTCGGCCAGCATGTCGCAGATCAGGCAGCGGCTCTTCTCATTGTAGTAGCTGCGGCAGGAGTCCGTCTCGATCTGCAGCTTCTTCGGAATGAACGAGTAGCCGTAGATTTGTCCGTGCGGATGCGGCATCGTCACGCCCACCGCCTCGCCGCGGTTTTCGAAGATGAAGACATACTTGATTTTCTCGTCCGCCGCTATCTTCTCGAAGCGTTCCGTCCACAGATCGACGAGCTTCCGAACATGCGGCAGCGTCAGCTCCGGCAGCGTCACGTTGTGCTTCGGCGAGTACAGAATCACCTCGCACTTGCCGTATGCCGGTGCGGTGCGGTACAGTTCCGTCGCGACGTCGTCCGGCTCCGGAGGATTCTGAGAAAGCGCCGGAAAGTCGTTGTCGTATTTGAGGACGTCGAAGTCGTCCGGCACCTTCCCCGACCCCGGGCAGAACGGGCACCAGTTCTTCGGCATCTGCGGACGGTTCTGACGGTGCGAGGCAATCATCACCCAGTCACGGGTGAGCGGATGGTAACGAAGTTCGGCCATAAAAAGACTCCCTTGTCGGAATAATTCACATAAGATATGCGGTTGCCTTTTATTATATCACATCGGCGCGGGGATGCAAACAATTCTTTTTAAAATTTTGCAAAAAAACAGGGAAAAGCTCTTGCTAAAAACCGTTGTTCGCGGTATACTATAACAACTCTAATCGTCTTACTTGAACAAGGAGGATCGCATTATGCGAGATTATACGATCTTCACCGACTCCACCTGTGATCTCACCCCCGAGATGTACGCCGAAAACGGTCTTGAGTGCTTACGTATGGTCTTCACCGTCAGCGGCCGCGACTATGAAGATGACTGCGTCACTCTCGCCGGCCACGATTTCTACCAGCTCATGCGTGCCGGCGCCATGCCCACCACCACCCAAATCAACCCCGATACCATCATCTCCCGCCTTTCCGCGCAGCTCGACCAGGGGCGCGACGTCATCTACCTCGTCTTTTCCTCCGCCCTCAGCGGTACCTACCAGAACGCATGCCTTGCCGTCTCAGATCTGCGCAGCCGCTATCCCGACGCGAAGATCTACGCCGTCGACTCCACCTCCCAGTGCGGCGGTGAGGGTCGGCTCGCGCTCGCGATGGCACAGAAGAAGCGCGAGGGCATGGACATCGACACGCTCTACCGCTGGACCGAGGAAAATAAAAAGTACTTCATCCATTACTTCACCGTCGACGACCTGAACTATCTCTACCGCGGCGGACGGCTCTCCCGTACTGCGGCGATCGCCGGGTCGATGCTCGGCATCAAGCCGGTCATGTACACCGCTCTCGACGGCAAGCTGACCGTCGGCAGCAAGGTGCGCGGACGCCGTGCGTCGCTGCAGATGATCGTCGACCGGATGGTTGAAAACATTGTCGAGCCGGAGAAGCAGCTCGTCCTCATCAACCACGCCGACTGTCCCGCCGACGCCGAATGGATGAAACAGGAGGTTCTCAAACGTGTGAAGGTGCGCGATCTGAAGATTCTGCCGCTCGGCCCCACCATCGGCTCACATGTCGGTCCCGGCTGCATCGCGCTGTTCTTCACCGGAAAGACCCGCGCCTGGCGCTGACAAAATTTACCGCGCGATCAAATCCCTTTCGACCTCATGCACGAACGGTGCGGATCGGAGAGCGTTTTTATGATGATGCGGCTGCTGCCGTCTGCCGCAGTAACGGAACCCCACGGGGATCGAATCGCAGGGCGGGATGCCTACTTCCCGCCCTGTGCAGTATCCGTCCGGTGTCGCGGGAACACACACCGTCCGCATGCGCATCGCGCGGGTGTGTATTCTCGTAATGTAAAAAATATCCTGAAAACGTCGGCGAATTTGTGTTGTAATTGCTATTGCATGTTCGCCGTACACGGTTATAATAAATTATAACAGCGGTTTTTCCATGTAAAGGAGTATTCTTATGGTCTTCACGGCGGATGTCGGCAACACCAACATCGTTCTCTCCGCGTACGACAATGACACGCGGTTGTTCTCCTCCCGTATCCAGACGGAGGCGAACAAGACCTCGGATCAGTACGCCATTGCATTCAACTCCATCCTCCACCTCAACGGCATCTCCACCAAAGGCTTTGACGGTGCCATTATTTCCTGTGTCGTCCCGCCGCTGCAGACCACCCTCAGGAACGCCGTGCAAAAGCTCCTGGGCTGCCACGCGCTCATCATCGGCCCCGGCATCAAGACCGGCCTTAACATCAAGATCGACAACCCCGCCATCCTCGGCTCCGACCTCGTCTGCGGCGCGGTCGCGGCGATCAAGAAATATAAGCCTCCCATCATCGTCTTCGACCTCGGCACTGCCACCAAAATCTCCGCAATTGACAAGTTCGGCAGCTTCCTCGGCTGCTCCATCCTGCCGGGTCTGGGCATCTCCCTTCATGCGCTCTCCACAGGCACCGCGCAGCTTCCCCACATCGACTTCGACTCCGCACAGAACGTCATCGGCACCAACTCCGTCGACTCGATGAAGTCCGGCATCATCTTCGGCACAGCTTCCATGATCGACGGCATGACCCAAAAGTTCCGCAGCATCCTCGGTGATGAGGCCACTGTCGTCTCCACCGGCGGCTTCTCCGCCGTCATTACGCCCTACTGCGAGACCGATATCATCCTCGACCCGTCGCTCGTGACCGATGGCCTGTACCTCATCTACCTGAAGAACAGGTAAGGGGAATAGACGCTAGGACACGGGAAATCCGTTCCTCTCTTCTCTGTCCTCTGTCAGCAATGCGACCGCGCCATCCGTTACCGGAGGCGCAGGGCGTTTGATCAGATAGATCGCACCTTTCCCCAAAATACGCGCTGTATCCTTATATGGAACAGCAGCGGGAGGTTATTTCATGGCAGACCACAACAGAACGCAAAGACTCGAAAGTACGAAGAAGCTGGTCGGATTGGCGCTGCTTGCCGCGATCGTCGCCTTGCTGCAGCTTCTGGGGTCGTTTATCCGGATCGGCCCGTTTCCGATTTCACTGGTGTTGATTCCGATCGTAATCGGCGCGGCGATCTATGGTCCGGGCGGCGGAGCATTCCTCGGCGGCGTGTTCGGACTGATCGTCACGATCGCCACGGTCAACGGCACCGATCAGGGCGCGTATGTGATGTTCGTGGCGCGTCCGTTCGTCACGGTGGCACTGTGCATGCTCAAGGGCATTGCGGCGGGCTGGGTCGCGGGACTCGCATACCGCGCGGTCAGCGGGAAGAATCAGACGCTCGCGGTACTGCTTGCGGCGGTGCTGTGCCCGATTACCAACACAGGCATTTTCTGCGCGGCGATGCTGCTGTTCTACTTTGACATCCTGCAGGAGTGGGCCGGCGGTACGAACGTCGTCGCATACATGCTGTTCACACTCGCGGGCGTCAACTTCCTCATCGAGACCGCACTCAACCTCGTCGTCAGCTCGGTCATCGTGCGGATTGTGAACATCTGGAAAAAGGCGTAACTTGCGAATATTGACGCGCAAAACCCCCTTTGCGGCTTTGGTATCTCCGACCGCAAAGGGGGTTTTGCAAATGACTCGCAAAGGTTTCACCGCACGCGCGTTCAAAACCATGAACGGCGGAAAACGTCTATCTTCAGATAAACCGGACGGCGAGGGAAATCTCCCCCGCTGTTTTTATTTGCACAGTGCCCGTACCGCAGAAGCCTCGCCGGGTGTCAGCAGTCCCACGCGCAGATGCGTGCGAAAGGTCTCGCCGCCCGCGAGAACCTTGAGCTGACCGTCGCGCCTTGCCTGCTCACGACCGTTGTGCTCGGACGTCGCCGGCAGCGCCATCCCGCACGCGTCCTCGTCGCCCGTCCGCGACAGCCAGCGGATGACGTACGGCTGCTTCTCGACGATGTGGCAGACATAGTGCGCATAACCGTCCGGCAGCACCTGCATCGTGTGGCCGCGGCCCTCCGCGTCGGCGTCATAGAGAAGCGTCATGCACACCTCGGGGTCGTAGTCCTGCGTCCCGGAGTCGAACACCGCCTGCACCTTCGGATCGGCGGCGATTGCGTCCATGTAGTCCGAGAGCTTCCGGTATGCGTCCGGCTCCATCCGCGCCGGAAACTTGCGGTGTACCTTGACATGCGCCGGGTCGTACGGCGCCGAGCAGACAAGCTCCCCGCCGTCGTACGGACGGAAGTTGATGTGCGACAGGTACATGTACTCCATCGGCGCGCGGCGGTTATTCTTTGCGCTGATGTCAATCTCGAGCACCGTGGCATCTTTCCTGAGCGTGACGGACGGCGTGAAGGTATAGTCGACCGTGAAGGCGATCTTATAGCGCACTGAGCCTGTTACGGTGACGGCATCGTCGGTGACCAGCAGCGCGGCGGAGTCGTAGGGATGGTTCGGCAGCTCGCCGTGGAGCGGATGCGTATCGTCGGCGGCAGGGCAGCCCATCGCGCTGAAGCCGCAGTGCAGCAGGAAGCCGCCGTAGGTCTTGAGGTAGTCCTGCGTCGCGACCGGCTCATCGAACGCAGTGCGCATGACCAGCTCGTGGTCGTCGAAGTACGCGCGCCAGATCTGCTGGCCCTGGAACGGCAGTATGATGAAGTATCCGCGCGCGTTTTCGACCTTCACGGCCTGTACGCCCGTCGGGTAGGTGAATGCCGTTGCGCAGACGCTGCCGTTGTCGGCAAGCAGACGCGGCACGGCGGTGAATGTTTCGCGGTAAAGAGGGATTGTGATCATAGCGGTGATGCTCCTTTGTTGTTTTTCAAGGGCTGCGTCATATGCAGGCTCACGCGGTCAAAACTCTCGTTATACTCCTCGTAAGCCGCGTGAAAATACGGTGGTTCTGTTCGTTGGAAAAGAAGATTTTGAAAACCGATTTGTCAAGGATAAAATTCTCCTGTACCGAAGGAAGCGGTAAAGCTTGTTTTTTATACCGCTTTTTGTGATATTAGAATCCCGTGTCGGCGCGGGGTTTTTGAACTCTTGATGCGTTTGACCATAAGTTCTCACAGTCTCAGGCCCTTACATTGCGATCTGCCGACTGCAAAGCAAAGAAGGAGAACAAATGGGTTTAAATGACGATCATGGTCTCGATGGTTTGCATGTTTTTTCGATAGGCAAAGATTAATTCAAAGCTTGAAGCGTTCTGAACAATAATGTGATTGCCTGCTCTGCGGTGAGTGCGGAATCCGGATCAAATCTGCGGTTGCCGATGCCTGCAATGATTCCGGCTCGGGCCGGCCATCTGATAAACTCAGCGCACCAGCTCATGGACGAAGTGAATAGATCGTCAAAGGGAAGCGTATACTCTGTCCCACCAAAACTCTTGTCAACCCCCAGAACATCTCCGATTTTGTCAATCACAACAGCCATTTCAGCTCTTGTGATAAAACCGGACGGCTCAAAGCTGTCGCCCCCTGCTCCTATTACAATGCCAAGAGCGCGGCAGCGCAATATGTTTTCTGTGCTGCGTGCAAACGGATCCGCAGGCGTTTCAACACCTTTATCTGCGATAAAATCGTCAATTCTCTTTCCGCTTACAGCTTCAATGAGATTTACCGTCATGTCTGCAAGCTCCATGCGCGTAACGGGTCCTGTATAGTTTCGCATCAGATTCGCCGGTACGATCCCCGCGGACGCGGCGTCTTTTGTAAAGGCGGCGGCCCAGGGAGAGGGCGTAATGAAATCTTTTACGCATATGGTCTTTGTTTCCGAGTTTATCTGCACTTCAAGCTCGCAATCCTCTAAGAGAGGCTGCTCATGCAAATTGATAAATCTCATCTGATCATATGCCGGAGGTATAATGATCTGCCCGTAACGGCTGACTACACCAAATTTTCCGTCATCCGGACGATAGCGATAAGAGTCTTTCGGATCGTACTGAGTCAGACTCCACCGACTGACAGCAGTTCGTATTTCAGCCAGATCCACCAAGTCAAAATATTCCGCGTATAAAGCGTCTGGCATATCCGCAATAGCGGGAAGCAGCAACTTGTCTGCCTCTATATCTATGATTCCCCATTTTGCAAAGCCTTCTTCGCTCAGCTGATAAAGTATTGCAAGCCCGTCGTCATAGAGCCTTCGGACGAAAGCATTCTCAGGAAGGGCTTTAAGCGGTATTTCCTCGTTGTTTTTGTTCAAAACGGCGGAATAGTATCCGCTGAATGAATAACAGGCACGTGGGATCGGAGGTCTTTGCCCCCATCGAACAAGGAAATTTCCGCTTGAGGTAAACTCAATCCTGTCGTAGCGAAACGGTATGAGCACTTTTTCGGAATCTGCATCGATTACACCGTAGCGGGTTTTGCAGCAGCCCTTCTCATCGTATGTGTTCATATAAATTATGTGGAGAGAGCCTCTGCTGTCCATGATGGAATAAATGCAATCACCGTAAGCAAATGTGTTGTTTTCTTCGATTCCGGAAGTCTTCGCTGCAATATTTGCAAGCATGTCTTTTAACAAATCCGTCTCTACAGCCATCTCGTCCACGGCAAAAGCTGACACCGAAACAATCATAATTGCGGAAAGTATCAGAAGTAAAACCAAAAAACACTTTCGCATCATTGACCTCTATAAACATGTGGTAATCATTCCTTTTTGACTGTCTCGGGAACAGGCTCTCCTTTTACTGCACGGCAGGGTCATTGGGGTCATAGTCGCTCCAGTCGACCTTCCACGGCTTCTCGGTGCGGAAGGGGCTTTTGAATTTGTTTTGCAGCGTCCCGGCTTTCTCGAGCGCGACCATGCAGGCGCGCATACAGCCGCGGCCGCCGCAGATCGCCTCGCCGTGCGTATAGACATTGCCGGGCTTGTGGGCAAACGGGGTGATCGGGCCGGGCTTGAAGTCCTCTCGCCCGCTGATGTAGTAGCCCTTCTCGCCTTCCTCGGTGGGTACCGCGCCGCGGAATCCCCACAGACACTTCTCCGGGTCAAACTCCGCCCAGCTCACATCATGCCCGGCGAGGTTGACATGGACGCGCTTCTCGTAGTCGTATGCCTGCGGAGGACACTCGCGGATGCACGCACCGCAGTTGAGGCACACAGACCCCGGCTCCATGATGGGGTCCGGTTCGAGCTCCATTTCGGTCAGAACGAGGGTTAAGCGCTGGCGCGGGCCGAACTGCGGCGTGAGAAAGACCTTCGACAGCCCGATCTCCCCGAGCCCCGCGAGGTAGGCGGCAATGCGCATATGGATCGTGACATCGGGAGCGGGCTTACCCTCGGCGACGGGCTTAGAGCGCAGCTTGCCGTCCAGGTCGGACTTGTGCGGCAGGGGGTTGTCCTCGGTGGGCTTTCTCCAGTGGTCGATGTTGCCACCGAAGTTGGACTGGAAGCCGAAGGGGATGGCCTCATAACCCTCGTCCTCGAAGATACGGGCGAAGTTGATGACAAAGGTGGGCATGATGACGGTATTGATGGCACCGTAGCCCATCGCGGCATAGGAGGTGAAGTGGGTGCCCTCCTCGATGCCGCGCAGCGCGCCGCGGTTGATGCGGAACGCACAGACGATCATCGACTTCGCGCGCGGCATGATCATACGCGGGTCCATCTCCGGCGGTGCTCCCTCGAAGCGATCCATCGACGCGATGCCGACGAGATCGGCGCCCATCCGGCGGGCGATGCGTTTGACTTCTGCGGAATCCAGCATGGCGGTGTCCTCCTAAGTATATGTTTGTGGGTTCTTGTTCATCTGCAGTCGGTTCAGCGCGCGGACACGATCCTTCGGATGATGGCGCAAATCCCGTCGGACTCCGCGCAAATCTCCGGGCATGGCGGCTTCCTTACACGAGTAGTGTACCCTGTATCTTTTATTGTACTATGGTTTCTGTCCTTTGTCAACAAAAATACACCTTGACAGGCCCGAGAATCTGTGTTATACTTTAGAAAAAGAACGGGACCGAACTTGGTGACGGTTTGCCGTTTTCTTTTATCGATTGGCTGAGTAGTCGCATGACTTGCTGGAGGCGGCTATTTTGCTTTCATGGTCAGTATCACAGTACTTATGTCAACCGGAAGATCGCATCAGATTTCTTCTGCTTTTGTTTCGATCCGCGCCGCCCTCTTCCGCCGGCAGACTGCCAAAAAGGTTTCAAGGGAGGCTCGCCGCACACCGTTTGTGTTCACCCGTAGGGGCCCACATGACCCTTCACGGGTATTTTACTATTTCCGCAGTCTTTTTTCAATCTTTTTTCCGTATATTATGGAATCAACAGGGAGGTTACCCCTATGGCAACATTCCGTGATAAAACCTGGATGTTCGGCGTACGGCCGCATCAGGACGATATCTACCTCGGCAAGCGTGACGAAGACCGCTTCACCAAGTGGTCGCGCATCACTCCCGCCGAGGGTGCCACCATGCTCGGTGTTCCCAATATGCTCATGATCAACTGCGACGGCATCCCCGTCCCCTTCTCCCATGACGCCTACGGTTATATGGAGAGCTTCCGCAGGATGAAGAACGTGCTGTGGTCGTCGACCGGTTCTGCCGGGATGCGCATCGGCAATGAGGAACGCTTCATTGCCGAACTCGCCGCAAAGTACCCCAATCTCACCGGCGCGTTCATGGATGACTTTTTCGGCGCCTTCTGCAGTCTCCCAGAACCCGAACGTTCGCAGAAAGCGCTCGCCCTGCTGCAGGAAATTCGACGCGGACTGGATACAGCTCCCCGCCCGATGGAACTGTGGGTCGTCAGCTATACCCAACAGCTCGCCCTCTTTCACCCTGACGTCTACGAACCGCTCACCGGCGTCACCCTCTGGACCTGGAACTGCGATGAGCTGCCTTTGCTTGAGGAACGCTTCGAGGCTCTCGAACGCATCCTCCCCGGAAAGAAGAAGATGCTCGGCGTCTACATGTACGACTTCCCCTCCGGTCGTCCCGTCCCGCTCGAGCTGATGGAACACCAGTGCGAGCTCGCCCGCCGCCTTGTACACGAAGGCCGCATCGACGGCGTCATCTTCGAGGCCAACTCCGTCATGGGCGTCGGGCTCCCCAGCGAACGCTGGCTGTGTGACTGGCTCGACCGCGTCGGAGACGAGGAGCTATAAGGAATCTGCTTATGAAAATGCTCTATATCGCCGACCTCGACGGCACGCTGCTCGACCCGTCCCCCGCACTCACCGTGTACTCCCGCGATACCCTCAACCGGCTCATCGCACACGGCGTGCAGTTCTCTGTCGCCACCGCGCGCACCGCAGCCACCGTCGGAAAGCTGCTCGATGGTTTGCACATCAGTGTCCCCGCCGTATTGATGAACGGTGCGTGTGTCTATGACCTCGCCCGCCGCCACTACGTCAAGGTTGAGACCTTCCCCCTGTCGGCAATCCTCCCCACCCTTCGCCGCTTCCGCATCGACGGCTTTGTCTTCTCCATAGAAAACGATGCGCTGCAGACCTGCTATGAGCGCGTCCCGACCGATGCCGCCCGCGTCTATATGGAAGACCGCGTACAGGGCTTCGGCAAGGTCTTCACACAGCTTCCCGATCTCTCCGTCCTCCGCGACGTCTGCTATTTCTCCGTCACCGACCGGCGCGAGAAGCTGCTGCCCGTCTATGATGCGCTGCGCGAGCTGCCATTTCTGCGCGTTGAGTATTACCTTGACGTCTACCACCCCGAAAACTACTACCTCGAGGTCTGCTCCGACCGCGCATCGAAGTATAACGCCGTCATGTTTCTGCGAAAGACCTGCGGCTTCCGCCGCGTCCGGGCTTTCGGTGATAACCTGAATGATCTGCCGCTGTTCCGCGCTGCAGATGAGGGCTACGCCGTCGCCAACGCGCGGGAGGAACTCAAGGCTGCCGCCACTGCCGTCATCGGCTCCAATACGGAGGACGGCGTCGCGCGTGCCATCGCCGCGATGGAGGATGTATGAGCTTTAACAACCGCCGTACCGCACGCATCCAACGTTTTCAACTGGCTCCGTCCCGCCGCCGCATCGCCTTCTCCGACGTCCATGGCAGTCTTGACTATCTGCTGCTGCTCGAACGCGCACTCGAACTGAAGCCCTCCGACGTTCTGTTCCCCGTTGGCGACTACCTCGAGCGCTGTATGGATTCTCTCGGGACGCTGCGTGAGATCATTCGGCTGTGCGATATATACGAGAGCTATCCCGTCCTCGGCAACTGCGACAACTACGTCCTGTGGATGCTCTCCGATGACCCCGACGCGGAAGTCTGGTTCGGACGCTGTCTCGGCATCATCGACTCAGACCTTGCGCCGACTTGGGGCACACGCTTCCTCCACAACGTCTGCGATGAGATAGGATTGCGTCCCGACGCCGGTACCGACCTGCACGCGTTCCGGGCGGCTGTCAATGAGTACTGCGCACGGGAGCTGTCATGGCTTCGTAACCTCCCGACGATCGCCGCGGATGAGCACTTCCTGTTCGTCCACGGCGGCGTCCCGCATGAAGACCTCGATATGCTTGCCGAAACCGACGCCTACGGGCTGATGAAGCGCGACGGCTTTATGGACGAAGGCAGCGTCTTTTCCCGCTGGGTCGTCTGCGGACACTGGCCCGTCACGCTCTACCACGCCGACCATCCCAACGCCGCGCCGTATATCAACACCCGCCAGCACATCATCGGGCTTGACGGCGGCTGCGGGATCAAGCTCGACGGTCAGCTCAACGCGCTCGTCATCGAGGGCGATTCCTTCCGCAGCGTCATGGTCGACCGCTTCCCTGAGTATACCGCGCTCGAAGACCAAAAGGCGTCGGACACGTCGGTCAACATCCGCTGGGGAGACCACCGCGTGCGGCTTTTGTAACGTGTACGGGACTGCGCATATGTCGAGCATCTGTCGAGCGGACGGCGGTTGTGGATCCCGGCGGAGTTCCTGTTGCGCAAAAACGAGGGCAGCGTTTGGGAAATCAAAGACGCCACGGACTATCGGCTGCCCGTCAACGCCGGCGAGCGGCTCAAACTCATCCGCGCGACAACCCGTGGGATGCTGATGAAGAAGAACGGCGTCAGCGGCTGGTATGAGGGAAAACTCGCGGGAGTGGAAAGCATATGACGCTCATGTATGGCAGACCCGAAGACATTGACGCCTGGATGGCACTCGTGGCAGAGGTCGCGCCGACCTTCCCCGGGCTGGAAACACCCGAACAGCTCGCGGAACACCGGGCGTCTTGCGGTTTATCGGACGCGGAGATGCCGTCTGTGTCAGAGAGGACGCGGAGATTTGCGGCGTGCTGCTGTCCTCTCGCAGGCATCATAAAATCTGCTGCCTGGGGGGTCTCGTCCGCGTACCGCAGACGGGGCGTCGCGTCAATGCTGCTGACCGAAGCGCTCGCACGGCTCGACCGGTCACAGATGATAACCGTCTCGACCTTCCGGGAGAATAACCCGCGCGGGACGGCCCCTCGTGCGCTGTATCGGAAGTTCGGTTTCGTCGCGGGTGAACTGACCGTCGAGTTCGGATACCCCAACCAGACCTTTTTGTTGTACCCGCAGTGATAAAAAACGCGCCCTCCCGATGGCGGGAGGGCGCGGCTGCCGTTATATCCGGTTTGCAAACCTTGAGATGACCTCATCCTGTACGGGCCGCCTGAGCAGCCCGAAGCGTGCGCTGTAGCCGCAGACGCGTACCACAAGCTCCGGATGTGTCCCCGGACGATCGCGCTCCTCAATGAGCTGCTCTTTGTCCACCGTCATGCACTGCAGTACCGGGACATTCAGCCCGATGCACGCGCGGATGTATGCCGCAAGCGTGTCCGGGTCGACGGCTCCCGGAGAGTACGGCAGCGTAAAATCATAGACCGACGTGTCCGTGAAGTCCGCGAACGTGTCACCGCATGCCTGCGCGCCCGCCGTCACGCCGAAACGTGCCAGCGCCACATCCGACGGTCCGCCGCCGCGTGTGAACGGGGTTCCCGCGTGCCGTCCGTCCGGCGTCGCGGAGGTCCGGTTGCCGAAGCTGCCGTACGCCCAGTATGTAAAGATCGACGTCCCCCACGGGACATCTCCCGGAGCAGTCCATCCGTCCGCCGCGTGCGAAAGGTCGTGCGCAAGCGTACGGATGAACGGCCGCACGTCCGGATCTCCGTACTTCGGCAGATTCTCCAGCGAACGTCTCAGCGGTTCCATCTCCGCATAGTCGCGGCGCATCCCCTCGAGTAATGCCGTGCGGTCGGGATACTCCCGCAGCGCCAGCAGACTGTCCGCCAGCGTCCCGAAGCCCACCAGCGTGAATGTCTTGAACCGGTAGCGCGCACCGCCCTCCGTCACGTCTTTTCCGCGTCCGATGCAGTCCGACAGCAGCAGAGATACGAACGGCTCCGCGTTCACCTGCACGTGTACCGCATCAAACGGCGTGCAGTCGGCAATCAGCTCCCCGAGGAAGTCCCGCAGCGCCGTGAAATAAGCTGCGTACAGCTCGTCGAACGCCGCGTGTGGATGCTTCGTCAGCGTGTCCAGCAGTATCTGCACGAGGTTGACGTACAGGAACGCCCGGCTGTGGTACGCCGTGTTCTGTACCGTCAGCTCCTGGCATCCGCAGCCGACGTACAGCCGCGCGTCACGTTCCGATACGCCTGCGTTCTGCAGATAGCGGATGTTCACCTCGTCGTTCTCGATTGCCAGCACGTTCGAACCCGTCAGCAGCAGCTGCGCAAGTTTTTCCGGATACGCGTCCGGGCTGCCCATACATACCCGCGCGTTCAGCTTCGGGTTCACAAACCGATGCTCCGCGAACGCATCGATGATCATATCGGTCAGCTCGTTGTAAACCGGCGTCCCGTCCGCGTCCTGCCCTCCGATCATCACCGTCGTCGACGTCTCGATGTGCGCGCCGGGGATGTACTCAAAGCGTCCGTCCGTCAGTGACAGCATAAAGCACAGCAGGCTGTACGCTTCCTCCCGCGTGATGCGGCCTTCCGCCAGATCGCGGACAAAATACGGATAGAGCATCCGGTCGAGGTGGCCGTAGCTGGAAATGCCCACGCCCTCCAGCGCATTCATGCTCTCGCGCGTAAACAGAATCGCGCACATCGCTTCGTAGAACGTCGCAGGCTTCTCCCACGGGATACGCCGCGCGGTATCAGCGATGCGCATGAGGTTGTCGCGTACCTCGCCGGTGTGCCCGGACGCCTGACGCGCCGCCTCATCCGCATAGCGGCAGGCAAGTTCCCGCAGCAGGTGTGCCGTTTCGATGAGCGTCTCGCGGTACATGCGTCGATCGGCGTCCGGTTCGGTCACGTTCAGACGCTCGGCTTCTTCGCACAGCCCGCGCAGACCTCCCCGCAGCAGGTTGTCGTAGCCCGGTACGCGGTGGTCGAAGTCTGCAAAGCTGCTGCCCATCGTCAGGTTTCGCATATTCCGATCCTTCATGCGTGCGTGAAAGTCTGTCATGTCAACATCCGATGTCTCCCTCACGTAGTTGCAGAAACCGCCCATCCACGCGTTGCGGTTCTTACCGACGTCCATCTCGTAGTAGAACGGACAGTGCGGGAAGATGTGTACCGGGCAGTTCCGTATGGCAATACGGTATAAAAGCAGCTTCCGGTCGTATGGGGACAGTCCGGCGCTCTGCGCGTCATACTTTTCACGCAGCGCGGCGGTGTCGGTCGGGTACGTACGGTAGACGGCGTCCATTTCCTGGTACAGAGCGGCACGGTTGGCGGTGAAATCCATATGGCAGTCCCTCCTGATCAGGCGGCGGATGGCCTGTGGGTACCGCAGACGCGGCAGATGTGCAAAAGAAAGACACAAAAACCCGCCGGGTATCCATTCGACGGGTTGAATGACAAAATTACTAAAAGAGAGGGATAAAAAAGTACAAAGATTTCCAGAATCGTAGTTGACAAAAGAAGAGAAAAACAGTATAATAATGTTCTACGCATAGTGGCGTCATTGTGCGCCACAGCAGTCCATCCGTTCTTTACATACGATCCATAATGTCATTATAACGGAAAAGAAACAAAATCGCAACCCCTAAAATGAGAAACGAGCGAACTTCGTACAACAATCCCGGGCATCCAAACTTCCCGGCCTGCCGGCCGGAATGAAAACGCCCTATCTACAGTAAGGAGTGAACGGCGATATGGTGCATAAGCAGGATATAGTGCATGACATACTCTGCGGCAGAACCCTGCGCAAGTCCTACGCACGGCTGAGAGAGCCGCTGGAGATGCCCAACTTGATCGAGATCCAGAAGAAATCCTACCGCTGGTTTCTGGAGACCGGCCTGAAGGAAGTCTTCCGCGACATGACCGCCATCACGGACTATATCGGAAACCTCGAGCTGTCCTTCGTGGACTATACCCTTGAGGAAAAGCCCAAGTACTCCGTCGAGGAGTGCAAGGGGCGAGATGCCACCTACGCGGCACCCCTCAAGGTCCGTATGAGACTGCGCAATAAGGAGACCGAGGAGATCAAGGAGCAGGAGATCTTCATGGGCGACTTTCCGCTCATGACCCACTCCGGCACCTTCATCATCAACGGCGCCGAGCGCGTCATCGTCTCCCAGATCGTCCGCTCGCCGGGCATGTACTACGACGTCACCACCGATAAGACCGACCACGAGCTGTATGCCTGCACTGTCATCCCCTACCGCGGCGCTTGGATCGAGTACGAGACCGACGCCAACGATATCTTCTACGCCCGTATCGACAAGAACCGCAAGCTCCCCGTCACCTCCCTCATCCGCTGCATCGGTGTGCGCACAAACGCCGAGATTGTCGACCTCTTCGGTGAGGACGAGCGCATCGTCGCCACTCTCGACCGTGATCCCGCCCATAACGAGGAACAGGCGCTCATGGAAATCTATAAGCGTCTGCGTCCCGGTGAGCCGCCCACAGTCGACTCTGCCCGTACCCTCATCAACAACCTCTTCTTCGACCCACGCCGCTATGATCTCGGCAACGTCGGCCGGTATAAGTTCAATAAAAAGCTCGCGATCTCCCGCCGCCTGTCGGGACAGCAGCTCGCCCAGAACATCATCGACCCGCTCACAGGCGAGCTGCTCGCCGAAGCCGGTCAGACCCTCACCCGGGAGCAGGCGCAGCAGCTTGAGCGCCGCGGTGTCAACTCCGCCTCCGTCCTCATCGGTGAGCGTGTTGTCAAGGTCTTCGCCAACAACGTCGTCGATATGACCGGGTTCGTCGACTTCGACCCCGCCGAGCTCGGCATCCGTGAGCGCGTCCGCTTTGATGTCCTCACCCGCCTGATGGCAGAGCATCCCGACGACCTCAAGGACGCCATCGCCGACCACATCGATGAGCTGATCCCCAAGCACATCACCCCCGAGGACATCCTCGCTTCCATCAACTACCTGTGCGGCATCGCCTACGGCATCGGCCACACCGACGACATCGACCACCTCGGCAACCGCCGTCTGCGTTCCGTCGGTGAGCTGCTGCAGAACCAGTTCCGCATCGGCTTTTCCCGCATGGAGCGCGTTATCCGCGAGCGTATGACCATCCAGGATCTCGATATCGTCACGCCGCAGTCTCTGGTCAATATCCGTCCGGTCACCACGGCGATCAAGGACTTCTTCGGTTCCTCGCCGCTGTCGCAGTTCATGGATCAGACCAACCCCCTCGCTGAGCTGACGCATAAGCGCCGTATGTCCGCCTTAGGCCCGGGCGGTCTGTCGCGTGACCGCGCAAACTTCGAGGTCCGTGACGTCCACTACTCCCACTATGGCCGTATGTGCCCCATCGAGACGCCTGAAGGTCCGAATATCGGACTGATCTCCTACCTCGCCTCCTACGCCCGCGTCAATGAGTACGGCTTCATCGAGGCCCCCTACCGCAAGATCGACCCCGTGACCCGTAAGGTCACCGACGAAGTCGTCTATATGACCGCCGATATCGAGGATGAGTACATCGTCGCCCAGGCCAATGAGCCGCTCGACGACGAGGGACGCATCAAGAACGAGCGCGTCACCTGCCGCTACCGCAACGAGATCATGGCCTTCTCCCGCGACCGTGTCGACTACATCGAAAGCTCCGCGCGTATGATGGTCTCCGTTGCAACCGCGTTTATCCCGTTCCTTGAGAACGACGAGGCGACCCGTGCGCTGATGGGCTCGAACATGCAGCGTCAGGCCGTGCCGCTGCTCGTACCCGAGGCGCCGATTGTCGCCACCGGGATCGAGTATAAGGCTGCCGTAGACTCCGGCGTCGTTCCGCTCGCCGAGGCCGACGGCGTCGTCACCAATGTCACCGCTGACGAAATCACCATCAAGTACGACGGCATCGGCGAGAAGACGCATAAGCTCATCAAGTTCCTGCGCTCTAACCAAGGCACCTGCATCAACCAGAAGCCCGTCGTCTTCAAGGGCATGCGTGTGCGTAAGGATGAAGTCATCGCCGACGGCCCCTCCACCCAGGAAGGTGAAATCTCGCTCGGCCGCAACGTCCTCATCGCGTTCATGACCTGGGAAGGCTACAACTACGAGGACGCCGTCCTGCTCAATGAGCGGCTCGTGCGCGACGACATCTATACCTCGATCCACATTGAGGAGTATGAGACCGAGGCCCGTGATACCAAACTGGGGCCGGAGGAGATTACCCGCGATATCCCGAACGTCGGCGACGACGCGCTCAAAGACCTCGACGAGCGCGGCATCATCCGCATCGGCGCGGAAGTCCACGCCGGAGATATCCTCGTCGGTAAGGTCACCCCGAAGGGCGAGACTGAGCTGACCGCCGAGGAACGTCTGCTGCGCGCCATCTTCGGTGAGAAAGCTCGCGAAGTCCGCGACACCTCCCTCAAGGTTCCGCACGGCGAGTCGGGTATTATTGTCGACGTAAAGGTATTCACGCGCGAGAACTCCGATGAGCTCAGCCCGGGCGTCAATATGGTCGTGCGCTGCTACGTCGCGCAGAAGCGTAAAATCAGCGTCGGCGATAAGATGGCCGGACGCCACGGGAATAAGGGCGTTATTTCCCGCATCCTGCCGCAGGAGGATATGCCCTTCCTCCCCGACGGCACCCCGATCGACATCCTCCTGAACCCGCTGGGCGTGCCTTCTCGTATGAACATCGGACAGGTGCTCGAGGTTCACCTCGGCTACGCGGCAAAGAAGCTCGGCTGGAAGGTCGCCTCCCCGGTCTTCGACGGTGCGTGTGAGGACGACATCCATGCGACTCTCCAGCGCGCAGGTCTCGACCCTACCGGCAAGAGCATCCTCTACGACGGACGTACCGGCGAACAGTTCGATAACCCGGTCACCATCGGGTACATGTACTTCCTCAAGCTGCTGCACCTCGTTGACGATAAGATCCATGCGCGCTCCACAGGGCCGTATTCCCTGGTCACCCAGCAGCCTCTGGGCGGCAAGGCGCAGTTCGGCGGGCAGCGCTTCGGCGAGATGGAAGTCTGGGCACTCGAAGCCTACGGTGCCGCATATACGCTGCAGGAAATGCTGACGGTCAAGTCCGACGATATCGTGGGGCGTGTCAAGACCTACGAAGCGATCGTCAAGGGTCACAATGTTCCGCAGCCGGGTGTGCCGGAGTCGTTCAAGGTGCTCGTCAAGGAACTGCAGTCGCTGAGTCTGGACGTCCGCGTGCTCGACCACACCGGCGAAGAAATCATCCTGCTGGACGACGACGAGGACGAGGGCGAGAACTACGAGAGAAATGACGACGAGCTGGTGCTCGACCGCGACATCGAGGACGAGGGCTATACCGTCGAGAGCGAAGACGACGATCTGTATGACGACGAGGATTCCGAGGAATCCGACGAATCCGAGGAATCCGACGATCAGGCTGAGGAGGACGCGTTCTCCGAGGTGTTCGAACTGTATAATGAGCCGAAGGAAAGGGGATAACACATGCCGAATCAGAGCTTTGAATCCATCAGAATCGGACTGGCGTCGCCGGAAACGGTGCACGCGTGGTCCTTCGGCGAAGTGAAAAAGCCCGAGACCATCAACTACCGTACGCTCAAGCCCGAACGTGACGGTCTGTTCTGCGAGCGCATCTTCGGCCCGACCAAGGACTGGGAATGTCACTGCGGGAAGTATAAGAAAGTCCGCTATAAGGGCAAGATCTGCGACCGCTGCGGCGTCGAGGTCACCAAGAAGAAGGTTCGCCGCAAGCGCATGGGGCACATTGAGCTCGCCGCACCCGTATCGCACATCTGGTACTTCCGCGGCATCCCGTCGCGTATGGGCCTGATCCTCAACATGAGCCCCCGTCTTCTCGAGAGGGTGCTCTACTTCGCCGCGTACATCGTCATCGATCCCGGAGACACCCCCCTTGCCAAAAAGCAGATTCTCACCGAGCGTGAGTACCGCGACATGTACGAGAAGTACGAGGACGACTTTAAAGCCGGTATGGGCGCCGAAGCAATCTGCGAGCTGCTCGCTGAAATCGACCTGCAGAAAACCTCCGACGAGCTGCGCGCAGAACTCAAGAGCGCGACCGGTCAAAAACGCATCCGCATCATCAAGCAGCTCGAGGTCGTCGAGGCCTTCCGCATCTCCGGCAACCGCCCGGAGTGGATGATCCTCAAGGCCATTCCTGTCATTCCGCCGGATCTGCGCCCGATGGTTCAGCTCGACGGCGGACGCTTCGCGACATCCGACCTCAACGACCTCTACCGCCGCGTCATCAACCGCAACAACCGCCTCAAGCGTCTTCTCGAACTCGGCGCGCCGGATATCATTGTGCGCAACGAGAAGCGGATGCTGCAGGAAGCCGTCGATGCGCTGTTTGACAACGGCCGCCGCGGTCGTCCGGTCACCGGCCCCAACAACCGTGCGCTCAAGTCGCTGTCCGACATGCTGCGCGGCAAGCAGGGACGCTTTCGCCAGAACCTCCTGGGCAAACGTGTCGACTACTCCGGCCGTTCGGTTATCGTCGTCGGCCCGGAGCTCAAGATCTACCAGTGCGGTCTGCCGAAGGAAATGGCGCTGGAGCTGTTCAAGCCGTTCGTTATGAAGAAACTCGTCGACGACGGCTGCGCCAACAACATCAAGTCCGCCAAGAAAATGGTCGAGCGCGCCCGCACCGAGGTCTGGGACGCGCTGGAATACATCATCTCCGAGCATCCGGTCATGCTCAACCGCGCGCCTACACTGCACCGTCTGGGCATCCAGGCGTTCGAGCCGGTCCTCGTCGAAGGCCGCGCGTTAAAACTCCATCCGCTCGTCTGCACCGCGTTCAACGCCGACTTCGACGGCGACCAGATGGCCGTCCATGTCCCGCTGTCCGCTGAGGCGCAGTCCGAAGCCCGCGTGCTGATGCTCTCCGCCAACAACCTCCTCAAGCCTGTTGACGGCAAGCCGATCACCGTCCCGACGCAGGATATGATCCTGGGCTCCTATTACCTCACGGTATTGCGCGAGGACGAACCGGGCGCCGGTCATGTCTATTCGTCCGTCGACGAGGCGATGCTTGCATATGACCAGAAGCTTGTCAGCATCCACGCGCCCATCCGCGTCCGCGTCTCCCGCAATATCAACGGCGAGAAAGTCACCCGCATCATCGACGCGACCGTCGGACGCCTGATTTTCAACGACGTCATCCCCCAGGATCTCGGCTTTGTCGACCGTTCCGACCCTGAAAATGCCTGCGCACTGGAAATCGCCTTCCCGTGCGATAAGAAGAAGCTCGGCATCATCATCGGCAAGTGCATCTCCCGCCACGGCTTCGTCCGTACCGCCACGCTGCTCGACGGCGTCAAGGCGATGGGCTACAAATACTCCACACAAGGCGCTCTGACCATTTCCGTGTCGGATATGAACGTGCCCGGAGAGAAGCCCGCCTACATCGCCGAGACCGAGAAGCGCGTCGCGGACATTGACCGCAAATACAAGCGCGGCTTCATCACCAATGAGGAGCGCCGCCGTCTGGTCATTACCGAGTGGGATGAGACGACCAAAAACATCACCGCAGCGCTGCAGAAGAACCTCGACGCCAAGAACCCGATCTTCATGATGACCGATTCAGGCGCACGCGGCAGCATCTCGCAGATCCGTCAGCTTGCCGGCATGCGCGGGCTGGTGGCCGATACCGTCGGCCGTACCATTGAAATCCCGATCAAGACCAACTTCCGTGAAGGTCTGTCAGTACTGGAGTTCTTCATCTCAAGCCGAAGCGCCCGAAAGGGTCAGGCGGATACCGCGCTGCGTACCGCCGACTCCGGTTACCTCACCCGCCGCCTCGTCGACGTCTCTCAGGAGGTCATCATCCGCGAGGAGGACTGCGGTCACACCGACGGCATCGAGGTATGCGCAATCATGCAGGGCAACAAGCTCATCGAGCCGTTCGTCGACCGCCTCGTCGGCCGCTACCTCATCGCCGACCTTTTTGACGCGGACGGGAACCTGCTTCAAAGCAAGGATAAGATGATGACTGAAGCCGACGCCATGCGCATCGAGGAGGCCGGCATCGATAAAGTCCGCATCCGCTCTGCCCTGACGTGCAACGCGCGCCACGGCATCTGTTCGAAGTGCTACGGCGTCAACCTTGCGACCAGCGAACCCGTCACGATCGGTGAGGCCGTCGGCATCATCGCCGCGCAGTCCATCGGCGAACCCGGTACCCAGCTCACCATGCGTACCTTCCACTCCGGCGGTATCGCCGGAGGCGACATCACACAGGGTCTTCCGCGCGTCGAGGAACTGTTCGAGGCTCGCAAGCCCAAGCGTGTTGCCATCCTCGCCGAGATCGGCGGCACCGTCTCCATCGAGGAGATCCGCCGCGGCACGATGCGCAACGTCGTCATCCGCAACGACACCACCGGCGATACCCGCGCCTATCCGGTTCCCGTGTCGCAGCAGCTCACGGTTCAGGAGGGCGATGTCATCCTGCAGGGTCAGGAGCTGACCGAGGGCGCGCTCAATCCCCACGACGTGCTGCGCGTACGCGGCGTCCTGGCAGTCTATGACTACCTCATCCAGGAGGTTCAGAAGGTCTACCGCCAGCAGGGTGTTGATATCAACGATAAGCACATCGAGGTCATCGTACGCCAGATGATGCGTAAGATCCGCGTCGAGGACGCGGGCGATACGAACCTGCTTCCCGGCGCGATGGTCGATCTCTTCGAGTACCGCGACGAGAATGCCTTCATCGAAGAGCGCATCAAGAACGGCGAGACGGATCTGCAGCCGGCAACCTGCACGCCCCTCATCCTCGGCATCACCCGCGCGTCTCTGGCAACGGATTCGTTTCTGTCAGCTGCGTCGTTCCAGGAGACCACCCGCGTGCTCACCGAGGCCGCCATCAAGAGCAAGGTTGACCCGCTCATCGGCCTCAAGGAAAACGTCATCATCGGCAAGCTTGTTCCGGCGGGTACCGGTATGCAGCAGTACCGCGAAGGGTACATCGTCGCGGAGTAAAGGTTATGATCGCGGGGATACGAGGTTCGGGCCTACGTATCCCCGAAAACACGGCAATTCTGGTAAGCTCTGACAAAACGCCCAATAAACCATAAAATAAATCCCTGATAAGCGTAAAAATAGATGTTGACGCGGGAAGTGTTTTGGCGTATAATATAAAAGTGCCCGTTTGTGGGTATACTCCCGTTTATACGGGTGGAATACAATCTTTAGGAAAGGAGGAACCCAACCAAAATGCCGACATTTAACCAGCTCGTACGTCATGGCCGTGAGAAGGTGACGTACAAATCCAAAGCGCCGGCGCTGCAGAAGAGTCTCAATACCCTGAAGAAGAGGACGATCAATCTGTCGGCGCCGCAAAAGAGAGGCGTCTGTACCGCCGTACGTACCTCCACGCCGAAGAAGCCGAACTCCGCGCTGCGGAAGATCGCCCGTGTGCGTCTGACCAACGGAATCGAAGTCACCGCATACATCCCCGGCGTCGGCCACAACCTGCAGGAGCACTCTGTCGTTATGATAAGAGGCGGACGTGTGAAGGACTTACCTGGTGTGCGTTACCACATCATCCGCGGTACGCTTGATACTCAGGGCGTAGCAAACCGCAGGCAGAGCCGTTCACTTTACGGTGCC